>DBEYOB010000068.1:0-38086 GCA_048173955.1 Coriobacteriales bacterium
ATGGCCGCGCCGCGCGAAAAATCAGCCGGACCGCCTCAGATGCTTCTACGCCTCAGCGGCGCCCTCCTCCGCAGGGGGCTCGGCGCCTTCCGCAGGTGCGCCCTCGCCTTCGGGGGCACCGCCCTCCGCGGGCGGCTCTCCGCCCTCGGCACCCTCGAACGCCTCGCCCACGGCCGCCTCGCCGCCCTTCGCGGCGTCGCCGCCGCCGGGCCCGCCGGCCTGGTCCTGCAGGCTGACGTCGCCCATCCAGTTGTCGGCGACGGTGCCGCCCAGGATGTTCTCGACGATGTAGCGCGCCGCCTTGGAGCCGGCCCACATGCCCACGGTCTGGCACGTGCCGCCGCCGTAGACCTCGCCGTCCCAGCCGCTCGTGCACACGCCGGCGGCGAAGAGCCCCGCCACGGGGTTGCCGCGGTCGTCGCAGACCTGCGCGTTGCGGTCGATGCGGATGCCGCCGCAGGTGTTGAGCATGCCCGAGCACACCTGGAACGCGTAGAAGGGGCCGGTCTCGCAGGGCCACAGGTAGTCGGCCGCCTTGCCGTACGTCTCGTCGACGCCCGCGGCGCAGTAGCCGTTGTACGTCTCGACCTCGGCGAGGAAGTCCTCCTTCACGAAGGTCGGGACCTTCTCGACCAGCTTGTCGGCGAGCTCATCGAGCGTGTCGGCGGTCAGGATGTAGTCGACGCCCTCATAGTCGGCGAGTTCGGACTGCAGGTCGATCGGGTTGCCCACGCACGCGTCGGCGAAGCCGGAGTAGTGCCGCGTGCAGCCGCCCGCCTCGTACTTCTCGATCATGGAGCTGTCCATGATCGAGAACACGTATCCCTGGCTCTCGATGAGCTTGCCCGACTGCGAGGTGCCCAGGGCGCCGCCGCCCGACTCGTCGCAGAAGCGGATGCCGTACTCGTTCACGAACAGGTCGCTGTACTGCATCGAAGCCGCCACGCCGAGCGGGGAGCTGTAGGCGAGGCTTTCGGTGCCGTTGCCGACGTTGTTGAAGAGCGACGCGACGCACAGGTGGTTCGCGCGGCCGTGGGCGGTCTGCTCGGCCATGAGGTGGCCGTCGCCGTCCTGGCCGTCGCCCCAGCCGATGATCTTGCTCATGTCCTGGCTCGAGTACTGCGCGAGCAGCTCCTTGTTGGTGGACATGCCGCCCGTGGCGAGCACGATCGCCTTCGCGTTGAGCTGCGTGACGGACCCGTCCTCGCCGACGTACTGGAGTCCGGTGACCGTGTAGGGGTCGGGGCAGATGAGGGCGAAGGCGCGCGCGTTGAGGCGGATGTCGACGCCCTCCTCCTCCGCGATCGGCGTGAGGGTGTTGATGGCCGAGGTGCCGTTGCCGCCGTCGTAGAAGGTGACGCCGGCCTGGTAGTAGCCGCAGCCGTGCTTGCCGAACAGCCAGTCGGCGTTGCTGCCGGCCTCCCTCAGGCGCTCGTAGTGCAGTATCGAGTTGGCGATGAAGTTGGTGTTGGACGCCGAGCTGTAGCCGCCTTTGCGGGCAGCGAGGTCGTCCTGGTTCTTCTGGGGGCCGTTGCACTCGGCCAGGTTGGTGGAGCCGCCGAGCCAACCGTTCTTCTCGAGCATGACGACGGAGGCGTCGGGCGCCTGCTCCTTGGCGATCATCGACGCGAAGAACCCGCCGATGCCCGACCCCACGACGACGACGTCGACGTCTTCGGTGGTGGCGGGGGCGTCGACGGGGACGCCGACCTCGATGCCGCCGCCTGCCGACGTTGCGGGCTCGGCGGCGTCGTCCGCCAGGGCGAATACGGGCGTTGCGGCGAGGGCGCCGGTTGCGGCCGCGATTCCCACGAACGAGCGACGGGTCATACCGGACATGTGCGCTCCAATCTCTCGCGTGCGCGCCGGGTCCCCTTGACGCCGGCGCGCGGTTTTACCCTGCGAGAACTGTCGCACAGGAGGCGCTCCGCGCGATAAACCCGTTTCGGGTGAATTCTGCAAAAGCGCAGGCAGGACGGCCAATCGAGCATACGGGAAGCTTGTACGCACAAAAAAGGGGCGCCCGGCCGAGCCGAGCGCCCCTTCTGGCGATCCGATGCCGAAGACGCCTACGCGGCAATCTTGTTGGCGAGCTTGGCCACGCCGGACTTGCGGTTGGCGGCCTGGTTCTTGTGGATGACGCCCTTGGCGACAGCCTTGTCGAACAGGTGATAGCAATGCTTCACCGCGGCGTTGGCAGCCTCGGTGTCGGCGGCGGCGACGGCAGCCTGGACCTTCTTGACGGCGGTCTTGAGCTCCGACTTGACGGCCTTGTTGCGCAGACGGGCCTTCTCGGCCTGCTTGTTGCGCTTGATCTGGGACTTGATGTTAGCCACTGAAGTTGTTCCCTTCGAAACGCTCTACCTCGCGGTGCCGAGCACCGCCGATTTGCAACCCGTATAGTATAGCGAGACCGCCGGAAAATGCCAGCCATCAAACAATATGCGCATATTGTCCTAGCCGCTCCGTGCCGCATCGGACGCGATGCGAGCGAGCAGGGCGACGCGGTCGTTGGGAAGCGACCCGTCGATGACCTGGGCGAGCAGGCGCTTGAGGATCCTGCCGACCTCGGGGCCCGCCGGCACCCCGGCCGCGACGACGTCCCGACCGCCCACGGCGAGCTGCGCCAGGTTGAACGCCGACTGGGACCGGGACACCTCGTCGAAGGCGGCTTCCACGGCGTCAATCTCGCGCAGCCGCTTCGAGGTGCACGACGGGTCGTGGGCCACGGTGTCCGCGCGTTTGAGCTGAAGCAGGTTCCCAAAGAGCTCGCAGGCGCACGCCTCGGCCCCGGAAAACGACGAGCCGATGCGCGCGAGCATGCGCCTCACACCGCGGGGCGTGGGGTCGATGCGGTGGTCGTGGAGCCGCACGAGGCAGCACGCCCGGTCGATGTCGGACTTGCGCCAGCGCAGGTTGGCGAGCACGGAGCGCAGCATGCGGGCGCCCTGCTCCTCGTGGCCGTAGAAGTGCCCGCGCCCGTCGGCGCCCACGGTGAAGGTTGCGGGCTTGCCGATGTCGTGCAAAAGCGCGACGTGGCGCACGAGCGGCGCGGCGTCGTCGGGAAGCGCACCCAAGGCGTGCAGGCAGTGCTCCCACACGTCGTGGCAGTGCCACCTGCTGCGCTGGTCGAAGCCGACCATGGCGGCGACGGGAGGTACGGCGCAGGCGGCGACGTCGGGATAGGCGCGCAGGGCGTCCACGGCCCCCGGGCCGCAGACGATGCCGTCGTACTCGACGGCGATGCGCTCGCGCGCCACGAGCGAAAGGTCGGCCACGTGCTCGTGAATCGCCGCGGAGGTCTGCTCCTCGACGTCGAAGCCGAGCTTTGAGGCGAAGCGCACCCCCCGCATGATGCGCAGGGCGTCCTCGTCGAAGCGCCTGCCTGCCTTCCCCACCGCGCGCACCAGGCGGCGTTCGAGGTCGCTGCGCCCGCCGAACGGGTCCACGATCCCCGTATCGGGGCTCCATGCCATCGCGTTCACCGTGAAGTCGCGGCGTGCGAGGTCCTCTTCTACGTCGCGGACGTAGCGCACCGAATCGGGGCGCCTGTGGTCGCTGTAGGACCCGTCCGCCCGGAACGTCGTGACCTCGACAGGGCGGTGGTCGACGAAGACGGTGACGGTTCCGTGGTGCGCACCGGTCTCCACCACGTGGAAGCCGCGCTCGATGAAGATGTCGCGCGTCTGGTACCACAGGGCGTCGGTCGCGATGTCGACGTCGTGGGGCTGCGCGCCCCGCAGCACGTCGCGGACGAAGCCGCCGACGAGAAACGCCTGCTTGCCGGCATCGTTCAGGGCGGAGATCGCCTTGCGCGCATAGGGGGGGACGGCCGCGGGGTCGAACGCCGCGACGCGGTCGCGCGAGGGGTTCGGGGCGGCGTCGGGGATGAGCGAGGCGGGCCAGCCCTGCTCGCGCAGCAACCGCGCGCGCCTGCTGAACCTGCCCAGCCCATACGTCTCGCCCCGCCTCATGCCTGTCCCTCCTTTCGGTTTTACCGTTCCATAATCGCACAACCCCGCGCGCTCGGCGCGCCGCGTCGCGCAATCGACGCAACTTTCGGGCAGCAGGGCTGTATCCTTTTGCTTGGCCATGCCCCGATCCGGTCGGCAAGAGGGGCGGTTTGCCCTAGAATAGACGCGTTGCCGCATCAAGGCGGCCCCGTTCGAAGGAGCTCATCCGTGGATACGTTCCCCGACTTTCCGAATGCACGGCACGGTGTCGCCATCGCGCCCTACACCACGATGCGCGTCGGCGGGGCGGCTGCCTGCCTCGTCGAGACGGGCACGCCCGAGGAGCTTGTCGACGCCGTCCGCCGCGCCGACCGGGAGGGGCTGCCGCTCTTCGTGCTCGGCGGGGGTTCGAACGTCGTGGTGGGCGACGCGGGGTTCGACGGCGTCGTGGTGCGGACGGCACGCGGTTCGATCCGCACCGTCGGCGGCGGGCCCGGCGGGGCGGTGCTCGTCGAGGCCTCCGCGGGCACCGCGTGGGACGCGCTCGTGTCGCATGCGGTGGACGGGGGCCTGTCAGGCATCGAGGCGCTGAGCGGCATCCCTGGGCAGATCGGTTCGGCCGTCATGCAGAACCTCGGAGCGTACGGTCAGGAAATGGGGGCCGCCCTCGTCTCCGCCCGGCTGCTCGACCGCTCGGACGGCTCGGTGCGCGACTATGCGGCCGCCGACCTCGGCCTGGGCTACCGCACGTCGATGCTGCGCCGCTCGCTCGAGGAGGTCGGCGGGCCCTGGGCGCCCACGCCGCGCTGGGTCGTGCTCGGCGCGACGTTTGCGCTGGGGGAAACCGGTGAGGGCGAGATCTCGCACGCGCAGCTCGCGCATGCCTTGGGTTGCGAGGTCGGTGCGCGCATGCCGCTTCCGGAGATTCGCGACGCGGTGCTCGAGGTCCGCGCCGCCAAGGGCATGGTCGCCGACCCCGACCCCGAAGGCCCGGCGCCCCTCTACGACCGCTGGTCGAGCGGCTCGTTCTTCACCAACCCGGTCCTGGACGAGGCCGACGCGGCCCGCCTGCTGCCCGACGACGCCCCCCGCTACCCCGCCGGACAGGCCGGAAAGGTCAAGACGTCCGCGGCATGGCTCATCGACCACGCCGGGTTCCCGAAGGGCTACGGCGTCCACGGCGAGCGATCTGCGGCGACGTTGAGCCGTCTGCACACGCTGGCGCTCACGAACCGCGGGGCCGCACGCGCCTCCGACGTGGTCGAGCTCGCCCGCGCCGTGCGCGACGGCGTGCGCGAACGCTTCGGCGTCGACCTGCTGCCCGAGAGCGTGCTGGTCGGCGTGGAGCTGTAGGGCCTGAGGCACTGCGCGGCGCTCGGGGCCCGGGGCTATGCCATGCGCCCTAGAACGCGCGGAACTGCGGGGCGCCCACCGTGCACAGGTCCTTTCCTCGCGCAAGCTCCCCGAGCGCCGCGACGAAGGCGGCGTGCTCCCCTTCGCGGAAGACGACCGGCAGTTCGACCTCGTTCGTGAAGGCCGCCTCGCCCGGTTTACCGCCCGCATCGACGGCCATGCGACGGGCTTGTTCATACAGGTTGTAGGGAAGCCGGCAGACCACCTCGACGCAGCTCGTGTACTCGACCTGCTCGGCAGCCGCCAAGGTTTCCTGGGCTGCCTGGGTGTAAGCGCGCACCAAGCCGCCCGTCCCGAGGAGGATGCCGCCGAAATAGCGGGTCGTAACGAGGACGAGGTCGCTCAGGCCGCTGCGCCGCAGGACCTCGAGGGTGGGGAGGCCGGCGGTCTTCTGCGGCTCCCCATCGTCGGAGCACCGCTCGCGGCCACTTTGGAGCAGGTACGCCCACACGTTGTGGCGCGCCTCGGGGTTGTCGGCGCGCACGCCTTCGAGGACGGCGAACGCCTCCTCCTCCGACGAGGCGGGGTGCGCAAGGCCGATGAAACGGCTCTTGCGCTCGACGACCTCCGCCGTGGCCGGTCGGGCAATGCTGCGATAGGATGCTGCCATGTCGGCGACCTCCGTTGGAACGAACTGCGCCTTTAAAACGCGTAAGGTGTTCTTTAATATCAAATCATACAGTTCATCGGCTTGCGGCGCCAGTTTTGACGTCAAACCCGTCACAATCGACCGTGTGCAAAAAACCGCCCGGGCAGCCTGTTCCTGCCCGGGCGGTTCAAAGTGGCGTCGCTGCGATGCTCGCGCTACACGCGGGAGACGTACTTGCCCTCGCGCGTGTCGACCTTGATGCGGTCGCCCACGTTGAGGAACATGGGCACCTGGATGCTCGCACCGGTCTCGATGACGGCGGGCTTGGTGCCGGACTGGACCGTGTCGCCCTTGAAGCCGGGCTCGGTCTCGGTGATCTCGACCTCGATGAACATCGGGGGCTGGACCATGTACAGGACGCCGTTGGCGTACTGCATCAGGCAGACGTCGTTCTCCTTGAGCCACTTGGCCTGATCGCCGACGAGGTCCTGCTCGACGGGCATCTGCTCGTAGGTCGTGTTGTCCATGAACCAGAAGGAGTCGCCGTCGTTGTACAGGTACTGCATCTCGCGGGTCTCCATGCGGACGCTCTCGAACTTCGCGGACTGCTGGAAGTTCTCCTCGTTCACGCGACCGGTGCGGATGTCCTTGTACTTGGTGCGCACGTAGGTGTTGCCCTTGCCCGGCTTGACGTGCTGGGCCTCGAGGATGACGCAGTCCTTGCCCTTGATGTTGACGCCGAGGCCGGCCTTAAGATCGGTGATTCCCAGTGTAGCCACAGATACGCCTTTCAATCGTCTGCGCGACCGCCGTGCGGGACGCGCACTGTCCAACTAATAAATTTTATCCCACAGGAGGACCGGCTTACAATACCCGTACCTCTATCGCGGCTGAATCACCACGAGCTCGTGGGTCGATGCCGTGAGGGGCTCGAAGCCGGCCTCGGTCACCACGCCGTAGTCCTCGAGGCGGACGCCGCCGAACCCGGGGACGTAGACGCCGGGCTCGATGGTCACGACGCTCCCCGCCTCGACGGCGTGCGGGAAGTTGCGGCCGAAGCGCGGCATCTCGTGGATCTCGACGCCGACGCCGTGCCCCAGACCGTGCTTGAAGCAGTCGCCGTAGCCCGCCTCCGCTATCAGGCGCACAGCGAGGTTGTGGACGTCCTCCCCCGCGACGCCCGCGCGGACCGAGGCGGCGCACGCCTCGTGGACGCGGCGCACGAGGTCGTAGATCTCGCGCTGGCGGTCGCTCGGCTCGCCGACCACGACGGTGCGCGTCATGTCGCTCTTGTAGTCGTCGACCGCAGCGCCGTAGTCCATGAGCACGAAGTCTCCGACCTCGACCTTGCGCTGGCCGGGGATCGCATGGGGGTTTGCCGAGTTGGGCCCGGAGGCGACGATCGAGTCGAATGCGAGGGCGTCGGCGCCGTGGGTGAGCATGAAGTTGTCGAGTTCGACGCGCAGCTCCATCTCGGTCATCCCGGGCTGGATATACGAGCACATGTGGTCGAACGCAGCGTCGGTGACCCGCTGCGCCGCACGCATCGCCTCGATCTCCTCGGGCTCCTTAACCGCGCGCATCCAGACGAGGTCGTTGTGGAGGCGGGGCATCAGGCACGACAGTGACGCGTCGGCGAGCTCGCGCTCCAGGGCATCGGCGAAGGCGAGCGTCACGGTGTCCTCGATCGCGACGACGCGCGCGCGGCTCGCGGCGACCCGGCGAGCGACCCATGCCGGCGCGTCGAAGACGTCCATGTCGACGCTCCACGGCGTTGCGGCGCCCATGCGCTCGCAGAAGGCGTTGTAGTAGCGGGAGTCGGTGTGCAGCCACAGCCCGTCGCGGGTGATGAAGGCGGTGTGCGCGCTTTCGGAATCGAAGACGCGCGCCGCGCCCGTGAGCCATCGCAGGTCGGGGTTGTTGCGCAGCACCAGGGCGTCGTAGCCGCGCCGTTCCATGAGGTCGCGAACGCGTTCAATGCGCCGTTCGAGAGACATCTTGCGTCCTCCTTGTCAGAGCAGGCCTTCTTCGTACAGCATGCCGCCAACCTTGTAGGCGACGTCGGAAAAGGACAGGCCGCGTATGTCGACCGTGTAGTCGGCGGCTGCGCGGTACAGGGGCAGCCGGTGGGCGAACAGCGCCTGGGAGTGGGCGTAGTCCCCCAGATCGGGGCGAATCTCGGGATGGCAGATGTGCGACAGGGCCTCGTCGAGGTCCAGGTCGAGGAAGACGACCTTCCCCATGCCGCGCATGAGGGCGACGTTGTCCGCACGCTCGACGATGCCGCCCCCGCACGACACGAGGCAGCTCTTCTCGTGGGAGAGCTGCTCGAGGACCTGGCGCTCGTAGTGACGGAAGCGCTCCTCCCCCACCGTCTGGAACAGCTCGGCGACCGAGGCGTGCTCGCGGTGGACCACCATGCGGTCGGTGTCGAGGTGGCGGCGGTTGAAGAGCCTGCCGAGGTTGCGCGCAACCGTCGACTTCCCCGCACCGAGGAAGCCGATGAAGAAGATATGGTCACAGCCTTCGTGCCGTGTGTAGCCCCCGCCGTCGAGGTGATCTTCCATAGCATGCGCCGTCCGTGTGCGCCGCCCCTTTCGGTCCTGGCGGCCATGTTCGTTTCCGCAGCGATTCTACCACCATGCCCGCCGGTTCATGCGGCGGCATCACGGCGTCAGCGATACGAGCAGACAGGCTCCAGAAGACAGGGCGAGGAACGGCCCGAGCGGCACGGCCCTGCGGCGGGTGGCAACACCGGCGAGGGCCGCCGCGAGGCAGGCGGCGCAGACGAGGGCGGGTATCATCGGCCCGACCCACAGGGCGAGCGCGGCGGCGAACTTGACGTCGCCGTAGCCCATGCCGTGCGACCCATCGTGCATGCGCCGCCACAGCGCCTCGAAGCCGAAGCCGGCGAGCAGCGTCGCGAGGGCCCAGGCGAGGCGCTGCGGCGCAGGGGGCAGGGACGGAAGGACGCCGAGCCCCGCGAGGTCGTGCAAAACGGCCTGAGCGCAGGCCCCTATCGCACAGGCGGCGACGAGCGCGTTGGGAATGCGCCGGGACCTGAGGTCATAAACCGAGATTGCCGCGCAGCAAACGGCGAACCATACAAGAAGCAGGGCGGACAGCGCAGCCGCAAGCGCGCCCGCCGCAGGGTCGGACGGGATGTGCCCGACGGTCCCCACGGCGCCCCTAGCGGGAGGCGCCCGCGTGCCGCTCGGGCTCGAGGCCGTCGAGCACGCGGGCCTCGAACTTGCGCAGCACGAGGGTGTGGGCGAGGTCGACCTCGGTCTGGGGCTGGACGAGCACCGTGTCGATGCCGGCGAGCTTGCCGCCGAGCAGGTCGGTGAAGACCTGGTCGCCCAGAAGCAGCGCCTCCGCGCGCCTGACGCCGAGCTTGCGCAGGGCGTGCCACAGGGCGAAGGGAAGCGGTTTGGCAGCTCGCGAGACCAGGGCGGCGCCGAACGCGTCGGCGTCGGGGCGGACGTTGCGCGCCCAGTTGTTGGAGACGAAGCACAGGGCGAAGCCGAGCTCGCGGGCCCGTCCGAGCCAGCATGCGACCTCGTACGGGACGACCTTGGTGTCGCGCGGCACGATGGTGTTGTCGCGGTCGAGCAGAAGCGCGCGCTTGCCGGCGCGCCTCTGCTCGTCGAGGTCGACGACCGTGACGTTCTCCACGTAGCGCATCGGGGTCAAAAATCCCATCGCGACGGCCCCGCTACGCTATGCCCGCGGCCTGGTTGTAGGCGGCGAAGGCCGCCGCGAACTCCTCGTCGGTGGTGCAGAACGTGTGGGTCCCGTCCAGCGCGGGCGCCGCGACGTAGTAGAGGTAGCCGGTCGCCGCAGGGGCGAGCGCCGCCTGGATGGAATCGAGAGACGGCGAGCAGATCGGCGCCGGCGGCAACCCGGTGTTGTTGTAGATGTCCCACTCGGGATGCTGGGAGGCGACAGTCGCAAGGTCGTCGTTAGTGATGAGGTCGCTCTTGTTGAGGACGTAGGCGATGACGGCGTCGATCTGGATCGGCATGCCGGCGTTGAGGCGGTTCACGATGACGGAGGAGACGAGCGGGCGCTCGTCGGCGACCGCGGTCTCGCGCTCGATGAGCGACGCCAGGACGAGAATCTGATACTGGCTGAGTACCGTGCCGTCGGCGAGGGAGACCGTGTTCCAGTTGAGCGAGGCGGTCTCGGTCTGGAACTGCTGGAGCATGGTGCGGATGACCGTGTCGGCGGTCACCCCCTCGGCGAAGGTGTAGGTGAGCGGGAAGAGGAAGCCCTCGAGTGAGTCGTTGTAGGCGTTCGCGAGGAACGTGAACTCGCCGACGTAGTTGGAGGCCTTGGCCTGGGCGAGGAAGTCGGCGGCGGGTATCCCGAGCACCTCCTCGACGCGCTGTGCGGTCTGCTCGATGGTGAGGCCTTCGGGGATCGTGAGCGAGACGCCCGAAGCCTCGGGGCCCTGGACGAGCATCTCGACGATCGAGCTGTAGTCTGCGCCGCGGTCGAACGTGTACGTTCCCGCCTTGAGCGCCTCGCCGGCGTCGAGCTGGGTCACGGTCTGCATGAACTCCGTGGTGCTTGCGATGACGCCGTTGTCGCGCAGAATCTGGGAGATGTCGCCCGCGCCGTAGCCGCTCGGGATCGTCAGGGTGACGCTCCCCTCGAGCTGGACCTCGGAGGGCGCCTCGGAGCAGCTGCGGACGCCGAGCACGATGCCGACCCCCATCGCCGCGAGGAGCACGACGATGGCCGCGGCGACAATCAGCGTCTTCCTTCTGTCCCGGGGCACCGCGGAGCCCGCATGCGCCGCGTAGGTCCTCATGGCGCCGGTCGAATCGGGTGAAAGCGCGTCCGACGGCCTTCTGCGCTGGGACGACCCGTAGTGGTTCATCGCACGCGCGCTGTTGTCGAACCGGGCTCCCGAGCCCTGCTCGACGTCGTTGGACCTGAGTTGGCGGGGGTCGATCGGTTTGAGGCTCATGAGTCTCCCATCGTCTCGTGCGCGCGCCTGTCGATCCAGGTCTGGAGGAACAGAGAGGCGGCGATGCAGTCGAGCTTGCCGCGCATCTGGCGTTCGGTCAGACCCTGCTCGTGCAGGATGCGCTTTGCCTGGGTTGACGAGAGGCGCTCGTCGACGAACTCGACGTCGAGTCCGGTGCGCCGTGCCACTCCCCGGGCTATGCCCTCTATGCGCTGCGCCTGCGGTCCGCTCTCCCCCGCCATGGTGAGGGGGCGGCCGACGACGAGCATCTCGGGCTCATAGTCTTCCAATATCGTCTTGAAGGGCGCCGCCATGCCCTCGACGTCGGCGAGCGCGACGACCTTGAGCGGCAGCGCGACGCCATGGGCCGTGTCGGCGTACGCGACGCCGACACGCTTCTGCCCGATGTCGAGTGCGATGGCGCGCACGCCCTATGCACCCGCCGTGAGCAGGGTGCGGGCCTGGTCGAGGGCGCCGTCGAGGCCTGAGGCGTCCTTGCCGCCCGCCTGCGCCATCTGGGGACGGCCGCCGCCACCACCCTTGACCGCCTTTGCAATCGCCTTGATGACGGAGCCGGCGTTGAACCCGCGGGCAACCGCCTCGTCGGTGCCGGCCGCCATGAGCAGCGGGGAGCCGGAATCGGTCACCGTGCCCAAGACGCACGCCCCGGACTCGCCCAGACGGTCGCGCACCAGGTCCCACACCTCACGCAGACCCTCGGCGTCGAGCCCGTCGATGCGGGCCACGGCGACGGGGTAGCCGGCGTCGAGGACGGCGTCGAGGACGGCGTCGACCTGGGAGGCAGCCGAAGCGGCCTTGGCCTTCTTCTCGGCATCTTCGTAGGCCTTGATCGTCGCCAGGTTTTCGGCGACGCGCTTCGCGACGTCGCGCGCGGGGACCTTGAGGGCGTCGGCCGCCTCGTTGAGGACGCGCTCCTCCTCGTTGAGGTGCGCAAGCGCGTCGAACGAGGTGACCGCCTCGATGCGGCGCACGTTGGCGGCGACGGAACCCTCGGAGACGACCTTGAACAGGCCGATCTCGGCGCTGTTGGCAACATGGGTGCCGCCGCACAGCTCGCGTGAGAAGCCCTCGACGTCGACCACGCGGACCTCGTCGCCGTACTTCTCGCCGAACAGTGCCATAGCCCCCGAGGCGCGCGCTGCCTCGATCCCCATCGTCTTCGCGGAGACGGGAAGGGCGGCCATCACCTTGGCGTTGACGATGCGCTCGACCTCCTCGATCTCGGCACGCGTCATAGCCTGGAAGTGCGTGAAGTCGAAGCGCAGGCGGTCGGGGGCGACGAGGGAGCCCGCCTGGTTGACGTGCGTCCCAAGCACCTGGCGCAGGGCGGCGTGCAGGATGTGGGTCGCGGTGTGGTTGCGGGCGATGCGGGCGCGGCGCATACGGTCGACCGAGGCGCGACAGGGGTCGCCGACGTGCACCGTGCCCGACAGCACCTTGCAGCGGTGCACGGTGAGGACCTTCTCCGCAAAGGTGGTGTCGAGGACCTGGAGCTTGAACCCGTCGCCCTCGATGGTGCCGGTGTCGCCCACCTGGCCGCCCTTCTCGCCGTAGAACGGCGTGCGGGGAAGCAAGACGTCGACCTCGCCTCCCGCGGACGCCTCGTCGACGGCCGCCTCGTCGGCCACGAGGGCGCGGATCTCGGTCTCGCAGGAGTCCTCGCCGTAGCCGACGAACTCGTCGCTCTTGAACTTGTCGGCGAGGGCGACCCACACGGTGTCGAACTTGCCCCAGACGACGTCCTTGACCTGGGAGCGGGCGCGTTCGCGCTGGGCCTGCATCTCGGACTCGAAGCCGTCGTGGTCGACGCCGTGGCCCGCCGCCTCGGCGATCTCGACCGTGAGGTCGAAGGGGAAGCCGTAGGTGTCGTGCAGCTTGAAGGCGGTCGACCCGTCGAGCGTCGCGCCGGACAGAAGCTTGCCGAGCGCCTCCTGGAGGTAGGCCGACCCGGTGCGCAGCGTCACCGAGAAGCGGTCCTCCTCGGAGCGCACGATGCGGCGGATGAGGTCGGCGTTCTCGACGATCTCGGGATAGGCGGAGCCCATCTCGCGCACCACCTCGTCGACGTAGGAACCGATGAAGGCCCCCTCGACGCCGAGCATGCGGGCGTGGTAGACCGCGCGGCGCAGAAGGCGTCGCAGGACGTAGCCCCTGCCCTCGTTGGAGGGGAGGATGCCGTCGCCGATCATGAAGGTGACGGCGCGCCCGTGGTCGGCGAGGATGCGCAGCGACATGTCGGTCTTGGGGTCCTCGCCGTATGCCCTGCCGGTCAGGCGCTCACCGAGGGTGATGAGGCCGCGCATGAGGTCGCCGTCGTAGTTGGCCGACTTGCCCTGCATGATCGCCGTGATGCGCTCGAGGCCCATACCGGTGTCGATGTTGCGGTGCGGCAGCTCCGGCATGGAGCCGTCCTCCTGGCGGTCGTACTGCGTGAAAACGAGGTTCCAGAACTCGAGGTAGCGGTCGCAGTCGCAACCCGGCTTGCAGTCAGGGCTGCCGCATCCGACCTCGGCGCCCTGGTCATAGTAGATCTCGGAGCAGGGGCCGCAGGGGCCGGTGGGACCGGCGGCCCAGAAGTTGTCGTCCTCGCCCAGGCGGGAAATGTGGTCCTCGGGGACGCCGAGGTCGCGCCAGATGTCGTGGGCGTCGTCGTCGGTGGTGAAGATGGTGAAGTAGAGGCGATCGAGCGGCAGGCCCAGGTAGTCGGGGCTCGTGATGAACTCGAACGCCCACTCGCACGCCTGGCGCTTGGTGTAGCCGCCGAAGCCGAAGTTGCCGAGCATCTCGAAGAACGAGAGGTGGCGGCCGTCCTTGCCGATGTCGTCGATGTCGTTGGTGCGCAGGCACTTCTGGCAGGAGCACGCGCCGATCTCCTCCATGGTCTTCTTGCCAAGGTAGTACTGCTTGAACTGGTTCATGCCGGCGTTGGCCAGAAGCAGCGACGGGTCGTCGGGGATGAGCGAGGACGACGCGACGCGGCGGCAGCCCTTCTCTTCGAAGAACTTGAGGAAGAGCTCGCGGATTTCAGCGGACTTCAACGTACCTGTCTCCTTTACCTATGCGCCGTCCCATGCGGGAGGCGCGACCATGCGCACATATGGCTTCACAGTTTAACGTCGTGGCGCGCGTGATATGCGGCAGGCCCGCGATGAGCCCGCCGCAGGGGCGCCGGTTCCACAGTTTCTCAACCGAACGCGGGGCGCGGACGCTACTCCCCCGCAGGCCTGTCCCGCTCGGCCGCCCCCTCGTCGGGCGGCTCCGCCCCGCCGGCCGCGGCGGAATCCGCGGGGTCTGGCGGGACGCGGTCGGAGCCCGCCTGCTCGGCGCGCTTGCGGGCGACCTCCTCGCGGATGCGCGGCGGGACGCCCTTGTCCCCCTCGATGTCGACGCCCAGAGCGTCGCAGGCCGGGCGCGGGTTGCCCTCAGCGTCGCAGAAGCGCTCGCCCTTGAAGATGGCGCCGTCCTTGCTGACGAGCTGGCGCCCCGTCTTCTTCTCGAAGTAGTAGACGAAGACGCCCTTGACGGCGGCGGTGAGGGGCACGGCGAGGATCATGCCGACGATGCCGCCGATCGAGCCGCCCGCGACGAGGGCGATGATCACCAGGGCCGGGTGCAGCGACACGGCGGACTGCATGACCTTGGGGGAAACGAACGAGTCGGTGAACTGCTGGGCGCACACCGTGATGACGATCGACAGGATGGCGGGGCCCCATCCCACGGTGAGGCCCACGATGAACGCCAGCCCGCCGCCGACCCAGGGGCCGATATAGGGGATGACGTTGAGGACCGCAGTGGTGAGGCCGAGCAGCCCCGAGTAGGGAACCCCGAGGATCCAGTAGCCGACGCCCGCAATGAGGCCCGTGCAGGACGACGTGATGAGCAGGCCCTTCAGGTAGCCGCCGAGCGAGCGGCCGAACACCGACGTCACGATGCGGTAGTCGTTGCCCACGCGCGGGCCCGCGATGGTCGACAGCTCGTGCTCGATGCGCGGGAAATCCTTTGCGAGCCAGAACGAGACCACGACGGCCATCGAGAAGGACACGACGGCCGAGACGGTGCCCGAGACGCCGCGAAGCAGCCCGTCGCCGACGGCGGAGACGAGCGTGCTGCCGATGCGCTCGACCGACTGGCCGAAATCGACGAGCATCGAGGAAATCTGGTCGCGCACGGCGGGGTCGAGGCGGTCGAAGTAGGCGACGAGGCTGTCCCAGGTCTGCTGCACGTCGCCCACGTAGCCCGGGATCGCCTTGGCGAGGGCGACCACCTGGTCGGTGATGGGCGGCAGCATGGCGACGAACAGGAGCAGGGCGACGACGGCGAGGACGAGCAGGCCGATGAGCGTGCCGAGCAGGCGCGGCACGTGGAAGCGGCGGTCGAGGAAGTTCACGATCGGGGCGTAGATGAACGCCATGAGGGCGCCCGCGAACAGGACCGAGAGGGCGTCCCAGATCCTGCCGAAGGCGAGCGACACGGCGATGATGATGATGCCGATGCCGATGTAGCCCCAGACGCGGACGGCGCGCGAGCCGTAGCGGCGCAGTCGGATGTCCATCGCCTCGTTCCACTCCGGCGAGCCCGGCTCGGTGAACGTTGCAGAGGGCACGTGCGCCGTCGGCGTGCCTCCCTCGCGGTTGGCGCCCATCAGTACCCGCCTTCGTTCGGAGAGATCTTCTCCTGCATGCGCTTCAGCGTCCTTCTCAAAAGGCGCGAGACCTGCACCTGGCTGATGCCGAGCTTGTCGGCGATCTCGGCCTGGGTGAGGCCGAGCACGAAGCGCAGGCGGACGACCTCCTGCTCCTTGGGCGTGAACTCGCGCAGGACGCGGTCGAGCACCATGCGGTCGTCCGAGGAGGCGAGGTCCTCGTCGGTCTGGCCGTAGCGGTCGATCACGCTCGGCATGTCGTCCTCGTCTGAACCGCCGACCTCGAGAGGGACGCTCGAGTACGCCTCGCCGGACTCCATCGCCTCGAGGACCTCGTCGACCGAAGCACCCAGGAAGTCGGCGATCTCGTCGACCGTCGGCGTGTGCTGGAGCTGCTGCGTCAGGGTGTCGGTCGCCTGGTTCACCTTCGCGGAAAGCTCCTGCAGGCGCCGGGGGACGCGGACCGACCAGCCCTTGTCGCGGAAATGCCGCTTGATCTCGCCGAGGATCGTGGGGGTGGCGTACGTCGTGAACTCGAGCCCGCGCTCGGGCTCGAAGTGGTCGATGGCCTTGATGAGGCCGATGGTGCCCACCTGCACAAGGTCCTCGAGCGGCTCGCCGCGGTTGTTGAACTTGGCCGCCAGGAAGCGCACGAGGTTCAGGTGGTTCACGATGAGCTGCTCGCGCGCCTCCTCGTCGCCCTCCCTCTTGTAGCGCCTGAACAGCTCGCGGGTGCGCGTCTTGTCCCACACGAGCTTTTGGCCGGTGCGGTTCTCAGCGGGCATCTTCGCCACCGATCCCCTTGTAGAGGTGCATGCGGCCGTCGGGCGCGTCGCCGATGACGCACTCGTCGCACATCGCCTCGAGGATGAACGCGGCGTACACGAGGGCGGGCTCGCGGTCGTCCTCGGTCACCGGCTGCTCTCCGAGCTCGAAGTCCATGGCGAGCCCGTCGGGCCCGATGGAGAACTCGACGCGCAGCGTCCCGGAGACGCCGGTCGCGCACGCGTAGACGAACGCCTCCTCGGCGGCCATGCGGACGTCGTCGACGTCGTCGACGTTGAGGCCGGCGATCGAGGCAAGGTTGGCCGCCGTCATACGCACGACGCGCGCGTAGCGCGGAAGCGCCGGGACCTCGAGCACGGTGGTTTCGATCGGCTCCCTGGAATGCTGCATGGAAATCTACTCTCCTCGTATCGTGTCGCGGGCGAAGCGCTATCCTCGCGGCGTGCGCGCCTCGTCGGCTCCGTCTTCGGGATAGGTGAAGTAGCCGGGATCCGCATCGACGACCTCGACGCCGTCGGGCGCCGCGTCGGCGACCTCGGCGTAGGTCGGCTCCACGCGGGCGGTCTCCCTCGACGCGGGCATGCTCGCGCGCGCGGCCGCCCTGCCGCGCGAGAACAGCGTCTTCGCCTTCGACGCGATGCTCTCCGCGGCGTCGCCGACCGCCGTCGTGGCGTTGCCGGCCGTCTTCGAGATGCGCGAGACGTCGCCGAGTATCGCGTCGAGCCGCTGGAGGTTGCCCGTCAGGGCGCCGATCGCGTTCGTCGTCTGCTCGAGGACGGGGGCGACCTGCTGGGCGCCGGGCCTCATCTCGTCGACCGCCTGCCCCAGGCGCTCGACGACGGGCCTGGCCTCCCCGACGAGCTCGTCGACGTGCGCGATCACCGGACGCGCCTCGCCCACGGCCTTCGCGGCCTCGTCGATCAGCGGACGGGCCTTGCGCACCGACACGACGAGCTCGACGACGAGCCAGACGCCGGCGAGGACCAGCAGGACGAGCGCCACGGTCAAGATGTCCATTCCATCCCCCTTTGCACGGTTTGCATGCGTACTATACCCCCGTCTCGCGCCCTTCCACGCAACCTACAGGTTGTTGCGGAGCCGCCGAGGCAGCCCCCGCGGCTACGTGGCGCGGGGAGGCGGGGAGGCGGGGTCCTCGGAGGGGAACGAAGGCGCGTCCGCCGCCTCGGCGCGGCCGTCCGGCCGGTCGGGCGCGTCCGCCGCCGCGCCGATCACCAGCTCGCCGCCCACCGTCCTGCGGGCGTATTCGCAGCGGTACTGCTCCCAGCCGATGCTCCCCGGCCGGTAGAAGCATCCGCGCTCGAGACCGTCGGGCAGGTAGCGCTGCTCGACCCAGTGCCCCGGGTAGTCGTGGGGATAGAGGTAGTCGCCGTAGGCATCGCTCCCCGGGCGGTGGCGGTCGCGCAAATGGTTGGGGACGGCCCGCGCCGGGGCCCGTCTGACGTCGTCGACGGCGCGGGCGAGCGCGAGGTAGCTCGCGTTGCTCTTGGGCGCGAGCGCGATGTAGACGGCCGCCTGGGCGAGGTTGATCCGGCATTCGGGCATGCCTATCACCTCGGTCGCCTTGAAGGCCGCCTCGGCGACCAAAAGCGCCTGGGGGTCGGCGTTGCCGACGTCCTCGCTCGCAAGGATGAAGATGCGGCGCGCGATGAACTTGGGGTCCTCTCCCCCCTCGAGCATGCGCGCGAGGTAGTAGAGCGCCGCGTCGGGGTCGCTGCCGCGCATCGACTTGATGAACGCGGACACGACGTCGTAGTGCTCGTCTCCCCCCTTGTCGTAGCGCTGCGCGCGCACCGGGACCGCGTCGCGCACGTCCGCTGCCGTGACGGGGACGGCGCCGTCCCCCGCGGCGCCGCGGCCTGCGGCAAGCTGGGACGCGAGCTCGAGCGTGGTGAGCGCCGCGCGGGCGTCGCCGCCGGCGAGCAGGCAGATCGCGTCGCGCGCGTCCGGCTCGAGCGAAAAGCGGCCGGCGAGCCCGTCGCGCGACGCGAGGGCGTGGTCGAGGATGGCCGAGATGTCCCCGTCGGACAGCGTCGTGAGCTCGACGACGCGAGAGCGCGAGAGCAGGGCCTGGTTGACCTCGAAGTACGGGTTTTCGGTCGTCGCGCCGACGAGCACGACCGTGCGGTTCTCGACCGCATGGAGCAGGGCGTCCTGCTGGCCGCGGTTGAAGCGGTGGATCTCGTCGACGAACAGGATGGTCCGCCGATCGCGGGCGAGCAGGCGCTGCTCGGCGGCCTCGATCTCGCGGCGGAGGTCCTTCACGGTGCCTCCCACCGCGGAGACCTCGACGAACTCCGCCCTCGTCGCGTTGGCGATGATGCGCGCGAGCGTCGTCTTGCCCGTGCCGGCGGGTCCGTAGAGGATGATCGAGCTCAGCGCGTCGTTCTCGATGGCGTTGCGGAGCCACGTGCCCGGGCCCACCGCCTGCTCCTGCCCGTGGTAGTCGTCGAGCGTTCGCGGGCGCACGCGGACAGCCAGAGGCGCGTTCTCGTTGCGCTTCGCCTCGTCGAACTGGGTGAACAGCGTCTCCATAGGCATCCTACCCCCGGGTGCAGCGCAGCTCGCACTGCGGGTCGCCCTTGGCGATGCACGACGCGCACGACAGGCGCGCCCCGCACGCCGCCGCCTGGACCGCCTCGATCTTGCAGAGCTTCTCGAGCAGGTAGAACCGTTTTTCCTGCACGGCGAGCGGCAGCAGCCCGCAGCGCTCGACCGTGCAGGCTATCGCCTGGTCGCCTGCGGCGCTCCCGCCCTCGAGGCGGAGGCGGCCGCACCAGCGTCCGGGCGCCGCCGGCATGCCGTGGGTCGCGATCAGGCGCTCGAGCTCCCTGGTTGATGTCTCGGCAAAGGGGTCGCCGGCGGAAAACGACATGTGCACGATGGGCGTCGCGAGCGCGATGTCGACCATGCGCCCGAAGGACGCCACGTCGACCTCGCACCCCTCGGGGGCCGACTCGTGGAACGCGAGCAGCAGCGCGGCGAGCGAGACCGCGGCGTGCGCCTGGCGCGCGAAGGGCCCGTCGCCCGCGGGCTCCGCGCACCCACGGACCATGCGGCGGTGCTCGGCCTTGGCCGCCCGCTGCCAGAGGGACGCTGACGCCTGGGGGAACTCCTCCCTGACGTGGCGCGTCAGCGCGGGGACCACGCCGAGCTGCATCATGCGGTCGACCGGGCTAAACTTCATGGGAACCGGCCCCAAGCGTTCCGACCCCGCCGGCGACCTGGTCGGGCGAAAGGCGGCGCAGCTCGCGGTAGTACACGTGCTCGCCCGCGCACTTCTTGCAGAACGACCGCCCGTCGACGACGACCTCGCGGCCGTTGTGAACGAGCTCCCCGCAGCGCGTGCACGCGACCCCGCGGCCGTGGCTTCCCGGCAGGTCCTCCTCGGTCAGGTCGGGCAGCTCGACCTCGGTGACGTCGAACAGGGCGTCGTCGGGGATGGCGCCGAAAAACGCGACCGGGTCGACCCCGCGGCCGCAGTGGTTGCCCTGGGGCTGCGAGATGCGGATGGCCCGGCCCGACGCCATGTCGTAGAAGGTCGCCGACATGACGCCGTAGTCGAACCACTTGAGGCGGCGCCTGCCCAGGTTGCAGCGCGCCACCGTTATGACGGCGTCCGCGAGGCAGCGGTCGCACTCGACGAAGGCGACCAGGTCGCGGTAGGATGCCGGATCGTCGATTCCGAAGAAGCGCAGCGCCAGACGGGCCATGCGCGTGCCGATCACCTGGCCTGCGCAGAGATGCCCGTGAAACGCGACAGCGCGCTCGAGGTCCTCCTCGAAGCTGTTCATGGCTCCCCTTTCGTACGGATGTTCGATGGCATTGTACCAAAGGGTGACGTCCCGGGTTAAGCGGACGTGCTACGTCTCTTCCGTTTCGCCATGAACACCGAGGTCTCCCCGGCGCTCCCCCAGGCGGCCCGCCCTGCGCAGGGCATCTCGAAGGATCCACTCGACCTGGGCGTTCACGCTGCGGAAGTCGTCCTCCGCCCACCTGCGCACCGCCTCCCACACCTCGGCGTCGATGCGCAGGGGGTACTGCTTGCGCTGCGCCATGGTCCGCCGCCCGCTACTGGTAGAGCGTGCCGGTGTTGAGGACCGGCTGCGCCTCGGACTCGCCGCACAGCACGACGAGCAGGTTGGAGACCATGGCGGCCTTGCGCTCCTCGTCGAGGTCGACCACGTGCTTCTCGTTGAGCTCGGACAGCGCCATCTCCACCATGTCGACCGCGCCGCGGACGATCTTGCTGCGCGCCGCGATGACGGCCTCCGCCTGCTGGCGGCGCAGCATGGCCTGTGCGATCTCGGGGGCGTAGGCGAGGTGCGTGAGGCGCGCGTCGTCGACCACCACGCCCGCGACCGAGAGGCGTTCGCCGAGCTCGCGCTTGAGGACCTCGCTGACCTCGGCTATGTTCCCGCGCAGCGTGATCGCGGTCGACGCCTCGTCGTCCGCATCCATGTGGTCGTAGGCGTAGAGGCTTGCGACGTGGCGCAGTGCCGTCTCGCTCTGAGCGCCCACGAACGACTCGTAGTCGTCGACGTCGAACACCGCGCGGGCCGAGTCCTCGACGCGCCACACCGTGACGTTCGCGATCTCGATCGGGTTGCCGAGGCGGTCGTTGACCTTGAGGTGCTCCCCGTTGAGGGTGCGGGCGCGCAGGGAGACCTTCTTCTTGGTGTAGAAGGGGTTCGCCCAGCGCAGACCTTGGTCGACCGTGGTCCCCTTGTAGTCGCCGAAGAGCACGAGCACGCGTGCGGTGTTGGGCTGGATGCTCATGAACCCGCACGAGAGGACCAACGCCACTAGGAGCGCGACGCAGCCGCACGCCACGAGCGCCCCGACGGCACCACCCGCCATCAGTGACTCCGAGCCGATCCCCGCGCCCACGAAGCAGGCGATCGAGCCGATGAACAGGACCGCGACCAACAGCAGCATCGCCCAGCCGCTTTTGCAGCGAACGTGGCGCTCCACGGTCGGAGCCGCCTGCGAGGTATTTGCATGTGCCATGACGCAATCCTTTCCCTTCCAGCCCGCGGCTTCTCCGCGGGGGGCCAATTCGACATCATCATGATAGCAAAGTGATATCACATTTGTCCAGATGCAATTATTACGCGCGTCAAAGCCCCGTTTGCCGTATGATGAGCGTGCACACGACGGTACGGCCCGGCGCAGCGCGGAGGGCGCCAGGCCACAGACGTACAAGGAGGAGGGCACATGCCCAACGAAGGGAGCTTCGAGGCGAGCCTCAAGCGCAGCAACGAGATCAAGGCGGACCTCGAGCGAAACCCGCAAAGCTATCGGATGCTCACGGGTGACCGCCCGACCGGCCGTCTCCACCTGGGCCACTACTTCGGCACCATCCGTGAGCGAGTGCGCCTGCAGGGGCTGGGCGTGAACACCATGGTGCTCATCGCCGACTACCAGGTCATCACCGACCGCGACACGACCGCCAACATCCAGGACAACGTCTACAACATGGTGATGGACTACCTCGCCTGCGGCATCGACCCGGCGAAGACGCCCATCTACACCCATTCTGCGGTCGCGGCCTGCAACCAGCTCATGCTGCCGTTCCTCTCGCTGGTGACCGAGGCCGAGCTCCAGCGCAACCCCACCGTGAAAGCCGAGATGGAGGCTTCCGGCCACGCCCTCACCGGCCTTCTGCTCACCTATCCCGTCCACCAGGCCTGCGACATCCTGTTCTGCAAGGGCAACGTGGTGCCGGTCGGCAAGGACCAGCTCCCCCACATCGAGGTGACCCGCCTCATCGCGCGCCGGTTCAACGAGCGCTACGCGCGCGTGTTCCCCGAGCCGGAGGCCCTGCTCACCGACGCAATCGAGATTCCCGGCCTCGACGGGCGCAAGATGTCGAAGTCCTACGGCAACGCCATCAGCCTGAGCATGACGCCCGAGGAGACCGCGAAGCGCATCAAGAAATCCCCCACCGACTCCGAGCGCGCCATCACGTTCGACCGCGAGGGACGCCCCGGCGTGAGCGCGCTTTTGACGACGGCAGCGCTGTGCACCGGCCGCACGGAGGAGGACATCGCGGCCGAGATCGGCGACGCGGGCGCCGGCGCGCTCAAGAAGTATGTGACCGAGAGCGTCAACGGCTTCCTCGCGCCTATCCGCGAGCGCCGCGCGCGCTACGAGAACGACCTCGACTACGTGAAGGACGTCCTGCACGAAGGCAACCGTGTCGCCAACAAGATCGCGGAGGAGACCCTCGCCGAGGTGCGCCAGGCCATGGGCATGGTGTACTAGGCGCGAACTGTAAACCGACGGAAGCGGGAGGCCGCCATGGCACGCGAGCGCACCACGCACCGGACCCTGTTGGACAAGCCCGTCACGCGCAGGGGGTTGGTGGTCGCCGGCGGCGCCGCGCTCGCCTGCGCCCCCGCCGCCGCGCACGCCGCGGGCATCGACGCGATCATCAAGCGCCTTTCCGCGTCGCCCGACGCGGCGGACGCCCCCTCCGCCGACGGCGACGCGCAGGTCGCGCAGCCGGCGCCCTCGGGCGGCGGCGCCCGCCCGACGCTTCTGCAGAACCTTCAGGCGGTCGACCCGGTGGGCACCCCGGCGGTGCCCGCCTACGAGGTCGCGTCGGACTTCTCGAACGTCATCAACATCGCCGACGCCTACCTGGCCGACGTCGAGCTCGAGATGCTGCGCGCCAACGGCTTCTTCATGCTCGCCTCGAGCTACGGCGGCGAGTTCTTCGAGGTCTACGAGATGAACCGGTACAACCTGTTCCCGAACCTCGTGACCGTCGACTCGCTCGCCCACACCTACCACCTGTACTTCCTGCACCTCCAGCGCGGCATCGAGCGAAGCGGGCTCGCCCCCGCGCTGACGTCCCTGAGCGCCGCGATGCTTTCGGTCGCAGGCGCCCAGCTCGAGGCGCTGCGCGGGACCGAGTGGGAGACGGCCGCACGGCGCTGCGTCGCCTTCTTCGCAGTCGGAGCCTCGCTGCTCGATGCGTCGACGCAGGTCCCCGCGGAGGTTGCCGACACGGTCTCAGCCGAGCTTTCCCTCATCGGCGCTGCGGGGGGCATCTCCCCCTCCCCCCTCACCGGGACCGACGCCGATTACAGCCAGTACATCGTGCGCGGCTATTACGCCGGGGACGCCGCGCTCGAACCGTATTTCCGTGCCATGATGTGGTACGGCGGCGTGAACTTCCCTGCGAACGTCGAGGACATGGTCCGCAGCGCGCTGCTCGTCACCCTCGCCCTCGGCGACGACCCCCTCGCGTCCTGGTCGTCCATCTACACGGTGACCTCGTTCTTCGCGGGGGCGAGCGACGACTGCGGGTACTACGAGTACCGCCCGCTCTTCGACCAGGCGTACGGGGCGCAGGCGGGCGTCGCGGACCTGCCGGGCAACGACGCCTGCTGGCAGGCGTTCCTCGAGCTCGTCGCCCAGACCCCGGCGCCGGCCATCAACTCCATCCCGCTCATGGACGTCGGCACCGACGTCGACCACCTCGAGGAGAACAAGGGCTTCCGCTTCATGGGGCAGCGCTTCTCCATCGACGCCGCGATCATGCAGGAGCTGGTATACAACCGGGTTTCCGAGAACGCCGCCGGCGAGCAGCGTCTGCTCCCCGACGCGCTCGACGTGCCGGCGGCCTTCGGCAGCGACGTCGCCCTCGCGATCCTCGACGAGCAGGGCGCCACGGGCTTCGCCGGCTACACCGAGAAGATGGAGTCGCTGCGCGCCGGCATCGACCAGGCCACCGACGACCTGTGGACCGCAAGCCTGGCCGCCCAGTGGCTCGCCATGCTGCGCCCGCTGCTCACCGTCAAGGGCGAGGGCTACCCGCCGTTCGCGCAGGGCGAGGCGTGGGCGCGCCGCAACCTCGTCGCCTTTGCGGGCAGCTACGCCGAGCTCAAGCACGACACCGTGCTCTACGCCAAGCAGGTCATGGCCGAGGCGGGAGGGGGCCCGCTTGAGGAGCGCGACGACCGCGGCTACGTCGAACCTGAGCCCGAGTTCTTCGGCAGGCTCGCCGCCCTGGTGGACGCGACGTCGAAGGGCCTGTCGTCGCTCGGCCTGCTCGGCGAGGCAGACGCGTCCAACCTCACGATCCTCCAGCAGCTTTCCACCCAGCTTGAGACGATCGCGCGCAAAGAGCTCCGCAACGAGGTGCCCACCGCCGAGGAGTTCGACCTCATCCGCGCCTACGGCGCCCAGCTCGAGCATTTCTGGCAGGAGGTCTGCAAGGACGACGCCGAGGACGACATGTTCACGACGCGCGACTTCCCCTCCGCCATCGTGACCGACATCGCGACCGACCCCAACGGCCTCGTGCTCCAGATCGGCACGAACCTGTCCACCGTCTACGCGATCGTCCCGGTCGAAGGCGTCCTGCGCGTCGCCTCGGGCGCGGCCTTCTCCTTCTACCAGTTCGAACAGCCCATCGACCAGCGCCTGACCGACCACACGTGGCGCCAGATGCTCGGCATCGCCGCACTCGAGGACGGCACCTACATCTACGACCCCGCCCAGCAGCCCACGCCCGTCGCCTGGTCGAGCCCCGTCATGCTGACCTCCCAGCAGGTCTGGGGATAGCCGCACCGCGGCGCGCATGGGACGGGCCGACGACAGCCGTGCAGCCGGACCGGGCGTTCTGACCCGGCGTGCTGCCCTGCGTCGGGCGGCCGCGACAGCCTGTTCCGCCGCGGCCGCCCTCGCCAGAAGCGCCTTCCTGCCGAGCAGGGCGTACGCCGGTGGTGGCGCCGTTCCCGGCTGGGTCGTCTGGCGCGAGGTGGCCGTCGCGGCTGACCTCGACGCCGACGGCGCCGACGAGCTCGTCGTGCTGGTGGACCGCCGCGCCGTTGCGACCGACGGCACGGCGGTCCTGCTCGAAACCCCCGAAGAGTGGTCGGTCTCCGACGTCCTGGTCGGCGACATCGACGGCGACGGCCTGCCCGAGGTCGCCCTCGTGGTGTGGAAGCGTGGAAGCTACGGCGACGCCCGCCCGTTTTGGGTCGAGGAGGACGACGAGGGGTACAGCCAGCACATCTTCATCTACCGTTGGCGCGACGGGCTGCTGCATCCGGTCTGGATGTCGTCGGAGCTACCGGTTGAGGGGGCGTCCGTCTCGCTCGTGGACGGCAGGACGTTCGTCATCGTGGGCACCGACGGCCGCATCACCCTGTGGGAATGGCAGGGGTGGGGCCTTGCGCTCGTCGACCGGGATCCCGAGCCCGGACGCGTGCTGGCGCGGGCCGAGCTGCTGGCGTTCGGCGACAACATCGCCCACGCGAACATCTACGAGGGGGCGTACGACCCCTCGTCGCGGTCCTACGACTTCTCGCCGCTTTTCGCGCATATACGCGAGCGGGTCTCGGCCGTCGACCTCGCCCTTGTCGTCCAGGAGACGCCGCTCGTGAAAAACGCCGCCCTGCGCAGCTCCTACCAGGTCTTCGCCACACCCGCGTCGATGGCCGACGCGCTTGCGCAGGCGGGCTTCGGAGCCGTGCTGTCCGCCACCAACCATGCGAACGACCAGGGGGAGCGCGGCCTCGAGGACACCCTTTCGTACTGGGAGGAGCACCATCCCGCAGTCGAGGTGGTCGGGGTGCGGCGCGCTTTTGGGCAGCGGAGGGGCCCCTGCCCCGCGCTGTGCGACGCGAACGGCATCCGTTTGGCGATCTTCGACTGCACCTACGGCCTGAACGGGCGCGATCTTTCCGAAGACTCGGCGTTTCGCATCGACCTGGTCGAAGACGACGCCGACGCGAAGGGCCTGCTCGCGGCCGTCATGCGCGCCGGGTCCGAGGCCGACATCGTCGTGTGCTTCCTGCATATCGGAGAGGAGTACGACCCCGAGCCGACGGCTCGCCAGACCGCCCTCGCGCGACAGCTGGTCGAGGCGGGCGCGGCGGCGGTCGTATGCTCGCACACGCACGTGCTCGGGCCCTACGGGACGCTGAGGGCGGCGTCGGGCGCGGAGGGAGCCGTCTTCTGGGGGCTCGGAAACCTCGTCTCGGGGCAGACCGACCCCGCATGCGCCCTCGGCGGCGCCGCGCGCCTCGTGCTCGAGAAGCGCGTCGGGGCCGACGGGGCCGCCGAGACGCGCATCGCGTCGCACGCGCTCGAGCCGACCGTCTGCCATCTCGGGCAGGACGGGTCGGTGGCGGCGTACTTCCTCGAGGACTACACCGACGCGCTCGCCGCCGACCACCTCGCATGCTCCCCCGACGGCCCGCTCACCGTCGGCGACCTGCGGGACCTGGTGCCCGAGCCGTCCGTCTGGGACTACTCGGCCGCGGGCGCGCCCGCGGTCTGAGCGGCGTTCAGCTGCTCGAGGTAGGCGCGCTCCTGGTCGAGGAAGGCGCGCAGCATCTGGGCCGCGCCGCGGTAGAGGGGGGTGGCCGCCCGCTTCTCGAGCTCGTCGCAGAACCCGGGCACCCAGACGAGCAGGTGCTTCTCGAGGAAGTCGAGCTGGGCGTTCGTGTCGCGCTCCGCGTCCGCGATGCGCGCGGCGGCGTCCGCGTCGTCCAGGGAGCCCCCCAGCACCTCGGCGACCGCGTTCGCGGCCCGCATGCCGAGGCCCGCCATGAAGTCGAGCTCGAGCGAGACGTGGTCCTCGGGGACGTGGTACTCCCCCGCCTTGGCGAAGCCCGACTGCGCGTAGGCGTGGACGACCTCGTCGCGGGAGTCCTGCATCATGAGCTGCTTGTCGCTCGTGTGGACGCTCTCGAAGGGCGAGACCGGGTGGGCCGACATGCCGAGCAGGCACGAGGAGTGGTCGGCGGCAAGCTCGCGCCTCACGGCGTCGAGGTCGGCCGCGGACAGCGACGCGGCGAACGCGTCGAGTTCGGTGCCGGTCGACGGGACCTCGGCGGAAAGCTGGCGGAGGAAGTCGACGCCCACCTCCTCGTCGGACAGCATGCGCGCCAAAAAGGAGTAGGTCAGGGCGCGCTCGCGCAGGTCGCGTTCGAATTCCTTGAGCTGGTCGTCCATGGAATGGTCCCTTCAAGCGTGCGGGCGACCGGATCGAGACGCGACCCGGCCGCCCGTCTGATGTCGTCACGCCGAGGTTACGGCGCGTATGCGAAGCGTAGCCGTTGCGCGGCGCGCCCGCAAGGTGCGGTCGCCGTTAGGCGATGAACGTGCAGGGGTTGGTCTCGCCCTCCAGGCGCGCGCCGCCCTTCTCGGCCGCAAGGGCCTCCATCTCCTCGATCGGGCCGAAGTGGAGCGCCTTGGTGGGGCAGGAGGCGACGCAGTGCGGCTCGTCCTCGGGCGTGCGGCCGCAGGTGAGGCACCCGTCGCACTTGTCCATCTTGCCGTCCGCGGGCGAGTACTGCGGGATGCCGAACGGGCACGCCGTGGCGCACGTCTGGCAGCCGATGCAGGTCTCCTTGTTGACGACGACGAGCCCGTCCTCCTCGCGCTTGGTGATGGAGCCGGTGGGGCACATATCGACGCACGCGGGGTTCTCGCAGTGGCTGCAGGCGGTGGAGATGAACTGGCGGTTGGCGTCGGGGAAGGTGCCCGTCACGATCTCCTGGACGGTGCGGCGGGCGGTGGTTCCGGCCTCGATGCCGTTCCACTGCTTGCAGGTCACCTGGCACGCCCAGCACTTGATGCAGCGCGTGGTGTCGACGTAGAAGGCGTATTGGTTGCTCATGGTTTCTGGAACCTCCTTGGGCTACTCGGCCTCAGGGGCGCTGTAGATGACACCCTCAGGGATCTCGGACTCGTCAAGCTTGCTGATCTTTACGAGCGTCTGCTTCGCCATGGCGGAGTTGAACGGGTCGTAGTTGTCGATCGTGTCGTCGTAGAGCACGTTGACCTCCGAGCCGCCGTCCTCGTAGCCGTAGCCGGGCAGGCCGAGCTCGGGGCAGTCCTGCCACCAGCCGCGGCGGCTCATGAGCACGTCGGGAGCGATGCACTCGAAGTAGCGCGCCACCAGCTTCACCCAGCCGTGGGGGCTTTCGACCTTGACCCAGTCGCCGTCGGCGATGCCGTACTTCTCGGCGGTGGCGGGGTTGATCTTGACCCAGGGCTCGGGCTGCAGCTCGCGCAGGTAGGGCACGTTCACGTAGTAGCTGTGGTTGCACAGGCGGTAGGCGTGAACGTCGGAGAACACGAGCGGGTACTCGGCGGCGATGTCGGGGGTGCCGGCGATGGACTCGGCGGGGCCATTGTACACGGGCACCGGCGAGATCTCACCGTTCTCCTGGCAGTTGGGCTTGTTGCCGATCCACTCGTTGTAGCACTGGACCTTGCCGTTGGGGAGCTCGGCGAAGAGCTCGGCGTAGCGCTGATACTCAGGCTCGGTGGGAGTGGCGCCGTCGGTGCGCTCTACGAAGATCGAGCCCTTCTCGCGCAGCTCCTCCAGGGTGAAGCCGGAGTCGGCAAGCTGCTCGCGCAGGCACTCGTCGAAGTCGCCGCCCCAGAAGTCGTCGCCGTAGCCCATGCGGTCGGCGAGCTTGCAGTAGAACTGCCAGTCGCTCATCGACTCGCCCAAGGGTTCCTGGATGGCCTGGTTCATGCCGATCCACGTGCCGTCGGCCATGTTCTTGGTGGCGAACTGCTCGCTCAGCTCGTAATGCACGCAGGCGGGCAGGACGATGTCGGCGTAGTCGCAGGAGCTGTTCCACTGGGTGTCCATGACCACGTAGTAGTCGAGCTTCTTGAGGGCCTCGACCACGGTCTTGGGCTGGCGGGTCGCCGTGAGCGGGTTGGAGCACTGGCCGAGGATGAAGCGCAGCGGGTAGGGCTCCCCGGTGAGGATGCTCTGGATGCCCTTGTTGTAGGCGGTGGTGGGGCCGGACTCCTGGGTGACCATGGTCTGGAACCAGCGCGGGGTCTCGGGACCGACGAGGTCGCTCACGCCGGCCATGTAGCCGTTGGCCTCGTCCTCCTCGGTGAGGGGCAGGCGGTCGGAGAGCTTGTCGATGCCCTTGGTGGTGATGAGCGCGGGCGGCATGACCATTGCCGCACCGGCGCCGCCGGCGATGTCAATGTTGCCGGTGATGGCCTCGATGAGGTCGATGCAAGCCTGGGCCCAGTGACCGTCGTTCTGCTGGTCGCCGATGCCGTTGCCGCAGTTGATGGCCATGGGCTTGACGGTGCCCATCATCTCGGCGATCTGCTCGATCTGCTCCACGGGGACGCCGGTGATCTCGCTGGCCCATTCGGGCGTGCAGTCGGCCACGGCCGCGGCCATCTCGTCGAAGCCGTTGCACCAGTTCTCGACGAAGTCGTGGTCGTAGAGGTCGTTGGCGACGATGTAGTTGAGGATGCACATCGCCAGCGCGCAGTCGGTGCCGGGGCGGATGGGAACCCAGATGTCGGCGTGGGTGCCCAGGCCGTCGCGCATCGGGCGGATGTCGATGACCTGCATGCCGTTCTCGATGGCGTCGAGGCGCTTGCAGGGGTCGCCCTGGTTGATGGCCGAGTTCTCGGAGTTGTAGCCCCAGTTCACGAGGAGCTTGGTCTTGTCGATCTGGCCGGGCATGGTCTTGTTGCAGCCCATGTGGTTCTTACCGCCCAGGGTGACCAGGTTGGAGAACATGCGCTGGGAGTTGCAGATGGCCGAGTGCATGTAGTTCGGCGAGCCGTGGACGTTCAGGAAGCGGCGGCCGATGGTCATGAGGACCGAATAGGCCTGCGGCGACAGGACGCCGTAGCTCTTGGCGCCGTACTGCTCCTTCTGCTCGAGCAGCTTGGCCGCGATCTCGTCGAGGGCCTCGTCCCAGGTGATGCGCTCGAACTTGCCCTCGCCCTTCTCGCCGACGCGGCGCATGGGGTACTGCAGGCGCGTGGGCGAGTACATGATGGCCATGGCGGAGTTGCCCTTGGGGCACAGCGAACGGCTGCCGCGGCCCCAGTTGTTGCCCGCGTCGGGGTTGCCCTCGACGTTGGTCCAGCGGCCGTTCTTGATGTAGCACAGCGTCGAGCAGGCCGTCTTGGCGGGGCCGCACATCTGGCAGAACATGTGCTTGACGACGACCTCGTCCTCGGCCGCCTCGGCCTCTTCGGCAAGCGCCTTGTCTTCCCTCAGCCACGATGCGCCCAAAGCGCCGCTCATCGCGGCCATGGTACCGAGCGCGGCGCCTGCGGCCAGGAAGCTGCGCCTGCTGATGGTGGGCATGCTTTCCATGTATCCTCCTCTTTCCTTCTCCTTTGCCTCGCCGCCGCACGGGGCGTTGCGCCTCGCGCGGCTCTGCATCCCTATACTATGCACACATTTGCTCCATATATGTGAGAACGGCATCCGAGATTTTGCAGAGGCGCATCATAGAAAGTTTATGAGTGGCAATCGTCCCTGGTAGACGGCATCGGTCAAGAGCCCGGTCGATTTGGGTGCCCGACGTGTTTATCTTTTCCTTCCCGTGCGGTATAACGGTGACGGTCAAGTCGGGGAAAGGGGCGCGATGGGCTCGATGGTGAAAAAGGCGGCAGCCGGCAGGATCGCCTGCGCGGACGACACCCTGCGGGCCGTCGGGTTCGGCTGCATCATGGCGTGGACGTATGTCGTCTTCTTCAGCCGCCTCATCCACTTCTCGACGCGCAACAGCATCGAGCACCTCAACAGCACCTATTCGTTCGCCTGCTGCGGGATGATCGCAGGCTACCTCGCCTGCGCCCTGCTGTGGCGCCGGCTCCGCCCCGACGGAGGCTCCCCGTCCGGCCCCGCGCACCCGCTCGCGTCCCAGCGCGTCCACGAGGCCGTCGCGGCGGCGGTGCTCTGCGCCAGCACGCTCGTGCTCACCCTCGTCGAGCGCGGCCTGTTCATGCAGCCGTGGTGCTCCATCACCTCGACGCTCGCGGGCTGCGCCGTGGCCGTGCTGTCACTGGGCTGGGCGGCGCGCTTCGTCGCGGGCGACGACGACCGGACCGCCGCCTGCCTGGTCGCGTCCTTCGTGGTCGGCGCGCTCCTGTTCGTCGTCACGCTCTATCTGCCGAGCGGCGCGGGCGTGGCGCTCACGTCCCTGCTCCCCCTGGTCAGCCTCGCGCTGCTGTTAGCGCGCGTCCCGCTCGCCGAGCGCGCCGCGGACCGGGACGCGCACCCGGCGAGCGAGGCGTTCCCGGCGTTCAGGCGCGCCCTGCTCTCGGTGTGCCTGCTCGCGTTCGCCGAGGGAGCGGTGCGCGCCCTGTTCCTCGAGGTCGACCCCGCCGCGCAGTCCGAGACCTACCGCTGGCTCTTCCTCGCCTCCATGATCGTCGCCTGCTGCATCGTGTCGTCGACGTGGGTGTTCGGCGGCAGGGCCGGCATGGTCCGCAGGGTCACCCGCACGGCGATGCTCGCGCTCGGCTTCCTGATGCTGCTCTCCCCCATCGTGTACGGGCTTTCGCTCGCGGCCGACATCCCGCCGCTGACGTGCTACTGCATCATGAGCCTGCTCGTGTGGATCTACTTCGCCAAATCGGCCCGCGCCTACCGCATCGCCACCTGCACGCTGTTCGGCCTGGGGCTCGCGGTCTCGTACGCCGGCTGCCTCGCCGGGACGTTCGCGGGAAGCGTCCTGAGCTCGTTCTTCGAGCTCGACCACCGCATGCAGGGGCTGCTCGCGCTCATCTGCGCCTGCCTCGTCTTCGTGTCGTTCATGTGCATCTCCGACGAGCGGACCATCGCCGTCGTGCTCGACGAGGAGGACGAGCGCCCCCAGACGCCCCGGCGGTTCAGGCTGCGCGTCGAGGACGTGGCGCGCGCCCACGGCCTCACGGCAAAGGAGACCGCGGTGTTCGAGCTTGCGGCGAGGGGCCGCTCCACCCAGCGGATCCACGAGGAGCTTGGCATATCGGTGGGCACGGTGAACACCCACCTCGCGCACATCTACAAGAAGCTCGACGTGCACGACCGCCAGCAGATGATCGACATGCTCGACGCGCGCGGCGGGGCGGTGTCGTGACGCGCGCGGCCGGCGCGGCCCCCTCCGGCGCGCCGTTTCCCTTCAAAGTCGTGCTCTCCGACATCGACGGGACCCTGCTCGACGCCGGGCGCAGGGTGTCGCCGCGCACGGCCGGCGCGGTCCGGCGCCTCTGCGCATCCGGCGTCGCCTTCGCGCTCGTGACGGGCCGCATGCCGGGCGGCATCGCCGAGGTCCGCAGGGAGCTCGGCGTCGCGGTGCACGCCGTCTGCTACAGCGGCGCGCTCGTCCTCGACCCCGACGACGCGACGGTCGCCTCGACGTGCCTGGAGGCGGGCGAGGCGGCCGGGGTGCTCGCCGTGGTCCGCGGCGAGTTCCCCCAGTTCGAGCCCTGCTATTTCAGCGGGCTCGACTGGTTCGTCGCGGACGCCGCGCACCCCGCGGTGGTGCGCGAGGCGTCGATCGTGCGCAGCGAGCCCCGCGAGGCCGACCTCGACGCCTTGCTCGGCGCCGGCCGGCTCCCCAACAAGCTGTTCTGCAACTGCACGTACGACATTCCCGCGGGTGCGGCGCTGGCGGACCGCCTGCGGAACCGCTTTCCGGAGCTCACCGTGATCCGCTCCACGAGCGGGAGCATGGTCGAGGTCCTGCCCGCCGGTGTGGACAAGGCGTGCGGCGCCCTGCGGCTGCTCGACGCCCTCGGGTTGCGCGCGGCCGACGCGCTCGCCTTCGGGGACGACGCGAACGACGTCGCCCTGCTGCGCGCCGCCGGGCGCGGGGTCGCCGTGGGCAACGCGGCGCCGCAGGCGATGGAGGCGGCGGACGACGTGGCTCCCGCCGGCGTCGACGACGGGGTGGCCCGCTATCTGGAACGCCTGTGGAACGAGGCCGCCCCCTCCCGTCGGCCGTAAAGTGCGGCGCCTCGTCATCAAAAAGACCGCGGGGCCCCGACCGCGCCGCACGGTCGGGTCCCCGCGGTTCGAAGCGGCCCGATTCCGAAAACCCGGTCGGAGCCGGCGCCGGTGCGGGCGTTTTCCCTACGCCTCGGAACCCGGCGCCTCCGCGGCGCCCGTCTCCGCCGCGGTCGGCTGCTCCGCAGGCTCGGCGGGAGCGGGCGAGATGACCTTCATCGGGATGGGGTCCGCCGCGCCGGCGGCGCTCGCCTGAACGTGCACCTCGACCTCGAGGTCGTGCTCGGTGAGGTCGATCGTCTCGGTGAAGGCGCGCCTGCTCGGGGCGGTCACCTTGAGGTTGAACGTGCCCTTGGCGGCGCCGATGGTCGCGCAGCCGTCCGCACCCGTGCTCGCGAACTGAGCCTTGCCGCTGCCGTCGGAGGGCTTGATCTCGACGCGGGCGCTGCGCTGGGGCTTGCCCGTCTTGTCGTCGATGACGGTGATCTTGAAGTTGCGCTCCGGGGGGATGCGGGCGACGAACGAGAACTTGTGCTTCGCCTCCTCGTGGGGGACGTCGAGCCCCTGGGGGCAGAACCGCGCCTCCCAGCGGTGCAGCTTGGCCTCGGTGGGCGCGGTGGTGGTGAGCTTGTCCCACCACAGCGTGGTGCGCGGGGCCTCGGGCTCGTGCAGGGTGCCGGAACACATGAGCTCGTTGTTCTCGTTGTAGACCTCGACGCGCTGGCCGCCCAGGCTGCACCCGCTCGCGCAGTTCACGCCGACGCAGACCTCGATCGGCGCGCCGACCCACACGGGGGCGGTGACGCCCCAGGTCGAAATGGACACATGGTGGGCCTCGACGGTGAACACCAGCAACAGCTCGCGCTCCTCGTGGGGGTTCTTGAAGGCGGGGCCGCCGTCGTCGGGCAGGGGAAGCTCGCGCGGCTCGTAGTGCACGATGTACTGGTACTGCCCCGGCTCCATGGGCATCTTGATGGGCATGGGCTCGCTGACCGCAAGCTCGCCTTCCTGCGTGGCGAACGTCGCCTGCGCGACGACGTTCTCGTTGAAGTCGAAGATCGTGACCGAGTCGCCGACCATGTCGCAGCCGCTCTCGCAGGCGGCGAACATGACGAGCGACGCCGTGTCGCCGACGTACAGCTTTTCCGGTATGCCGTCGATGTCGAACGCGACGTCGTGGCCCTCGCCCTTGAAGTTGGCGGGGATCTTCTCCTCCTTCAGGCCTTTGACGTCAAGGCCGCCGTTGCTGTTCTCGGCCATGTCAGCAACCTCCTCGTTTCGGTGCTCAAGGTTTACGTTCGGTAGGGTACCCCAGTTTGCGCCCGTTCGCAGCGTCGGGCAGCCACTTTTTTACTGCGAGACGCCAAAAGTGGACGGCACGGGCGGCATGCCGCTCTCGAGGATCTGCGCCAGGTCGTCCTCGCCGAGCACCGCCACGCCGAGCTCGCGCGCCTTGGCCAGCTTCGAACCCGCGGCCTCGCCGGCCACGACGTAGCTCGTCTTCTTGCTCACCGAGCCCGAGACCTTGGCGCCGAGCTCCTTGAGCAGCTCGCCCGCCTCCTCGCGCGTCCAGCGCTCGAGGGCGCCGGTGAGCACGAACGTGAGGCCGGCCAGGTTCTGGGGGCGCGCCTGGGCAGGCACCTCCTCCTCGAGGCGCACGCCAGCCGCGCGCAGGCGCTCGACGACGGCGAGGTTCTCGGGGATCCGCAGGAAGTCGTGCACGCTCTGCGCGATCTCGGGCCCGACGCCGTCGACCGAGGCGATCTGCTCGACGCTCGCCGCGGCAAGGGCGGAAAGCGACCCGAACGCGTGGGCGAGGGCCTCGGCGACCGTCTTGCCAACGTGGCGGATGCCCAGACCGAACAGCACGCGCGAGAACGGCTTGGCCCGCGATGCCTGGATGTTGGCGACGGCCTTCTCGGCCGTCGTCGTCCCCACGAGTACCGGGTCGCCCGCCGCATGGCCCTTGGAAGTCGTGGTGTAGGTCCTCCCCGTGGGAAGCGACGCCACCTGCTCCACCGTGAGCCCGTAGAAGTCGGCCGCGTCGCGCACCAGGCCGGCGTCGAGCAGCGCGGCCACGAGCTTCTCCCCCACGAGCTCGATGTCCATGACCGGGCGGCTCACCCAGTGCATGAGGCGCTCGGAGGCCTGGGCGGGGCAGTCGATGCTCACGCAGCGGTAGGCGACCTCGCCGTCCTCGTGCACCACGGCGCTGCCGCAGCTCGGGCAGTGCGCGGGCATCTCGAACGGCGCGGCGTCGGCGGGTCTGAGCGAAAGGACGGGCCCCACAACCTCGGGGATGACGTCGCCCGCCTTGTGGACCACCACCGTGTCGCCCACGCGGACGTCCTTGCGGTGAATCTCGTCGACGTTGTGCAGCGTCGCGCGCGCGATGGTGGAGCCGGCGACCACCACGGGGTCGAACTCGGCCACGGGGGTGAGCACGCCGGTGCGGCCGACCTGGATCGCGATGTTGCGCAGGACGGTCTGCCTCTCCTCGGGCGGGAACTTGAAGGCGGTGAAGAAGCGCGGGGCGCGCGCGGTGAAACCGAGGTCGTGCTGGAGGGCGAAGGAGTCGACCTTCACCACCACGCCGTCGATGTCGTACGGCAGGCCGTCGCGCTTGCCGAGGGCTTCCTCGCAGAACGCGTGCACCTCGTGCGCGCCCGTGCAGCGCTTGACGTTGGGGTTCACATGGAAGCCCGCCTCGCGCAGCCAGGCGAGGAAGTCCCACTGGGTCGTGCGGTCGGTCGAGTCCATGTCGGCGAGCGCGTACATGAACGTCTCGAGGTCGCGCCCCGCGGTGACTTTGGGGTCCTTTTGGCGCAGGGAGCCGGCGGCGGCGTTGCGCGGGTTGGCGAACGGTTGCCGGCCGGCCTCGTCGTTCTGCTCGTTGAGGCGCACGAACGAGCTCTTGGGCATGTAGACCTCGCCGCGCACCTCGATCGTCCCCGACGCCGAGCGCACGTGCTCGAGCGCGGCGGGCGGCAGGGTCGCAGGCACGTCGCGGATGGTGCGCACGTTGAGGGTGACGTCCTCGCCCATGACGCCGTCGCCGCGGGTCGCCGCCCGCACGAGCACGCCGTCGCGGTAGGTCAAGGCGATGCCCAGGCCGTCGATCTTGAGCTCGCAGACGTAGGCCGGCGCCTCCCCCACCTCGCGCTCGACGCGCTCGAGCCATTCGTCGAGCTCGTCGAGGTTCATGACGTCGTCGATGGAGTACATGCGTGCGGCGTGGCGCACGCTCGCGAACTGGCTCGCCACGTAGCCGCCCACGCGCTGCGTGTAGCTCTCGGGCGTCGCGAGCTCGGGATAGGCCGCCTCGAGGGCGCGCAGCTCGCGCACCAGGGCGTCGAACGCGGCGTCGGTTATCTCGGGGTCGTCGAGCGCGTAGTAGCGGTAGGCGTGGTAATCGAGCAGGCGGTTGAGCTCGGCCGCACGGGCGCGTGCGGACGGCGCATCGGGCGACTTGGGCGCCTCAGATGCGGGATTGCCGTGCTCGTCGAAAAGCCGCGGCTGCGCAGCGTCGTCGTGGTTGGCTGGCAAAGTGTGCCTCCTTGGGATATGCGGGCACCCGGGACGCGCGGACGGGACGGGGTCCGCGGCACCCCGGGCGCCGGGTTCGCCGCGCGTAAGGATACCACGGCGCCGCAGCGCACCCGCGCCGGCGGGACGGCCCCCAGACGAAAACCCGTTCGCCGGCGACGTCTCCGACCAAAATCCGGGCACGCGTAGCAAATCGGTCGGGTATGCGCGCCCATCGGCCGGAAGCTGGGGGCGCGGTCGCATTCTATCCGAGTAGCTACCTGCGAAAACGCTGGCGAACAGGGAGCCCTGCGGGGCGGCGGGGCCCGAAACGGCCGCGCGGGGCCGTGCACACCCGGCGGATTTGCTACGGAAGGGGGAATTTCCGTCGGAAGCCCCCAGGCAAACGGACAGTGCCTGCGCCCCGACGGCCGCCAGGCTCGATTGCGCCCGCAGCACCTCTCGCCTACCGCCTACCGTTCGCCATCCCCCTCGCCCGTCTCGGCCAGCGAGCGGGCGCCGCTCAGCGAGAAGTAGTCCTTGCGGGCGACGGAGCGCACGAGGGTGTCGCGCACCCCGGCGAAGGGCACGCCCTCCTTCACGTAGAAGAACACCTGCCCCTTGACGCCGTAGGGGGTGACGCTGTCGAACATCACCTTGGGCTCCATGTCCTCGCGCAAGACCTCGGCACCGGCGGCCTTGATGGCCGCGACCATGTCGGCCGCAACGACGTCGGGGTCGTACCCCGCCTCCATCGTGAACTCGAACGTCCCCATGGACTCGCTCGATGCGGGCAGGCGCTGGATCGAGGTGGTGTTGAGCACCGAGTTGGGGATGACGACGCGCTCGTCGAGGCGGTTCTCGACGACGGTGTGGCGCATCGTGACGTCGACGACGGTCCCCGTGACGCCGGAGACGGTGACGTAGTCGCCGGGCTGCACGACGCGCCCCACCATGAGGGCGAGACCGCCGAACGCGTTGGAGACGGTGTCCTTGAGGCCGAGCGAGATGACGACCGATCCGACGCCCAGCGCGGTCACGAACGCCGTCGGCTTGACGCCGAACACCGGCTCGAGCACGCAGATGAGCGCCAGCGACCACACCACGGCGCGCATGATGTTCACGATGATCGTGGCGGTGGGCAGGCTGCCAACGTTGGCAAGGAGCTTGCGGATGAGCTTGCCGAGGGCGTGTTGGACGACGAGGGCGACGATCAGGAAGTAGGCTGCCTGGATGGCGAGGGCCTCGGGATAGCGGCCGAAGACGAGCAGGTTGCCGCTCTCGTCTTCGGTGATGAAGGACAGGGAGCCGACCAGTGTGGAGCCGATCGACTGCAGCACGTCGCCCATGCGGCTTCTCCTCTTCCGTGGGGTTCTCAAACGAAAACAGGCCGGAAGCGTGAGCCTCCGGCCTGCTG
>DBEYOB010000069.1:0-6568 GCA_048173955.1 Coriobacteriales bacterium
CGCCGATGCCGTGCGTGCCGCCGCTCAGCTCGACGCCCCGGGCGTGCCGCTGGTTTCCGCCGTGATGAACGCCGAGCCGTACTACGTGAGCGCCGACGCCACCATGAACGAGGTCGTGCAGATGCTCGACAGGTTCCAGACGAGCGGCGTGCCCGTGGTGGACGGCGAGCGCAGGGTCGTGGGCTTCATCTCCGACGGCGACATCGCCGACTATCTGGGCCGCCACGAGGCGTCGATCTTCGACCCCAAGCTCAACCTGCTCAACTTCTACGACAGCGGCGAGTTTCGCTATCGCCTCGACGACCTGCTCGCGCTCGACGTCATGCGCGTGGCCACCAAGCACGTGGTGTCGGTCGAGGCCGGCATGCCGCTCGACCGCGCCATCCGCGCCATGTCCGACCGCCACATCAAGAAGATGCCCGTGGTCGACGGCGCGGGCAGGCTCGTGGGCACGCTGAGCCGCCGCGACATCATCCACTCGATCGTGCTGAGCGACCCGAACCTGCCGGGCCCGAGCGCAAGTCCGCTCGCGGCGGGTGCCGCCGAGTAGATCGGCGCGCAGGGTAAAGCGCACAAGGTAAAGACGGGCGGGGGCGTTCGCGACAAAGACGGGCGCCCCCGCCGCATACCCTGCGGGTTGCGAGGTCGGACGACTGTTTGGATGGCCGGAATGCGTGGGGGCCGGGAACCCAAATTACTCGACCAAGTTAATCAAGAAAGAAAATAACGCCCATAATGGGACGAAACGCGGTTGCCCCGTGGCCAAAAACCGTTCATGTGAGTGCCAATCTGAAACTGCGCCATGTCCTGCCCGGGAAAATCCCAGGTTGCTGCCGTGAGGTGTGCTTGAGGGGATCCCGGTGCCGTCTCCACCGACCGCATTTCTCGAAAAGATGGGCGATAATTAGAATCTTTTCATAAAAGTATTACATTATTGATATAAAAATGCGAACCATAAGCCGCCGCTCGGCATTTTTCGGTTGCTTGTGTGGCATTTCGCGTACCGCCGGCCTAGCGTGTCGCGTGCCCCGCTGGGCGCTGCGGCGTTTCGCGCGCCCCCGCCCGGCACTTTGCGTGCCCCGCCCGGCACTTTGCGTGCCGTCGGCTTGCCCTTCCAGCGCGAAACGCCCCGCCGCGGCCGGTTTTCCCGGTGCGACGGGGCGTTTCCTTTGCCTTGCCCGCGTTTGCCGCGTCGCGCGTCCCCTGCGCTGCGCTCTTGCCTGCGCGGGGCTTACTGCGCGAGTCTTGCCGCACAGGCGGCGCGGGCGGCCGCCGAGCGCAGGCAGTCCGGCGCCGGCGGTCGCTACGCGCGTCGCGTCCCTACGCGTCGATTCCCATCTGCAGCGCCTTCTTGTTCGGCTCGAGCAGGTGCGCCTTGCGCGGGGGCACGCAGGCCTCGAGCGCCTGGTCGAGCGCCTCGCGCGAGCAGAACTTGGTCTCGGCCCAGAGCTTGCCGGCCAAGATGATGTTGGCCAGGCCCTTGAGGCCGTTCTCCTCGGCCATGGCGGTGGCTGGCACGGCGAACACGCGCACGCCCTCGGCCACCTGGTCGGCCGCGGGGATGTTGGGCACCATGGTGGCGTCGGCGATGATGAGGCCGCCGGGCACCACGCTGTCGACGAACTTGTCGAGCGAAGGCTGGTTCATGGCGATGAGGGCGTCGGGGTCGAGCACGAGGGGCGAGCCGATGGGCTCGTCGGACAGCGTCACCGAGCAGTTAGCGGTGCCGCCGCGCATCTCGGGGCCGTAGCTCGGCAGCCACGACACCTCGCGGTCCTCGATGAGCGCCGTGTTGGCGATGAGCTTGCCGGCGAACAGCACGCCCTGGCCGCCGAACCCGGCGAGCACGATCTTGATGGAAGCCATGTTAGTTGCCTCCCTTCGCGCCGTTCGCAGGGGCGGGGTTGGCGATGGGGCAGTCTTTGGCACGGTCGCGCGCCGCCTCGCCGATGTTGGCAAAGCCGTCGGCCTTCACGTCGCGGTACACGCCGAGCGGATAGTAGGGGAGCATGTTCTCGCGCATCCACTCAAAGGCCTTCTGCGGCGTGAAGCCCCAGTTGGTGGGGCAGGTCGACACGACCTCGACGATGGTGTAGCCCACGCCCTCGATCTGGTACTCGAACGCCTTCTTGATGGCCTTTTTGGCCTTCATGATGTTGCGCGGGCTGTCCACGGTCACGCGCTCCGCATAGGCCACGCCGTCGAGCGTGCTCAAGAGCTCGCACACGCGGATGGGGTAGCCTGCCGTGTCCACGTCGCGGCCGTACGGCGAGGTCTGCGTGACCTGGTTGGGCAGGCTCGTGGGGGCCATCTGCCCGCCGGTCATGCCGTAGATGGCGTTGTTGATGAAGATGACGGTGATCTTCTCGCCACGGGTCGCGGCGTGCACGGTCTCGGCCATGCCGATCGATGCGAGGTCGCCGTCGCCCTGGTAGGAAAAGACCACGTTCTCCGGGTGCACGCGCTTCACGGCGGTGGCGACTGCCGGTGCACGCCCGTGGGCGGCCTCGATCATGTCGCAGCCGAAGAAGTCGTAGCACGTCACCGAGCAGCCGACCGGGGCGATGCCCACGGTGCTGCCCTCGATGCCGAGCTCGTCGATGACCTCGGCCACCAGGCGGTTCACGATGCCGTGCGGGCAGCCGGGGCAGTAGGAGAACTGCACGGGCTCGAGCGCGCTCGGGCGGGTCTTGACGATCTTCTCGCCCTCGGCGAGCTGGACGTCCTGGGTGTAGTCGTGCATGCTATTCACCTGCCTTCGTGCAGCCGTCGCAGGAGATGCCCAGCTCCGAGGCCATGGCCTCGATCTTGGCGAGCACCTCGGTGGGGGTGGGGATGATGCCGCCGGTGCGTCCGCAGAACTCCACAGGAGCCCGGCCATTCACGGCGAGGCGCACGTCGTCGACCATCTGGCCCATGTTCATCTCGACCGACAGGTACGCCTTGGCGGTGCCGAAGGTCTTGGCGATCTCGTCCACCGGGAAGGGCCACAGCGTGACGGGGCGTACGAGGCCGACCTTGAGGCCCTTGGCGCGCGCGGCGACCACGGCGCTGTGCGAGATGCGCGCGGTGGCGCCGAAAGAGACGATCACGATGTCGGCGTCGTCGGCCATGAAGCTCTCGGCGCGCTGCTCGTTGGCCTTGATGACGTCGTAGCGCTTGAAGCGCTCGACGTTGAGCTCCTCGAGCTTGTTGGGCGTGAGGTAGAGCGAGTTGGCGATGTTGTGCGGGCGCTTGCCGTGGTGGCCGGTTGTCGCCCAGGGCTTTTCGGGCAGGTCGCTCGGGTCGCGCGGCTCGGGCAGCACCACGGGCTCCATCATCTGGCCGAGCATGCCGTCGGCGAGGATCATGACGGGCGTGCGGTACTTGTCGGCCACGTCGAAGGCGTCGTAGACCAGGTCGGCCATCTCCTGCACCGTGCTCGGGGCGAACACGGTCATGAAGAAGTCGCCGTGGCCTAGGGCGCGCGTGGCCTGCCAGTAGTCGGACTGCGAGGGCTGGATGCCGCCGAGGCCGGGGCCGCCGCGCTGCACGTTGATGATGACCGCCGGCAGGTCGGCGCCGGCGATGTAGCTCACGCCCTCGCCCTTGAGGGAGACGCCCGGGCTCGAGCTCGACGTCATGGCGCGCGCGCCCGCCGCGGCGGCGCCGTACACCATGTTGATGGCCGCGATCTCGCTCTCGGCCTGCAGGTAAGTTCCGCCGACCTTGGGCATGCGCTTGCTCATGTAGGCGGCCAGCTCGGTCTGCGGGGTGATGGGGTAGCCGAAGAAGAAGCGGCACCCGGCGCGGATGGCGCTCTCGGCGAGGGCCTCGTTGCCCTTCATCAGGACTTTCTTCGAAGTGCTCTGCTCGTTTGCCATGCTACCTCACCACCGTGATCGCGACGTCGGGGCACATGAGATAGCAGGTGCCGCACGCCGTGCATTTGGACTCGGACCCCTCGGCGATGTGCGCCGGATGGTAGCCCTTGGCGGTGATGCGGGAAGCGTCGAGCTCGATGATGCCGCGCGGGCATGCGTCCACGCAGAGACCGCAGCCTTTGCAGTAGCGGTCGTCCACGACGATACGTGGCATAAGCGCTCCTCCCTCTCAAAACCGTGCCTGGATCTACTGCCAGGGTGTATTGACGTATCTTCCTACGACGACAAGCGGTTCAGAACCGGCTTCTCGGTAATTACAGGTTTTTGCCAGCCGAGCGGGCACGCACGTGGCCACGAGCGGCAGGGCGAGCTCGTCGGCGACCGAGCGCGCCCATGCGCGGCCGGTTTCGACGTCTTTTTCGGCGGTTTCGTCGCACAGGTGGGAGTTGTTCACCACGCCGCAGGCGGCCAGATGCGAGGCCGCCTCGATCTCGTGCAGCACCGCAGCGGCCTCGCCCGGCTCCTGCGTGAGGTTGCGGAAGGCGTTCACCACATAGAGCAGGCGGACCCCGGGCCCGCGCAGCGCGTCGGCGTAACCGCCGAGCGCATAGGCGCCCGCGTCGTCGCCCCCCACGTCGACGATGAGCCGCCGCCGCGGCCCGTCCCCCGGCTGGTGCGACAGCGCGAGCTCGATCTCGGTGACGAGCTGGCCGCCGAGGCTCGGGGTGTCGAGCGTGGTCCCGGCGAAGGTGGGGGCCGCCAGGCGCACGCCCGCCCGCGCGAGAACCTCGGGGTAGTCGCTCGAGCGGAAATAGGGGTTTACCAGGTCGAGGTCGGCCAAGGTGACCTGCTCGCCCGCCGCGGCGCAGGCGAGCGCAAGGTTGAGCGCGAGGTTGGTCTTGCCCACGCCGTAGTGCCCGCAGACGACGACGACCGGGGCGTCGGCGCATACGGCCGAGACGAGCGCGGGGTCGGGGCGCGGCGCGGGTTCCGGTTGCGGTGCGAGGCCTGGTTGCGATGCAGCTTGCATGGGGCACCTCCTGTCTTCAGGCTTGGATGGGTCAAAGGATACCCCGCGGCCCGGTTTCCGGACGCCGCGCGTCCACGGTTCGCCTTTGGTTTCCAAACGCCCACATTTCTTGCCGGGTTCGCCGCGCCTGCGCCGGCGACACGCGCGCTGAGTGACAGGATTCGACATGCTGGCCTACCTTTTTGGGCGCAGTGTACGCTCTTTGAAAAATGATATGCTGTTCCATACCGACTCTACGGTTGTTCAGCCATAATTGAGCAGGTATTTTGTTTGGTAGACCATCCTTGCTGGATACGATGTGCCGGATTTTGGGGCAATCGGTACGGCCCGTTGGTTTCGGAATCGTACACTGCGCCGAAAAAGGTAGGCTGACACCGCGTTACCTGTCACGCGAGGCATGCAAGGCTTGTGTGGCTTCCGCGTGAGCGCGGCCTGCGTTCGCCGTTTCGAGAACGCGTAGACAGGCGATCGGTGTCGGCGGATATACGAGTCGTCGCAGCTCAGAAGCGCGTGTTTCCCAATCGCCCGTGTGCCGGCGGCGGTTTGCCTGTCTGCCGAGGTGCTTCAAGATCTGTCCCACGAGAACATCGGTGCCGCCGGGGGTCTTTATATGGGTATCGAAGGCGTCGATCACCTCGTATCCGGCACTGACCAGCCGGTTTCTTCGGAGGCTATCGCGCTTCCGCGCCTCGTTGCTGCGGTGAACGACATCGCTGTTATACTCCACGTCGAGTCGCGCGCTGGGCCAAACGAGATCGCCCATGCACAGGTCCCCATCTTCGGGATGCTGAACCGCGTGGGCCATGTCGATGCAGTGGTTCATGTTCGGGGCGGGGATGCCGTTGCCCCCAAGCATGACGGGGAGGCAGAGCACCATTTCGAGAGCTGTTTCCATGGGCGAGGCAGACCCGTATACTACGTGGTTCAGCGCGCGCAGGGCTTTTTGGGAGCCGCTCCAGCCCGTTGCCCGCTCGACGAACGCGCGTATGGACAAGGGAGTTGTCAACGGGGGGCAACGGATGGTTCCCGTTTCGCTGAACTCGGAGGGCAGATATGCCCCACACAACTCGTCTCCCAGCTGGATAAGCTCGACGATGGAAAGAGATTTTGCCAGCTGCAGGAAGCAGAATGCGGGAGAGCTGACGTAAATCCCATTGTCGACCTTTACCAAAGACCCGCGTGGTAAGGGGGTCGAGCAGACATGGCAAACGCAGGCATGCGACGGCCTGCGTTTTTCTCGACTGGAGACCAGCACGTGGAGCGGGGGAGTCAGGTAGCGGAGGGGGCCGGTGAGCAGTTCGCCAATTTGGGATGCGGCTGGGGCATCGCCCTGCAGCGTGTTGATTCTGGCGCACTGGCGATGGTCGAACAGCTGCTGCTCAAGAACCAGATGAAGCGGCAGTGTAGGACAGGTGCTGCCCATGCGCTCGCGGTGCCAGAATTCAAAGGCGGACACGCCACATAGTTTGATACTCGACGGCATTTCCTCACCTCTGCCCGTTCGTCGTTGGCGATGCTTTTGGATAAGGCCGTACTATACGAGGCGAGCCGTCACAGAGGGGTAACGCTGGCATTACATGTTGGCGGTATTAAATTAATTGAATAATCTACATTATTTATTGCTAATAATGGAAACTACAATAGTTATATCCAAACTTCTGAAATGGTAATACGG
>DBEYOB010000070.1:0-4418 GCA_048173955.1 Coriobacteriales bacterium
CGGGGAATGGGCGCCCGGGTGGGGGGATGACGACTAGCCGGAAGCGGCGGGTTTGCGTTGGCGGAACCGGCGCCTTTTCGATGGCGCAATCGGCGCCGGCTCATTGGTGGAATTGGCTAAAAAAGCATTGACGCTAACAAACGCGATCAAGTACGCCGGGGCCGCGGGCAGGGTCTGCGTCACGCTGGCGGAGCGCAAGAAGGGACACCCGACCCTGCGCGTCAACAACACCGGGGACCCCATCCCGCCCGAGGACCTCCCCCACGTCTTCGACCGGTTCTGGCGCAGCGACAAGGCGCGCAGCGCGTCGGAGGAGGCCAGCTTCGGCCTGGGGCTCGCCATTGCCAAGAGCATCGCCGAGGCGCAAGGGGCACGCATCGCCGTGTCGAGCTCCGCGGAGGAGGGGACGACGTTCACCGTGTCGTTCTAGGCGTCGCGCATGCCGTTCCGGGAGCCCCGTGGGCGCCGCGGCCGCGTGACCGACCCTCCCGGACGGCGCAGGCACGCGGCCGCGCGAAAGGCGCATCGGAGAAGATGTATAGTTGACGCGACGGTTCGGCCGCCGCGCGCACGCGGCAAGACGACGAGAGGACGCCCCATGGCTTTTTCCGCCGGCGACCGCACGGCCCCGATGCCCGGCGACGCGTGGCGGGGCCGCGCGATCGGGCTGCTCGACCTCGACGCGTTCTTCGCCTCGGTCGAGCAGCTCGACCACCCCGAATGGCGCGGCAGACCCGTCATCGTTGGCGGGGACGCAGACAGGCGCGGCGTCGTCTCGACCGCGTCCTACGAGGCGCGCGCTTTCGGGGTGCATTCGGCGATGCCCTCGGCGCAGGCGCGCAGGATGTGCCCCGACGCCGTGTGGGCCCCGCCGCGCCACGGCCGCTACCGCGAGATGTCCGACAAGGTCATGGCGTGCATCGCCGACGAGACCCCCTATGTCGAGCCCGTCTCCATCGACGAGGCGTTCTTCGACGTGACCCCGGGGCGCTTCTCGCACGACGACCCCGTCTCGATCTGCAGGCGCATCGCCGCCCGGGTCGGCGAGCTCGGCGTGACGTGCTCGATGGGGCTTTCGACCAGCAAGACGACCAGCAAGATCGCCAGCGAGCGCAACAAGCCCAACGGGATCACCGTGGTCTACCCGGGCACCGAGGCCGCGTTCCTCGCGCCGTTCTCGGTCCGCGCCCTCAGCGGCGTGGGACCGAAGACCTGCGAGGCGCTCGAGCGCCTCGGCATCCGCACGCTCGGCCAGCTCGCCGCGGCCAACCCCGCCGAGCTCGAGGCGAGGCTCGGCGCCGTCGGGCCCAGGCTCGTCGCGCGGGCGGCGGGCGACGACCCCTCCCCCGTCGCGGAGCTCGCCGCCCCGGAGGAGGTCAAGTCGGTCTCGAGCGAGCGCACCTTCGCCCGCGACCTCGTCGGCGCCGACGAGGTCGCATCGGCGGTCCGCTACATCGCCTCCCTCACGGCGCGGCGCCTGCGTGCCAAGGGGCTGCGCGGCCGCACGGTGACCCTCAAGTGCACCTTCCGCTACGGCGAGACGCGCACGGCGCGCACGACGCTCCCCCGCCGCACCGACGACGAGCGGGCGCTCGCCGACGCGGGGCTCGACCTGCTCGGGCGCGTCTGGTCCGAGGGCACCCCCGTGCGCCTGCTCGGGATCGGCGTCTCGAACTGGGACGACGCGCCCGTGCAGCTCGGGCTCTTCGACGATGCCGACGAAGCGGGCGCCGAGGAAGCGCGGGGGCGCCTCAGCGAGGCGACCGACGCGCTGCGCAGGCGGTTCGGCGCCGCGGCGGCCATGTACGGCAGCGAGCTCAAGTTCCGCGACGGCGTGTCGGCGACGCCGACGACGCACCGGCGGGCGGAGTGACGGGTGGGGCGCACGGGCGAAAGAAAGCGACGAGCGGCCCTCCCGCACCAAGGCGGAAGGGCCGCTCGACAACTGGACCGCACGGGGCGGCTACTCGTTGATGAGCTCCTCGGCCGCGGCGACGGCGGCGTCGAACGCGTCCTGGTCGGCGTTCTCGGACTCGGCGCTCTGGCGGTCGGGGTCGACCGTGACGCCCTCGGTGATGCGCCCGTCCTCGTACTCGATGCGCGGGGCGTCGCCCCACAGCCTCTCTAGGCGGTAGAACGCGCGCGCCTCGGGCTGGAAGACGTGCACGATCACGTTGCCGAAGTCCATGAGGTCCCAGGTGTTGTCCTCGCGCCCCTCGATCGCGAAGGCGTGGATGCCCGCCGGGCGCAGGCGGTTCTCGATCTCGTCGACGATGGCGTCGACCATGCGGTTGTTGTCGCCGGTGGCGATGACGAAGTACTCGGCGATGTCGGACACCTCGCGCAGGTCGAGGATCGCGATGTCGTGCCCCTTGCGGTCGTCGATGATGCGGGCGATTTCGTAGCAGAGGTCTTTCGGTTCCACAGTTCACTCCTTATGGGCGGGCGGCCTGCCCGCAGTGCGTCTTGAAGCCGTTCGCGCGTCGGCGCGCGCCCGGCGGGCCCATCATAGCAGGGAGGGGCGGCGGAGCGGCGCGCAAGGGCGGCGCGGCGCGCAGAAACCGTCGCGCCTGCGCAACTCGGGCGGGCGCGGCGGCCCCTATGCGGGCTGCGTCCGCAGAAGCGCCGCGCGCTCGGCCTCGGGGAGCCTGTCGCAGTAGGCGTTCCACACCTCGACGGCGCCCGGGTAGACGGGGCGGCCCGTCTCGAGCACGTAGGCGATGCTGCGGCGCGCGCAGGCGGCGAACAGGGCGTCGAGCGCAACCTCGCCGACCAGGGCGCGCAGGCGCTCGGCACCGTCGCCCGTGCGCGTCGGCTCGACCATGTCGGCGACGAACACCACCATGTCCAGCGGGCTCATCCCGAGGCTTCCCACCGTGTGGCGCTCGACGGCGCGGAAGACTGCCGCAGGCAGCTCCGGGAAGAGCGCCGGCAGCGAGGCAGCGGCCGTCCAGCCGTGCAGCAGGGGCACCAGCAGCGCGTCGCCAACCTCGAAGCCGTGCAGGTCGACGCCATGCTCGACCGCCTTCCCCCACAGCTCGTCGGGGGTCAGGCGCTTGTCCCAGTCGTGGAGCAGACCGGCCGCCTCCGCCTCGAAGGGGTCCACGCCGTAGCGCACGGCGAGCGCGTGCGCCGTGGACGCCACGCCGCGCACGTGCTCGAGCCGATGGCCGCTCAGCCGCTCCCCGACCGCCGCGTCGATGCGCTCGAGCTCCGCGCGCTGCTCCTTGGTGAGGCCGGCGCGGCCCTCGCGGAGACGGGACTCGCCCGCCCCCGCCTTCGCCGGAAGCCCCTCCTTCTTTCCCTTGCGCTTCCCGTCCTTGCCCATGGTGGTCAGTCCTTCCTCCCTCGCGCCGCGCCGTCACGCCCCGTCGCGGCGCGCCTTCCCGTTCGTGTCCGTCCCGTAGAGCCCCCGCTCGGCAATGTGGCGCGCGACCGCGGGGTCGAGCAACCCCTCGGTCGGCCGCCCCTCGGCGAGCAGCCTGCGCACCTGCGTCGACGAGACGTGCGGCACCCGCCCACCCAGCAGGTGGACGCGAAACTCCGGCATGCGCGCCCGCAGGCGTTCGACCGCGCGCGGGGCGTCGTGCCCGGCGCGGGGCGCGCAGGCCAGCTCCGCGAGCCGCGCGACGGTCGCCGCGTCGTGCCACGAGGCGACGGACTCGAACGCGTCCGCGCCCAGGATGAACACGAGGCGGACGCCGTCGGGCACCTCGCGGCGCAGCTCGACGAGCGTGTCGGAGGTGTAGGTGACGCCCGGCCGCTCGATTTCGCGCGCGCTCGCCGCGCACCCGGCGCGGCCCGCGACCGCCAGTTCGACCATGCGCAGGCGGTCGGCCGCGGGGGCCGAGGTGAGCCCGACCTTGAACGCCGGCACGCCGGCGGGGATGTAGAGGACCCCGTCGAGCCCCAGCTCCGCCGACGCGGCGTCCGCAAGGGCGGTGTGGCCCCGGTGGATGGGGTCGAACGTGCCCCCCATGATCCCGAGCGCCGCCGCGCCCCGGGTCCGGAAGCGGCGCGCGACATCTGCAAGCAGTTCGTCCTCGGTCATGGCGGCGTCCTCAGCGCGTCTGTCCCGACCCGCGGCACAGGTACTTCGTCGTCACCAGCGACTCCGCCCCCATGGGGCCGCGCGCGTGGAGCTTCTGGGTGCTGATGCCGATCTCGGCGCCCAGCCCGAACATGCCGCCGTCCGTGAAGCGCGTCGAGGCGTTCACGTAGACGGCGGCGGCATCCACGCGCTGCAGAAACGCCTCGGCGGCGGCGTAGTCCGAGGTCACGATGCACTCGGAGTGGCCGGTGCCGTAGCGCGCGATGTGCCCGACGGCGGCGTCGAGCCCGTCGACGACGCGGCAGGCGATGTCGAGCGAGAGGTACTCCCCCTCCCAGTCCGCCTCCCCCGCGGCGCAGGCCGGCAC
>DBEYOB010000071.1:0-29544 GCA_048173955.1 Coriobacteriales bacterium
GCGGCGAGCGGTGCGGCCGACGGGACCGGTCCGGCGGAGCGCGCCGAGGCCGACGCGGCCCCGACGCCCGGCGCGGCGCCTGCCGCAGACGGGCTGTACGACGCTCTGATGCGCCGGCGCGCCGAGGACCTGCGCCGCGCATTTGGCCTGACCGAGCGCGAGACCGAGGTCGCCGAGCTGCTTCTCTGCGGGCGCAGCCGCCCCTACATCCGCGACGAGCTGGGCATCTCGCTCAACACGGTGCACGCCCACGCCCGCAGCATCCTGGCGAAGTGCGGTGTGCACTCGCAGCGCGAGCTGATCGACCTGCCGGTCGATGCCGGTGGTGTGTAGCAGCGGACCCGCAGCCCGCGGCGAGGCGGGCAGCCTTGCACGAGGTCTTGCGTGGGGGCTTTGACGCGGGGTTTGCATGGGAATCTCGGGCGCAACGCTTCGTGCGCGAGACTTTGCGTGCGAAAAAACGTCCTTGCTGAGCAAATGATCTGTGATGGCAGCCGCGCATCCAGAAAACTGGGAACCACTTGCTAAAAATACCCCTTGGTGAGTAAGCGCTTGCCTGACTGAGGGCGTCGAATAAACCCCTCGGTTCGATGCGTTCGGGAAACGCGCAGGTCGTCCGTGGTGGTCGGATTGCATGTTCGGTGGACGGGCGCGTTTGGCGGTGCCGAGCAAGAGGTGGGGCGGGGCTCGCTTGCTCAGCAAGGCTGTTTTTTCGCAAGTGCTCGCCAGATTTCTGGAAGCGATTTTGGCGACCGGGCTCCGATTCGCAAATGAATGCAGAAAAATGAATAATAACGCATGAATATTCTAAATCGGATTCCCCATTCCCCATCTCTTCAATCCCGCCTCCAGTTCCGTCTCGTTAACGGGTGTGTTTGACGTGCGAATTCTTTCGCACCCAGGCACCCGAGCGCGCGATCCGTTCGTCGCAAAGAGGGTTGCCAGGGGACGGCAGCAGGGTCGATCGCAGATCGGAGCGCCTGAGAAACCAGTTGTAGGGACAGTCGTCGACATAGAGCCGTTTCCGGAGGGCGTGGGCGATCTGGCGGGCGACGAAATCGAATTGCGCGACGTCGTACAGCTGCTCTTTGGTCACCGAAAACACGAGGTGGCGCTTCGACGCCATGACGTTGTTGCGCACGGCGTCTTTGGTGGCCTGCCTGGTTCCCGCGTGCCATGCCTCCCCCTCGTATTCGAGCGTCACACCGGCATCGGGCCACAGGAGGTCGCAGTGGTGAGATGTGCTGTTGGCAACCGATTGCCCGCCGCCGGTTGCCCGGGGTTGCTGGTTGAGCACCGGGAGCGGGAGGTGGTAGCCCCCATCTCGATAGGGGAGGCACAACAGGAGCGTGACGACGGTTTCCATCGGCGAGGCTGCCCCGTCGACAACGTGGGACAGGGCCGCGATCAGGGCCGATGCCCCGCGAACCCCCGAGGCGCGCGCCCGGTGCGCGAAGGCGAGGACATGCTCTGTCGCAGTTAGGGGGTCGCAGGCGCGAAACCCGTCTTCCGGACAGGGGGACAGGGCGTAGGTGCCGCAGAGTTCGAATGCGAGCCGTGCAAGCTCCACAGGGGTGAGCAACCGCGCGAGCTGCACGAGGCAGAGTTCTGGCGAGGAGGCGTACAGGCCGTCTGCCAGTTTGGCAAACGACCCGCCGATGGGCGGGATGCACCAGGCATGGGGAACCTTGAGGCGGCTTCGGCTGCGGGCGACCGGGTTGGAAACCAGCACATGCACAGGGGTCGACAGGCCGCGCAGGGGGCCGTCGAGCAGCGAACGGATGTCGTCGTCGCTGGGAGACAAGAGCCGCCGAGCGACCGAACGCGCGAGGTGCGTGCCGAAGGGGCGACCGGGCAGTCGCCGAGGTGGAAACCGAGGCTCCCCAGGGGCGACGCCTCAAAATAGCGCTCCCGACAGAGATATTCGAGTGCCGACTGGTGCCCCAGAAACACGCTTGTGCCCATGACGTCCGCCCTCCCGTCCGTCCGTCGGTCCCGCCGCGTGCGCCAGGGGCGCAACCAGGTCGTGAGGCGATTCTAGAGGGACGGCGCGGCGATGGAGACGCACAACGAGCGAAAAATCGTGACAGAAACCTTACAGCGGTCCCATGCCTGCCTTCATGCCGCCTTTGAACAGGGATTATCCTCCTTCGGCGGTTAGTCGGCTGCACGCAAAGGCCGGTCGCGCATCCGATGCGCGGCCGGCCTTCTTGGGTCGGGCTATGACGGCTTATGGGCGGTCCGAGTTCTCGGGCGCCCGGTCCTACGGGCTCGTTCGCGCGGCTCTGCGCCTCTACGCCCAAGCCTCGAGCGTCGCGACGTGCGCGCCGGCCCACCTGCCGGTGACCATGGCCTCGCAGTTGTTCCAGCCGCCGTTGTAGACCCAGCCGTAGCCGGCGCCGCACTCGCCGACGTTGTACAGGCGCGGGATCGGCTCGCCGAAGGCATCGAGCGTCTGGGCGTTGGTGTTGCGCTTGGGGCCGCCCTGCGTGTTGTACTGGGTCGGGTAGGTGAGGATTGCGTAGAACGGGCCGGTCAGCGGGCGCATCGTCTCGGGCGCGCGGCCGAACTCGGTGTCCTCGCCGGCCTCGCACATGGCGTTCCAGTTGTCCACCGTGGCCTGGAGGGTCGCGGCGTCCATCTTGCCCTCGCCGCCCTCGACGCCGTTCATCTGCTCGGCAAGCTCCTCGAGGGTGTCGGCCTTGAGGATCCAGCCCTTCTCGACCTCGGCCGAGTTGTCGGCGCTCCACTCATAGCCGCTGTGCGCCGAGAACCAGGTGAAGCCGCCGAGGCCGGTGTAGCCGGAAGCGGCCTGCTTGGACTGGGCGGTCTCCTCGTCGAAGAGCGTCCAGAACGGCAGCTGCGGCCACTCGCACTCGACGCCGTCGTAGAAGAACAGGTACTCGCGGCGGCCGTAGCCGTGGCCGTCGGCGCGGTCCTCGGGCATGAAGCGCTTGCCGTGCTTGTTGACGTCGATGAAGCCCTGCAGGTTCTCGCTCGCCTGGGTGATGGCCATGTTGGCGGGCACGGTGTCGGAGTCGTAGTCGCCGTGGCCGAAGTCGAGGCCGGGGCACAGCATGGCGCCGCAGCCGCTGTCGGAGGCGTTCATGTGCCACAGGGCCGCGCCGACCTTCTGGCACATCAGGATGCCCGAGCCGTCGTTGTAGGGCGTGCCGCGGCTGTAGATGGGCCAGCCGGGATAGGAGTTCTCGATGAGCTCCTCGTTGTGCTCGTAGCCGCCGGTCGCGACGATGACGCCCTTCTTGGCCTTGACGTTGATCTCGCCGTCGTCGGTCTGGACGACAACGCCGATGACCTCGCCGTCGGGGTTGGTGATCAGGCGCACGCCCGGCGTGTGGTAGGAGAACTGGATGAGGTCGGGGTACTGCAGGGCGCCGTCGTGCAGGCAGTCCCAGATGTTCGAGCCGCCGGTGTTCTGGTAGGCCTGGATGGCCTCGCCGCCGGGCAGCGCCGCGAACTCGGGCGAGAACAGCGGGAAGAAGTCGATGCTGGCGCCGGGCAGCTTCGAGATGAAGTCGTCGTTCAGCGTGTTGGCCGCGGTCGCCAGGGCCGTGAGGTACTCGTCGTCGCGCGTGCGCTCGCTGGCGGCCAGATAGTACTGCAGGCCGGTCTCGACGTCGGTCGGGCAGGTCCACATCTTGCCGGAGACGCGGGTGTTGCCGCCCTGGTCCTCCTCGTTGGCCTTCTCGAAGACCAGGACGCTGCAGCCGGCCTCCGCGGCGGTGATGGCGGCCGAAAGCCCGCCCGCGCCGGTGCCGAGGATGACGACGTCGGCCTCCTGGGCCCACTCGATGCCGGACTCGTCGGTGGCGGGCGCCTCGTCGGCGAGTGCGGTGGTCGCGCTGGCGGCCAGTGCGCCGGCGCCGACGGCGCCGCCCAGCTTGACGAGGTCGCGGCGCGTAAGATTCGTGCTCATACCTAGCTCCCTTCGCTTGGGTTCCCCAAAACCCCGGTCGGGCGTGCGGCGCGCGAACGCGACCGCGTCGTCGGGGACGGCCCTTCGATGCGCGCGGCTTCGACCGCCCTCATCCCGTCCCCCGTCGCCCCGCTGCTCCTCGGCCGCGGGCGGCCCGCCTCGATGCGGCGGACCTTTCGAGTCCAGTGTAGGGAAGGGCGCCTGTGGGAGAAAGGTGAGACAACCACGAAGTGTAGGGTCACAATCGGGGGCTGTGACCGCCCGGTCGGGCCCGGCGCGCGTCCGCCCGCCCGACACGCGGGCGCCCCCGGGCGAGCATCGCCGCCCGGGGGCGCCTTCTCAATCTGCCTGTCGGCCGTGCGGCGGCCATGCGGGCCGCCCGACGGCCGGTGCGAATCCGCTATGCCTCGATTACCTGGAACGTCAGGGTCGCCTCGAGCGGCGAGACCACGCCGTCGGCCGTGCGGGCGCGCACGGTCATGCGGTAGTCGCCCGCCTCGTCGAACGAGGTCGTGAAGTCCCAGTTCACCCACTTGTCGGCGGTGGCGCCGGTCGTCTCGCAGACGGTCCACGTCTCGCCGCCGTCGAACGAGAACTCGATGGCGTCGATGGGGCTGCCCAGATCGTCGGCCACGCCCGAGAACGTGATCTCGTTGCCGGTCACGAAGACGCACCCGTCGGAGTGGTTCATGATGTTGACCTTGTTGCGGTACTCGGGGCTGACCTCGAGAACCTCGGGCTCGGCGTCGCGGGCCGTGAACTCGATGTCGACGATGTTGCGCGTGAAGTAGCGCGCGACCGTCTCCGGGATCCACAGCTGCAGGCTCGTTCCCGCGGCCTCCTCGATGTCCTCGCCGTTGACCTGGTACACGAGCAGCGCGTTGTGGTCGAGCGCGTAGCGCAGCGGGATCGGGGTGCCGAAGCCGTCGGTGCCGTAGGCGGTGACGGTGTTGACGCCCTCGTTGAGGTCGGCCATCTCGACCACGGCCGACAGCGGGACGCCCATGACCATGGCCTGGCCCAGGGCCGCCCCCGTCGCGCAGGAGCACGCCATGAGGGTCTGGACGCTCGACTCCTTCGACAGCTCGCGCACGTCGGCGGTGAAGGTCTTCTTGATGTCGCCGCCCACGTTCACGTAGTAGTTGGCCACGCCGCCCTCGGTGGCGATGAGCTCGGGGTTGGGCTTGGAGCACATGCTGGTCAGCGTCGTGCCGAAGATGTTGAACAGCTCGTCGTTGGGCGAGACGCCGTCCTGGTTGAAGGCGAACGTCCCCTGCACGTCGGCGACGCGGGTGTACTGGCCGGCGGTCTCGTCGATGCGGGTCATCTCGCCGTCGTCGCCCGCCGGGGTCGTCGTGGCGGCGTCGGCGGTGGCGGCCTGCGACGACAGGATGCCCGACGCGCCGAGCACGAACAGGGTCGAACCGAGCAGCCCGCCCGCGATGCGCGCCGAGGCGCCGCGCGGCTGACGGTCGTTCTTGGCGGTTTCGAAGCTCATGGTCTACCTCCTCACGCGTTGTTCTTGGGGGCCACGATGGCGGCGTTCTCGACGACGGTGGTCTCCTCGACGCTGGGCATGACGTCCTTGGCGTTGAACATCACGGTGTGCGTCTCGTAGCTCTCGATGCCGGTCTCGGTGGTCGCGCGCACGGTCAGGCAGTAGGCGCCCTCGGCCTGCGGGGTGTAGGTGAAGCTCCACCACAGCACCTTGTTCTCGTCCATGTCGCCGACCTCGTAGGCGGTCCAGGTCTTGCCGCGGTCCATCGAGAACTCGAGCGTGGCGATCTTCTCGTCGAACGCGTCGGCGTAGCCGTGGAAGGTGTAGGGCTGGCCGTTCTGGATGATGAGGCCGTCCTGCACGCCGAGGATGGTGGCGTTGGGCTTGTTCATCGGCACGCCGTCGGCGTTGTGCCAGCCGTTGGGGTTGCCGTCGCTGGCGTCGCTGTAGTCGATGTCCTCGTCGGTGACGCGGTACACGTTGACCTGCTTGGAGTTGATCTGGGCGTCGACGCCCTCGACCCAGTTGGTGCAGGGGAAGCCGCGCGTGGCGTCGAGGTACTCGCCGTCGATCTTGTAGACGAGCAGGGCCTCGTTGGACTCGAGCTTCTCGAGCGGGAACGCGCGCTGCGAGCTGCCGTCGGCGCGCAGGGCGCGCACGCCGGTGGTCCCTTCCTTGTAGCCGCCGGCCTTCTCGACGAGCCAACTCACCGGGATGCCCGTGATCTCGCTGTTCGAGATGCCGCCGCTTCCCACGGGGTTCCAGTTGCAGACCATCTTCGACGGCTTGGTGATGACCACGCCCGCGGCCTCCGCCTCGGCGACGAGGTCGGAGAGCTTGGCGGTGTAGGGCTCGTTCACGTTGCCCTCGATCGTGATGGTCCACTCGTCGAACATGCTCTGCGGCATCGTCATGTCGAGGCCGTTGGCACCGGCGGCGCGGCGCATCTTGTCGTAGTAGGAGTGCACCCAGTCGATGGAGACGGTGCCGTCGAGGCTCTGGACGGTCTCCTGCTCGACCGAGAACTCGCCCTGGACGTCGGCGACGTCGTTGATGCCCCACAGGCGGTCGTACTTCGTGAGGTCCCACAGCTCCAGACCCTCGCCGTTCTCGGTCGCGTTGTGGCAGCTCATGCAGTTGCCGCCGTAGCTGTCCTCGAACACGGTGCGGTTGCGGCCGAAGTGGATGCCGTGCATGAGCGTGCCGAACTCATACTGCTTGGTGATGTAGCCGGGCGCGTAGGAGTGGCAGAACAGGCACTGCTGGACGGTGGTCTTGTTGCCCAGCTCGTCGTTCCACGACACCGGGTGCAGGTACTCCATCTCCTGCAGCGTGGCGTTGAGGTCGGGGTGGCACGACTCGCAGCCGCGGTTGTCGGCGTCGAGCCAGTAGGTGTTGTACGAGTTGCTGTTGCCGGTGATCTGCCAGGCGGCCGGGTCCACGGTGTACTCGGTGGGGGTGCGCTGGACCATGGTGCCGTCGGGCATGGTGCGGATCTCGGGCGCGTAGGTCTCGGCGACGTCGTCCCAGTAGGTGTAGATCTCGTCCATGTAGGACTTGCCGGGATACTGGTCGTCGTTGATGACCTCGTTGACGGTGCCCTCGCCGCCGGCGATGACCGTCTCGGCGTCGACCGCGGGCACCTCCTGCTCGGTCGCAGCCTCCTCGGCGGGCGCCTCCTCGCCCTGCGACAGGGTGGGCGCCACGCTCAGCGCGAGCCCTCCGAGGCCCACCGCGCAGGCCAGCGACACGGCGAAGATGATGCGCCGCTTGTCCTTTCCGGCCTTCTGTATGGTGCTCATGCCTCCTCCTTCCAAACGGACTTTCAGGACGCTTTCAGCATAGGGGCCCTCACGGCGGCGCGGTATCACCCAAATGACCGATAGGGGCTCCGGTGCAGGTCGCAGAGGGCGGGTTTGACGTACGGGTGGGGGAGGGCGATGCGGGGCGACGGGCGGCCGCGCGCCGAGTCGGGAGGGGTCCTGCTGGTTGGGCCGCGCGGCACGAAGGCGCGATTCGGGCTACAATGGTAGGCCGATACGGCGCCGCGGGGCGGCGGTGCGCGGTTTTTGGAGTGGATGGGACGGGGGACGCGGAAGGCGATGGGTTTTGGTCGCGCGGAGAATGGTGGCGGGAAAGGCTTTTCGCCGCGGGGCGGTGCCGCCCTTGCCGAGGCGCTGTGCGCGCTGAGCATGGGCCTCAACCTGGTGTGGTGCGGCCTGATGGGCCACACGGCGGGGTTTGCGGCGCTGACCGAGGCCCCGGTGCTCGGCGTGAACCCGCGCCTGTTCTTCCTGCTGGGCGTCCTGACGCTCGCGCTCGCCGCCGCGGCCGTCCCCGGCTGGCTGCGCCACGGCGACGCCGTCCTGCGCTTCGCGTTCCCGGTGGCCGGCGCGGCGGGCACGGCGTGCTTCTCGCTGCTGCACGACCCCTCCTCGGCCGCGTCGGTGCCCGTCGCCGCGATCGGCCTCTACGGGACGGGCATCGTGTACGCCTGGATCGTCGCGCGGTGCATCCTCATGCTCATGCGGACGCGGGGCATCGGGCCGGTCGTCCGGTGCCTGACGGGGGCGCTGGTCGTGCGGCTCGTGGTCGCCCAGGTCGTCTGGCCGGCCGTGAACCCTGCCGTGCACGTCGCGTGCGCGGTGGCGGCGCCCCTGGCCGCCGCCCTCTCGTTCGAGTGCGCCTGCGCCGTGCTGCGCCGGGATTTCTCCGAGGCTGCCCAGGCGGGGTCGACGGGGCGCACGGTGTTCGGCATCCCCCAGCTCGTCTGCACGCGCGCCGCGACGTCGCGCGCGGACCTCTTCTCGATGTACCTGCTGCTCTTCATCGGCGCGGTCGTCTTGGCGGTCGCCCGGTCGATCAGCATGTTCGGTGTCTGGGGCGATGCGAGCACGAGCATCGCCGACGTCGCCCCCTGGCTGCTCGGCGTGGTCGTCCCGGCGGTCGCCGTGGTGGCGTTCGCGTGTTTCGCCCTGCTGCGCATGGACGGCTATGCGCTTGCGGCGCGCTTCCAGCCGGCCCTGCTCCTCGTGTTCGTCGGCCTGTTCGTCACCGCGGTGCTCGAGAGCCCGCAGGGGTCCCAGGTCGCGGGCCTGTCGCTCGTGGTGCAGGTCGGCGAGTCCTGGGCGCACCTGCTGTTCTGGACGATCGTCGCGACCTCGCTCGACGTGCTCGGGCTGCCCTCGTACCGCTCCATCGGCATCGGCTGCACGGCCTACGCGTCCCTTTCGATCGCATGGCTCCTGCTGTTGAGCGAGCGGGGGATGATGGCGACGCTGCTGGCGGTCTTGGCGGCGTACGTGGTGGTCATCGGCCTGATGTGCGTCGCCTGGAACCCCCTGTCCGCAAGGCGCGGGCTGAGGACCGCCCCCGCCGGGACTGCGGCGTCCGGCGGGGGCGCGGTGCCGGGCGGGGACGGGACCACCGGTGCGCCCGCGGGGCCCGATGCCGCCGCCCTGCCCGACGCTCCCTCCGGTACCGCCGGTGCCGAGGCGCCCGACGGGGCGCCCGCCAAGGTGCCCGCGTCCGACCAGGCCGCATCCGACCTGCAGCGCACCATGCTCGACCGCTGTTCCGAGCTGGCCGAATGCTACGCGCTGTCGCCGCGCGAGACCGAGGTGTTCGCGCTGTTCGTGCAGGGCCGGTCGCGCTCGTTCATTCAGGAGGAGCTGGCGCTTTCGGGCAACACGGTCAAGACGCACGTGTCGCACATCTACGCCAAGATGGGCGTGCAGGGCAAGCAGGAGCTCATGGACCTGGTGTGGCGCTGAGGGAGCGGGCGCGCCAGTTGGTGGTTCATCCGGGACCGGGAAGCCGTTCGTAAAATTCTGCAGGCGCACCTGCTCGATTATGAGAATATGCCCGATGCTGGAAGGCGTGCCCGATACTAGAACGCATGCCCGATGCTGGAAGGCGTGCCCGATGCAAGAACGCATGCCTGATGTCTGAAAAAAATGCCGTTGCGAACGATTTTTGAGAAGCGAAAAACCTATGCAGTGTCTCATCGAAGCAGTAACTGTAAAGCAGGTTTTATCATCTGTAAATCCAACATGCATATTTGAGTCTGATGCCGGTTGTAGCCCATTCCAAATCGTTCGCAACGCGCATTTTTTCAGACATCGCCATTCCAACTGGACCGCACGCTGATCTTCTTACTGGATAGGTTGATTTCCGACAGATTGGAGGTTCTTTTTTGAGTACTGGGTTCCTCCCGGTGCAATGCACATAGCAGGCCCTACAAGAAGTGTGACTTTGTTTCACGAAAAAGAGGTGATGACGTCGTTCATGCCTGCATATACGGTCGTATTGCGCACTTGTGACACGGATGTTGGGGCTCGTTTTAAAACGAGGAGGATCGAACAATGGGCAGTGGCGCATCTCGGCAGTTGTCTACTCGACGCAGTTTTGTAAAAGGAGCCGCTTTTGGGGTGGCCGCTTGTGGCACCACTTTGATGGGTGGTCGTCAAGCTTGGGCGCATGATGTTCTCCAAGAATGGGACGTTGAAACCGATGTCGTTGTGATCGGTGGAGGAGGATCTGGCTTTTCGGCTGCCTTGGCTGCGGCGGAAGCCGGGGCTGAGGTAGTTATCTTGGAAAAGGGCTCGTTCCCCGGAGGGTCGACGCTGTTGTGCGGGCAGGCCATCATGGGCGTAGGAACTTCCGTGCAAAAAGAGATGGGAATTGAGGACTCCGTCGAGGAAGCGATGAAGTACTTCTCTCTCGTTGGCGATGGAAGGGAAGACCTCCTGCGCCTTATCGTGGAACGAAGCGGTGCGGCTGTCGACTGGCTTATTGGCTTGGGAATGGAGGTTCCTGCGCAGGAGGGAAACCCCGGCCTTGTGTACGGGGGGCAGGAACTCGATTATGCTGACATCACAGCACCTATCATGAGGACGCACTATTCGGTCAAGCCTGAGCCGGGACTCTGGCCAGTTTTGGAACAGGCGGCTAACGACAATCCTTCGATAAGCGTTGTGCTCGAATGCGCCGGTTCAAGTTTGGTCCAGGAATCACCCGGTGGGGAGGTGTTGGGTGTTATTGCAGCGGATGGAACAACCTATCGTGCGCGGCGTGGTGTCATCTTGGCTGCGGGGGGATATGCACGAAACGCCGATATGATGACCTCCCTCATTTCTCGTTACGAAGTCCAAACAACGGCAAACGTCAACGATATGGGAGACGGCATCAACCTGGGCATTCGGGCCGGTGCGAGTACGGGTTATTTTGGAATGCTCTCAAACGTCCAATACTCCAATCCGATTTCTCCGTGCGTTTTCATTGTGCTGGGGCCTGATACGATGGAGGGGAAGCCCCCGTTCATTTGCGTGAATGTCGAAGGCAAGCGTTGGAGCAATGAACGTAAATTCTATTCATATATCTGCTCCGATCTGCTGACGCAGCCTGAAGGCCGTGCGTTTGTGGTTACGTGTGGGGAGGCTGGTCTCGCGGGGCTTGGCTCGGCGGCAGATGCCGCTTTTGCGGGGGAGACGATAGAGGACCTTGCTGCTGCCATGGGGGTTGATGCTGCCGCTTTGGCGCAGACCATCGATGAATGGAATGCCGATTGTGCCGTGGGCGTGGATGCGCATTTCGGTCGAACAATGGAACTCTATCCGCTTGAGGCGGGGCCATACTACGCTGCAGAGGTCAAGCCTGGCGCGGCGTGCACTTTTGGGGGCGTTACGGTTGACGCCGATATGCATGCGCTAGGGGCTCTTGATGGAAAGCCCATACCGCGCCTTTATGCAGCGGGCATAAACAGCATGGCAATTGGTAGGTTTTACCCAACCTGCGGTTTCGCGGTTGCCAGTGCAATTGTGACAGGCCGCATTGCGGGTGAGATGGCTGCTCAAGAAGGTTCTGCCGACGCTATGTAGGCGCGGTAAGGGGTGCGGCGTATTATATAGTGCTGACGGGTGGAGGACGATTTTAAGGGCGGGGCCAAGGCCCCGCCCTAAGTGATGAATGGATGATTTTGGACAGTACGCATGACGACGCATTTCGTTCAAAGGGCTGGATTCGGGACGGGCGGGCCAGATCATTCGTCATGTCGGTAATTGCATTTGCGGGATATAAACTCCATACCCTGCTAATGCTCAACAATGATGCCGTGTTGGCATATGCAAGCTGCTGGTTGAATGAACAGGACGCGTTTGTTGTTCTCTTTTCAATCTGGAGCTTTTCGTCTGCCCTCACACTGCTGGCTCTGACGGGTTGTTTTGCGACGTGGAGAGAATCGCATGAGACGGTTGGAAGGCGGACGATTCTCTGTGCGACAGGCATGGGTAGTGCAATGACGGCGATACTTGTGCTGTGCATCGATGGCAAGGTGTACTTTCCGGTTGTGGTAGGGGAGATTGCCGCTATATCGGTCACAAGTGCTTCTTTGCACGCTTATTGGGCCAAAATTGCATGTTCCCATGCTACGGGAACTCTTATTCGATCGCTGATAGTCGGTCAACTGTGTGCTTCGGGACTGTTCTATGCATCAAAGATGCTTGGCGATGCGGTGCAGACGGTGCTTCTGTCTGTGACAACGCCCCTGATGGGAGGTGTCATATATTGTATGCTCTACGGAAAGCATGCGCGAGGCCCATCCGTGAGATCCATCACAGACGGCATTAAATATGAAGTTAGTGCATGCCGATTTCATCAGGTGCTTCTTGCGGGCATTGCCACCGCAACCCTTGGCGTGGGTGTACTCTGGGGCTCATCGGCAAACATGCGTGACCATACGTTCTGGGTGCTGGGGGCGGTGGTGGTTGGCGTCGTCTACCTGTTGTATCTAGCAGTCAAAGACAGACCTGTTCGTGGCGATGTGATACTGCGCGCGGTATTCGCTTTGCTGGGAGTTGCGATTCTGCTGGCTATTTTGGTACCGACGTTCTCCAATATGTTCATGGGCCTCGTGTGGACGGGCTATTCGATGCTGTCGCTTGCATTGTTCATGATAGGCCGGCGCGAGGGCTCCTCTTCCAAGGGAAACATTACGGTGCTGGGGGTGGCGATGTCCATATCTGCAGCGAGCATCGGAGTTGGATTGACTTTGGGCCGGCTTTCAGCGCTCTATGCCCCCTCAATCGAGGTGCCGTCTATCGTTGCGATTGTGTTACTCCTCACGGTTATATTGTTCTGGGGACATGGAAAAGAAGTGACAGAGGTGTTTCCTGGAGTCCAATCGCAGTCCAATCCCGATGATATGTTGTTGAGCCGTTGCGCGAAAGTGGCAAAGGATTCGGATTTGACCGCTGCTGAACTCGAAACGCTTTTCTTTTTTATGAAGGGCTATACTATACGGCGCGTTTCTGATGAAAGGCATGTTTCGGCCAATACAATCAAGACTCAAATTAGTAGCATCTACCGAAAGCTGGGCATTCATTCACGGCAGGAGCTACTGAATATCATAGAACGAATTGGTGAGTGAGTTCTCCTGTGCTAGTCCTTGTTTGAGCTACAATCGGGCCGATTTTCGATGAGTTGTTCGGGTGGCGCGAGGAGATGTAAGGCGAACTCTTTGTTACATGTATCCAGATGCTTTGATGCTGGGTGGGGACCATGCAGATGAATTCACCAATCAGTAAAGTATCCAAACGGGAAGATGGCGAGACCCCTTCATCCTTTGACTGGCGGCTGGAGATTCTTGGTTCGGGGTGCGAGCTTTGCATGCGGTTTGGATGTTTACCCGAGGAGATTGCCGACGCCCCTTATCATGCTTTGTGCGAGCGGATGCATGCTGACCGTTACGAGAAAAGCTGTTAAAGCGCCCATGTGACACCGACCGAAAACGGCGGATTCCGGGGTGTATATTCCGAGCGCCTGATACAAAAAGCGCCGGTCGCAGCCCTGGCACCGCCCGACATACTCGAGGTCCTGCGCCTGTTCCATCGCTAGTCGGCTTCGTTCTTGCACGCGGCCCGCGCGTCCGTGCGGTCTCGAAATACGCAAAAAGCCCGCCGGGCGCTTGGGCGTCCGACGGGCTTTCCGATTGCGTGTCTGTGCAAGCCGCAGCGCGGGCTTTACGCCTGCGCGCCGCCTTCGGGCGCGACGGGCTCGCCGGCAGCGATCGCCGGCTCCTCCTTCTCGCTGCCGAACGCGGTGTCGGCGCGCTTCTTGAAGCAGCTCACGGCGATGATCACGCCGAGCACGAGCAGCAGCACGCCGAAGATGAGCTGCAGGCCGTGCGTCAGGAAGTTGAAGTCGGGCGTGCCGACCACGGGGACGATGCCCATGAGGATCGTCACGAGCGACACGAACACCACGACGAGCATGAAGCACGAGGGGATGACGAGCATGAGCCCCTTGCGGCCGGTGGCCTTGAGGAACACCGACAGCGCGATGAGCACCATGGCGGCGAGCAGCTGGTTCGCCGAGCCGAACAGCGACCAGATGTTGTTGTAGCCGCCGAGCGCCAGCGCAAAGCCGGGGATGAGCACGAGCAGGGTCGCCACGTAGCGGTTGCCCAGGAAACGGCGCACCGCGTTCACGTCGCTGCCGTCGGCCTTGTCGCCGAGCCACAGCTCAGAGAAGCTCATGGCGCCGATGCGCGCCACGGCGTCGAGCGACGAGAGCGCCAGCGTCGACACGGCCATGGTCATGAACACCTGCGAGAGCACGATCGGCAGCCCCAGGCGCTCCATGAACGAGGCGACGGCCGTCGAGAACACGTTGAACGGCGTGCCGATGCTCGAGTAGTCGCCGTCGGCGGTCGCCACGGTCGCCACGCAGATGAGCGCGAGCACGGCCACGAGCGACTCGAGCACCATCGAGCCGTAGCCCACGGGGAGCATGTCCCTCTCGTTGGAGACGGTCTTCGAGGAGGTGCCGGTCGAGACCAGGCTGTGGAAGCCCGAGACCGCGCCGCACGCGATGGTCACGAACAGCACGGGGAACAGCATGTTGCCGTTCTCGAGCTTGAAGCCGTTGAAGGCGTTGACCTGGATGGCGGGGTTGTACACGATGACGCCCACGAAGGCGAAGATCACCATGCCGATCAGCACGATGAAGCACAGGTAGTCGCGCGGCTGCTTGAGGTACTGCATCGGCACGCACGACGCGAAGAACAGGTACACCATGATGGCGACGTCCCAGGTCACCTTGTCGGCGACCTCGATGGGCCACACCATGCCCACGGCGAACGACGCCACGAACAGCACGATGGCGACGACGAACTTCACGATGCCGCGGATGTTGAGCTTTGCGGTGACGAGGCCCATGACGACGGCGGCGACGATGAACGCGATGTTGATCGTCGCGGTCGCGCCGTTGGCGTAGGTCACGTCCTCGGTGGCGCCCATGACGAACGTGCCGGCCACCATGTCGGTGAAGGCGGCCACGACGAGCATGGTGAACAGCCAGCAGAACAGCAGGAACAGACGGCGCCCGTAGTTGCCGATGTACTTCTCGATGAGAAGGCCCATCGACTTGCCCTGGTTGCGCACCGAGGCGTACAGCGCGGTGAAGTCCTGCACGGCGCCGAAGAACACGCCGCCGACGAGGATCCAGAGGAACGCGGGCAGCCAGCCGAAGGCGACGGCGATGATGGGGCCCGTGACGGGGCCGGCGCCGCAGATGGAGGAGAACTGGTGCGCGAAGACCGTGAGGCGGTCGGTGGGCACGTAGTCCTTGTCGTCCTCGAACTGCTTGGCCGGGGTCAGGGCCTGCGGGTCGATACCCCAGGTCTTTTGGAGCCAGCGACCGTACAGCAGGTAGCCCCCCGCCAACACCACGACGGCGATGAGCAGCAATACGATTCCGTTCATGGTCAGCTTCGGACTCCTTTCCTGGGATAGGGGATACGAAGTTCGCCGCGCCTCCCATTAAACGCGGTAAACATAAGCGCGGATTCTAACACTGCCCGCGGCGCGAAACAGACCGTTTACCGGAATGTTACCTTTCAGGTTGTGCGGGGCGAGGTATAAAGCGGCGTTTTCTATTCAGGGGAGCCGCGAAGGGGATTCCGCCCGGTGCCGTCCGAGTCTTCGCAGCGGGCGCGCCTTTCGGCGGGAGGCGCCATCCCTCCCGTGGTGTGGGTTGATCCGTAGGTTCGATTGGGCCGCAGGGGGACGCGCTGGCAGGCTTTCCTACAGCAGGCCCTACAGCAGGTTGCCCACCGTGATCGTCAGGCCGTCGAAGATGCCGACGGGCACCGCTTCGGCGAAGTCGTATACGCTGAGCAGCTGCGTCTCGGATGTGTAGCGGTAGACGATCGTCTGCCGGGTCTCGGGATCGACGATCCAGTACTCGCGCACGCCGGCGCTTTCGTAGCGCCCTGTCTTGATGAAGTAGTCCATCTTCCTGCTCGAGGGGGAGACGACCTCGACGATGAGGTCGGGAGCGCCTTCGCATCCGCGGTCCGAGAGCTTCGAGGGGTCGCAGAGCACGAGCACGTCCGGCTCGACCCATGTCCTGTCGTCGGCGGTGAGGTTCACGGCGAACGGAGCCGTATACACCTCGCAGTCCCCGCTATGCTCGTCGATGTAGTTGGCCATCGACCGCGCTATTTCGAAGGCAATCTTCTGATGCACCCGGCTGGGCGGGGTCATGTCGTAGAGCTTGCCACCGATGAGCTCGGCGCGCACGCCGTCGGGAAGCCCCCAGTAGTCCTCGGCCGTGCAGGTCCCCGAATCCTCGAACTCTTCTTTGAGCGGCGGCAGCGACATGGCCGACCTCCCGTTTTGCGTGTCTCTCTGGCGCCATTGTACCCGGTATCGCGTGGTTGTTGCCCCGTATGTTGTGCTTGCCCGGTATTGCACGGAACGGCGCGGGGCGCCGGCCCGGTCGCAACGACGACCCGATCCGGCGCCCCGCATGCTTTCTGCGCACTGCGCGCCTTGCGTGTATTCCGTATGTCTCCGCGGGGCATCGCACGCCTTGCGCCCCTTCGCGAGCCTCGCGTTCCGCCCTCCGCGCTTTATGCCGTCTTCGTCAGCTCCTCGAAGCGGTAGTTGCCCAGGGGCGTCTGCACGAAGCCGCTCACCTCGTTGCGCACCGCGTTCTGATAGGGCACCGTGAACAGCGGGATCCAGATGCACTGCTCGGCGAAGGCCTGCTGCATCTCGTGGTAGATCTCCTTGCGGGCCTCCTCGTCGGTCTCGACGTTGGCGGCCTCGTTGAGGGCGACCATGTCGTCGGGCTGCTTGAAGTTCGTGTCGAATCCGCTTGCGCTCTCGAAGTCGAAGATGAACTCCATGAACGGCGCGGGGTCGTCGATGTCGTCGGTCCACAGGTCGATGAGCGTGTCGAAGTCCATCGAGTACATGCGCTCCTTGTACGACGTGGCCTCGGTCTCCTCGATCGTGAGGTTCACGCCGATCTTCTGCCACTGGGTCTGCAGGATCGTCGCGACCTGCTGCTCGAGCGCGTCGCCGCCGCGGATGAGGATGTTCAGGCTGAACCCGTCGGGGTAGCCCGCCTCCTCGAGCAGGGCCTTTGCGGCGTCGACGTCGGCCGCGGGCGGTTCGAGCGAGGTGTCGCAGTAGCGGCTCGTGGGCGCGAAGATGCTGCCGATGGCCGTGCCGTAGCCGTAGAGGCACATGTCGACGATCTCCTGCGCGTCGGTTGCGGCGAACAGGGCCTCGCGCACCTGCTGGTTCGCCAGGTACTCGTTGGCCGTGTTCATTGCGATGAAGCGCGTGATGGTCGAGGGGTCGGGGTGCGGCTGGCAGTTCTCGTCGGTCTCGAGCTGCTTGAGTGTGGAGAAGGCCAGGTCGGTCGCCGCATCGATGTCGCCGCCCTGCAGCTGGATGGTGCGGGAGTTGTCGTCGGCCACCACGCGGAACTCGACGGCGGGCGCGAGCGGCACGCCCTCGATGCGGTAGTTGGGGTTGGCCGCCAGGGTGAGGTATTCGCCGCGCCGCCACTCCTGCACCATGAACGGGCCGGTGCCGATGATGCCGTTCTGGTACTCCTGCTCGCCGACCTCCTCGAAGTAGGCCTTCGACTGCACGCCCAGCTCGAAGATCGACAGGTTGGCGAGCGTCGCCGCCGCGGGCTGCTTGAGCGTCACGATCACCGTGGTGTCGTCGGGGCATTCGACGTGGTCGATGTTCTCGACGCAGACGTGCCAGTTCGAGGTCTCGGTCTCGATGGCGCGCTCGAAGGTCCACTGCCAGTCCTCCGCCGTGACGGGGCTGCCGTCGGAGAACACGAGGCCCTCGGCGACGTTGAAGGTGTAGGTGATGCCGTCGTCGGAAATCTCCCAGTCGGTGGCGAGGCAGGGTTCGATCTCGGTGCCGTCGTTGGAGGAGCGCACGAGCCCCTCGAGGATGAGGTTGAAGACGAAGATGTTCGTGTTGCCCACGCAGGTCACGGGGTCGAGGTTGTCCGAGTCGGCGCGGCGGCCGATGACGACGGTGCCCGAGGTTTCCGTGCCCGCATCGCCGCCCTGGTCCTCCGCCGCGTCGCCGGGCTCGGTGCCGGTGGTCTCGTCCGCGGCTTCCCCGCCGTTGCCGCCGCAGCCGGCGAGCGGCGCGAGCAGGGCCGCGCCTCCCAGCGCCGCCGCCCCGCACACGAAGCTTCTCCGGTTGAGGGTGTGTTGAACGTCCATGCTCATCGCGTCTCCCTGTGTCGCGTCCCGTGCGCGGCCGCACCCGTTGCGCGGCACTGTCATTCGCAGGGTCGTGTTGCGACATACTATACGCCCTCGTGGGTATAGCTACCATCCATATCGGCAAAATGTAAGCAACATAGGTATATTTATACATCCGTATGCACGCGTATGCGCGAATCCGCATGGGCTGCCCGACATGCGGGGGCCTGCCCGAGCGTTCTGGCGGAGGCATGCCGACCCCGGTGCGGGGCCCTATAAAAAAACGAAAACGAACCCGCCAGACGCGAATTCGTCTTCGTCCCTTGGGAGGGCAACGTATGTGGCCGGGAAACCCCGGGGGCAATGCCGGTTGCGCAAGGCGCCGGATGCCGAACGAAACAAGAGCTACGTTCAGGGTACGCCCTCCGCGCAGGATTTGGTATTGTATGTACGAAGTGGTACCGGATTGTACCAACGAGTACCATTTGGTACCAAACTGCACCACAAACTCCTTGGGAGGGAGTTCCGCACCATGAAAGAATCGCCTTTGCACGGGCCCGACGGCGCGGTTGGCGGGCGGGAGGCCGGACGCGGCGCGGGAGCAGCGCCGCCGCGCACCCCGGACACCCGCGCGACGCCGTCTCGGACGGGCTCCAACATCGCCTCGACCGACCTCGCCTTCGGCGAGGGCGAGGCCCTGCGCGTCGAGGACGTGATGCGCATCCTGCACCTGAGCCGCAACACGGTGTACAAGCTCGCCCGCGAGGGGACGCTCCCGTCGTTTCGGGTGGGCAGGCAGATGCGCTTCCGCTACGAAGACGTCCGCGCGCGGCTCGAGGGGTCCGCGGCCCCCGTGTCGGAAGGGGGGCGCACGCCGGCCGGCGTGCCGTCCGCGCGGGTCGCGGCGGCGTCCCACGAGGCGGCCTGCGCGGACGCCGACCCCAACGAGCTCGTCGAGGAGATGCCGGCGTGGGCGTGCGGGTCGCTCGTCGTGGGCGGTCAGAGCATGGTGGGCGACGTGCTCGCCAACTACCTGTCCGGCCTGGGCGTCAAGGTGCTGCGCGCCCACGCGAACGCCTACGTGTCGCTCGCGCGCATGTACCTGGGCAGCTGCCACGCCGCGGTCGTCGACCTGTGGAGCGAGGCGGACGGCGCCTACAACATGCCGTACCTGCGCCGCATGCTGCCGGGCGTCTCGGCCGTGGCGTTTCGGCTCTACAAGCAGCGCGTGGGCTTCACGGTCGCGGCGCACAACCCGCGCTCCCTGCTGAGCTGGACCGACCTTCTGTCTGAAGGGGTGCGCGTCGCGAACCGCGAGCGCGGGGCGGGGACGCGCGTCCTGCTCGACGAGAAGCTCAAGTACCTCGAGGCGCGTGCCGACCTCGTCGCCGGCTACGACCGCCCCGTGGCCTCCGAGCTTGCCCAGGCGCTGATGGTCGCCCGCGGCCTGGCCGACGTCGCCCTGACGTCCGAAAAGCCGTTCCGCCAGGTCAAAGGCCTCGATTTCGTCCCCCTGCAGGAAGAGGCGACCGACTTGGTGGTGCTCAGGACGCCCGAGACGGCCCCGCTCGTCAAGGCGGTCCGCAGCCTGCTGCGCACCGACGCGTTTCGCGGGGAGTTCGACGCGACCCTCTTCGACACGCGCCTGATGGGCGAGGTCGTCTACGAGTGCTGACCTGACCTGCAAGTGCCGGTGGGGGCGCGCCGTGCCGGTCGCCCCTGCCGGCTTGCCCGTCGCCCGCCGGTGCTAGGCCGCGACCCTCTCCCGGTCCTCGCCGGACGCGCCCATCGTTCCCGCGGCGACGGACGCCACGTCGTCGCGGCTCACGCGCGTGGAGTCGGCGGCGTCCATCGTCATCGTCTGGAAGCGCGCCTCCATGTACTCGTCGCCGAAATGGTCGGCGTAGAAGCGCTGCAGGCCCGTCTCGACCGGCTGGCCGCTCGCGCGCTCGTACCAGCAGTTGAGCGACTGCAGGGTCATGGCGCCGTCGACGACCATGAGCGCCGTGGCCACGGCCGTCACGCCGTAGCGCCAGTCCCAGGGGATGAGGTAGATGAGCTTGAAGACGGCGGGCATGAGCAGCTTGACCCAGGCTACACCGAGCAGACCCCAGCACGCCATGAAGAAGCCGTTCGTGCGCCCGTCGATGGAGAGGAACGTGCCGGTGTAGTCCCACGCGGTGATGCCGAAGGCGTACTGCATGAACCAGCTCACGAAGTACTCGAACGCCCCGCCGATGGCAGCGCTCAGCAGGAAGATGAGCACGGGGTTCCGGTCGCGGATGCCGTTGAGCGCCAGCGTCATGAGCACCGCGCCGAACCCGTAGATGGGTGAGAAGGGGCCGAACAGCAGGCCGGCGCGGTCCTGGTAGCCGCCGACGGTGACCAGGTGGAAGACGAGCTCGACCACCAGACCGATCACCGAGCAGACCACGAACGTCCAGAAAATGTTGAAGAAGTTCAGCCGGTAGGGAGCCTTGCCGCGGTACTGGCGCAGGTGCTCGAGGCGCGCCTCCTCGGCCGCGCGCTCGTCGAGCCTGCGCAGCCTGCGGTTGAGCTTGCGCTCCTCGGCCAGCGAGGGGTCGAGGTAGCTCTGCAGGGCGATCATGATGACGATCAGGACGCCCGTGGGAATCAGGTTGGGCGACAGGCCCGAGATCGTGAGGTTCACGAGCAGCGACAGGACGAGCAGGATCATCGTGGTGCGCGCGACGCCCACGGTGTGGCGCCTCCGGTCGCGCAGCAGGCTGACGCCGAGGACGAAGTAGAGCACCCCGAGCGCGAGCTGCAGGGCGATCTCGGCCGCCAGGAGCACGAGCGTCGCGATTCTGAAGCCGCCCTGCGCGAAATAGCCGTCGAGGGCGAGCAGGATGCTGCCCAGCGCGATGAGGACTAGGCTGGCGACCGTGATCGCACCGCCCAAGATGCCCAGCACGCCGAAGAGGCGCAGCGGCCAGGGGATCTTCTTGGAGAGCGGGTCGACGAGCGCGGGGTCGGCCGCGCCGTCCTCGCCGGCGATTCGGGGCGCCCCGTCGAGGGCGCGCCCGGGTTCGGTTTCGGCCATGGTGCTCCTAACGAAGGGAGGGGCGAGGGCTAGTCGTCGTCCTCATCGTCATCGTCCTCCCAGTCGTCGTCATCGTCCTCCCAATCGTTCTCGTCCTCTTCGGTCTCGTGGTTGTAGAACATCTTGTGGGTGCGGCGCTCGGCGATGAAGGCGATGATGAGAAAGAGCACCATGCCGCCAAAGACGAGCACGGCCACCCCCGCGGGCGAGCCAAAGAGCCAGTTGATGAATTCCATGATGCCTCCGGTCGGAAGTTTTGATGCGAACGATAGCATACCCGCTCCCGGTTATACTTGCCAAATGATGCCGGATGGTTTTTGCGATACCGAGCTTTTTACATGGCATCGGTCGACAGCGCGGGTATCGCGGGGCGCCGAGTGGCACAATCGTCATCGCGACGCCACTACACGTTCTGGGAGGAACACATGCACGACATTCGCTTGCTTCGCGACCACCCCGAGATTCTCGATGCCGCCATGGCACGCCGCAACGGCTCGTGGGACAAAGAGCGTTTCCTCGAGCTCGACAAGAGGCGCCGCGCGGCCATCTCCGAGGTCGAGCAGCTGCAGGCGCAGCGCAACAGCGCGTCGAAGGAGATCGGTGCCCTCATGAAGGCGGGCAAGGCCGACGAGGCCGAGGAGGCCAAGGCGGGCGTGCGCGCCCTCAACGAGCGCATCGCGGTGCTCGACGCCGAGCGCGACGAGGCGGACGCCGCGATGACCGAGCTCCTGAGCCACATCCCCAACATCCCCGCCGACTGCGTGCCGGAGGGCAAGGACGACTCCGAGAACGTCGAGGTCAAGAAGTGGGGTACCCCGCGCGACTTCGCCGCCGAGGGCTTCGAGCCCAAGCCCCACTGGGACCTGGGCGTCGAGCTGGGCATCCTCGACTTCGACCGCGGCGTCAAGCTCGCCGGGACCCGCTTCACCCTGCTCGCCGGCCTGGGCGCGACGCTCGAGCGCGCGCTGGGCAACTACTTCGTCGACACCCATCGCAAGCACGGCTTCAAGGAGTTCTGGCCGCCGGTCATCGCGAACCGCGCCACGCTCTACGGCACCGGCCAGCTCCCCAAGTTCGAGGAGGACATGTTCCACGTGCGCTCCGACGGCGAGGACATGTACCTCATCTCGACCGCAGAGGTCGCCCTCACCAACATCCACCGCGACGAGACCCTCGACGGCGCGAGGCTGCCGCTGCACTACACCGCCTTCACCCCCTGCTTCCGCGAGGAGGCGGGCTCGGCCGGCCGCGACACGCGCGGCATCATCCGCCAGCACGAGTTCGACAAGGTCGAGATGGTGATGTTCTCGAAGCCCGAGGACTCCGACAACCAGCTCAAGGCCATGATCGAGGAGGCCGAGTTCCTGCTGCAGGAGCTGGGGCTGCCCTACCACATCGTGAACCTGTGCGGCGGCGATTTGGGCTTCTCGGCGCGCCAGACGTTCGATCTCGAGGTGTGGCTACCGAGCTACAACAACTACAAGGAGATCTCGAGCTGCTCGAACTGCGGCGACTTCCAGGCCCGTCGCGCGAACATCCGCTACAGCGACCCGGCGAGCTTCAAGGGCACGCGTTTCGTGCACACGCTCAACGGCAGCGGCCTGCCGTGCGGGCGCACGATGGCCGCGATCATCGAGAACTACCAGAACGCCGACGGCACCGTGACCGTGCCCGAGGTGCTGCGCCCCTACATGGGCGGCCTCGAGGTCATCGCTCCCGAGAAGTAGGCGCCTGCAAACAGGCGATCGCGTTGCGCGGCGCTCCGTCCGGTGCGGCCTTGGGGTCGCGGCGGGCGGGGCGTCGCTTTTGGACGAGATGGGCGCGAAAATTGGCAGCGAGGGCGGTCGGCGAGGGCAGCCGGGACCTGGGGTGCATCGGGTCGGTTGGGCCGGGCTGAATCGAGGATGGAGGTGAGGCGCATGGGGGCAGACGGTGTACCGCGGTCTGGCGAAGGCCGCATGGCGCTTGCGGCGCGCATGGTTGCGCTGCTCGCCACGCTCCAGCTCGGGCGCTGGGCGTTCGAGTCGCTCGCCTTCTGCCTGGTTTCCCATACCCTGCTTGCCAACGAGCTCGTGCGCATCGCGTCGTACCTGCTGATGACGGCGGCGGTGCTCGCGTTGGCCCGCCGCCGCGGCGTGCATGTCTGCTGGCTGCCGCGCGACGCCGCGGGCAGGGTGTGCATGGGCCGCGGCGCGTCGTTGGCGCTCGCGGCGTTCGCCCTGCTGTTCGCGGCGACCCCGTTTATAACCGGAGATCCGGCAGACCCTCTCGTTTGGGCGGAGCTCGCCTGCGCCGCCCTCGCCACCCCGCTGCTCGAGGAGACGCTGTTCCGCGGGTATCTGTGGGCGCGTTTGGAGCTGGTATTCGGCGCGGTGCCGCGCGGTGCATCCCAACGCGGCGGCTGGACGCTTGTGCTGATCACCGCGCTGCTGTTCGGCCTGTGGCACTTGGGCTACGCGGACGCCGTCGCCTGGCGCATCGCGCAGCCCGACATGGGCGGCGGGATGGACCTCGCTGCCATCATGGCGGGCAAGGTCCTGTTCGGGACGGCCATCGGCGTCGTGTTCGGCGCGCTGCGCCTGAGGTGGGGGACCTGCCTGCCATCGGGCATCCTCCACGGCATCTGGAACACGCTGGCGTAGGGCGCCGTTTGCGCATGCGGCGGACGCCGGGTGCCGGGCTAGCTTTTCTGCCCCGCCGGCAGCTCCGCCCGGGGCGCCGTCCCGTCGATGCAGTGCTTTTCGGTCGTCTCACCGGCGCCGGCGAGCGCGGGCCCGCCGGCGGCATCCTCCGCCCTGCAGACGCTCTCGACCTCGGCGAACAGGGCCTCCTCCTGCTCGGCGCGCAGCGCGTCGATGTCGAGCTGGATCTGCTGCATCGACTGGTCGATCAGGGCGATCTGGCTCGCGCAGATGACGAGGCGCTTGCGGATGCTCTCGACGTCGGGGCCGTGCGCCTCGAGGACGGCGCGGTTCTTGTAGCGCAGACGATGCTCGAGGCTCGCCCAGAAGTCCATCGCGATCGTGCGGATCTGCACCTCGACCGGCACCTCGCGGCGCTTGTCGCTCAGGTACACCGGCACGCTGACCACCAGATGGAGGCTGCGGTAGCCCGACTCCTTGGGGTGGTTGATGTAGTCCTTGCGCTCGATGAGCTTGACGTCGTCCTGCGCGAGCAGCGCGTCGGCGACCTCCTCGACGTCGTTGAGGTAGTTGCACACCACGCGCACGCCGGCGATGTCGTAGATGTTGGCGCGGATGCTCTCGACCGTCATGGGGAGGCCCTTGCGGCGCAGCTTCTCGATGAGGCTGGTGGGCGTCTTGATGCGCGAGGTGATGCCGTGGATCGGGTTGCGCTGCAGGCGGACCTTCGAGTCCTCGTCGAGGATCTCGAGCTTGGTGCGTATCTCGCGCACGGCGGCGCGGTACTCCTGCATGAGGCTCATGTGCTGGCGGATGTCGAGCCCGAAGTTGGGCGTCGTCGACGCGAGTGTGGCGAGCGTGCGCGCCTCGTCGCGGTTGTACGGCAGTTCAGGTTCCATGGATGCGGGTCTCCCCGTTCGTTGACGGCTGCGTTTACGGTGTGTTGACGAGGAGGGCGAACCCCTCGGCCCACGTTTCGCTTGTACCCACTCGTGTCGAATGCGAGCGGGCGCGGCGGTGCTTTTATCGTGGTGTCGGATGCGGTGCCCGCGCGCCGCCGCCGCCTGCCCGTCGGCGCCGGTCTAGGCCGTCTCGTTGCGCACGAAGAAGTCGCGTGCGTTGGAGAAGCAGATCTTGTCGGCGAGCTCGTCGCCGAAGCGCCGGGCCAGCAGGTGGCGGAGCTGGCCGGCGGCGTCGCAGGTTGCGAGCCAGACGGGCACGTCCGACCCGTCCCAGTCGCTGCCCAGGGCGACGACGTCTTCGCCCCCCAGGTCGAGGAAGTGCTCGATGTGCGCGGCAAGCTCATCGAAGGTCACGTCCGACCCGGCATCGGGGCAGCCGCCCGAAACCCCGGCGCCGGCGTCCTCCGCGCAGCAGGGGTTGCCGCCGCACGGCGCGCATCGCACGGGGCGGTCGGTGATGAACTTGGTGTAGAAGTTGATGCCGACGAGCCCGCCCATGTCGCGGATCGCGCGGAACTGGTTGTCGGTCAGGTTGCGGGGGTTGCCGCACACGGCGCGCGCGTTGGAGTGGCTGGCGACGAAGGGCCGGCGCACGACGTCCATGAGGTCGGCGAAACCGGCGTCGTTGAGGTGGGAGACGTCGATGACGATGCGCTCGTCCTCGAAGGCGCGGATCGCCTCGCGGCCGAACGTGGTCAGCCCGTCGGTCGTCAGGAAGCCGCTGCCGATGGCGTTGCGGTCGTTCCACGTGAGCGTCGTCATCTTGACGCCGTCCTCCGCGAGCTGGTGGATGGCGTAGACGCTGTGGTTGACCGGCGTGGGGTGCTCGAGCGTGAGCAGCGCCGCGACCCTGCCGCTTGCGAGCACGGAGTCGATCTCGCGGGCGTCGCGCACGTGGGCGACGCGGTCGGCGTGCAGTTCGACCTGCCGGTAGAAGAAGTCGCGTGCCTGGACGTAGAAGTCGTAGGCGTCGTGGTGGCGGTACAGGTCGGGCACCCAGACGGCGAAGCACTGGCACCAGGCGAAGTCCTCCATGCGGTCGAGGCTCACCGCGGCGCGGCTGGTCGCCAGGTCGGTGAAGCCCTCGTCGCCGAGGGAGAGCCCGCGGCCCGCGTACGGCTCGCGGTCGCGCGTCGCGAGCATGTCGAGCGTGTCGCAGTGCAGGTCGAAGATGTGCGTCGGGTGCGGCATGGGCGGCTTCCCCTCTCCGGCGGCGGATGCCCGATAGCAAAAAGCCCCGGCCTTGCGGTCCGGGGCTTCTGTGTCTCAGTGGTGCGGCGTATAGGATTCGAACCTATGACGTTCTGATTCGTAGTCAGACCCTCTATCCAGCTGAGGTAACGCCGCGATTGAGCTTGGATATAATGGCACCGCGAACCCCGAGCGTCAAGCGTCGATGCAGCCTTTCCGCCTCGAACACAAAGCCGCCATATTTGTAGGTGCTGGCTTTTTGCGGGCGCCGGCCTTTTGCAAGCGCCGAGCATTTGAGAGCGCTGGCCTCTTTACGGGCACGGGCCTTTCGCCTCCGGGTCGCCGTGCGGTCGGCTGCCGTCGCCGTCACCGTCCGCGGCGTCGTCCGCAACGGCATCCGCGACGAGCCTGGCCATCTGCCAGAACCGCTGCGCCGCGTGCGACCGGGAGGGTTTGCGGCCGGTGGATCCCGGGGTCCGGGACGCCCCCGCCTGCCGGATGACGTAGGTCCCGAAGGCGTCGGCTCCCTCGACGGCGAGGGGCAGCGACGCGATGTCGGGCGGCAGCGGTATGGCCTCGGGCGGGTAGCCGAAGCGCAGGGCGTGGTACTTGCGCGCAAGATGCCTGATGAGCTCGGGGTCGGTCGCGGTCGCGCGCACGTCGGGGTGCACGCCTGCCTGCTCGCAGCGCTGCATGACGAAGCGGTGCACGTGGTTGTGCTGGCCGATGGTGACCAAGGCGACCCCGTCGAGGTCGGCCAGGGAGACGGGGCCGCGCCCCGCCGGACCGCCGCGCGCGGCCAGGGGGTGGTCGGAGGGGACGTAGAGCCAGATGCCCATGGGGCGCACGAAGCAGCGGTCGAACCCCTCGAGCAGCTCGGGGTGCGAGCCCACGATGCCGATCTCGGCGTTGTCCTCCGCCACCGCGGCGAGCACCGAGTCGGTGCTCATCTCCTCGACGTTGAGGATGACACTGGGGAACGCCGAGCAGAACCGCTCGATGAACCCCTCGGGAAGGGCCTCCTTCCCGCCGGTGACCAACGCGATGGAGAGCGTCTCGGGCACGGGGCAACCGTCGGTTGCCGGTGCGCCGCCGGGATGGCGCAGGTTGTTCGCGCACAGCTCGTCGAAGGCTGCCACCACGGGCCGCGCCTCCCGGGCGAACGCAGCGCCGCGCTCGGTGGGGGAGAGCGAGGGGCCCTTCCGCTCGAACAGCCGCCCACCCGCCTCGCGCTCGAGCGTCCGGAGCGCCTTGGCGGCCGCCTGGCGCGAGACGTGGAGCGCCTCGGCCGCGCCGGTGAGCGTGCCCTCGTCGGCGATGGCGAGCAGATAGCGCAGGTCGCGTATGTCCACTTCGGCCTCTTCCGCGTCGATGCCCCCCGCAACCCTACCAGTATAGCGCGCTCGGGGCAGGGGCCGGATGCAACCGCGGGTTGCGGTCGAGGGAACCGCGGGGAGCGTCGGCCGCCGACGGCGGTCGCTACAATGGCTGCCACGGGCGATGCAAAGGGGCATCGCCAGACCCATGGGGCCGCGGCGCCTCGACGCGCGGTCCGGAAATGGAGACCTACCATGAGCAACGACATCAGCCGCAGGAACTTCCTCGCAGGCGCGGGCGTGGCCGCCGCCGTCGCGGGTGGCGCCGTGAGCGCCCTGGCCGACGAGGCCGCCTCTACCGAGACTGAGGCCGCCGAGGCTGCCCCTGCGTCCACCTCCGGCACCATCATCACCCGCGAGACCCTCGAGAACGGCACCTGGTCGTTCATGGTCCCGCCGGAGCCCGTCGCCGACGACCAGATTGCCGAGACCAAGACCCACGAGATCGTCGTCGTGGGCTCGGGCGCCGCGGGCCTGTGCTGCGCCGTGGCCGCCGCCGAGCAGGGCGCCGACGTCATCGTGTTCTCCGCCGGCACCAAGCCGATCAGCCGCGGCGGCTCGTTCCAGGCCATCGGCACCAAGTATCAGGCCGAGCACGGCGTCGAGGACAGCCCCGAGAACCGCCGCGTCCAGACCCAGATCGACCTCGTCGCCGGCTGCCGCATGATGGACTCCCGCAAGTGGATGGCCTGGGAGAACAACTCCGCCGAGAGCATGGACTGGATGATCGACAAGATGGCCGCCCGCGGTATCGAGTGCTCCCTCGCCGTGCCCTACGCCGACGTCGACGGCGTGCTCGACACCCCCGCCGGCGAGCACAACTTCTGGACCGAAGAGGCCCCCATGGGCGTCTTCCAGGGCGCGCCGATCGTCGCCAAGGCCTGGGCTGACATCTTCACCGAGGACTACGGCGGAGAGATCGACTACAGCACCGTCGCCCAGTACCTCGTCCGCGACGACGACAACACCGGCCGCGTGAGCGCCGTCATCGCCCAGGACGCCGACGGCAACTACATCAAGTACGAGGCCACCAAGGCCGTCGTCCTGGCCACGGGCGACTTCTCCAAGGACTTCGACATGATGGCGCGCTTCGCCCCCTATGCGTGGGAGCACTTCAAGGACGTCCTCACCCCCGAGGTCGACTACGACGCCGAGATGATCTACACCGGCCTGATGCCCGGCACCGGCCAGAAGATGGGCCTGTGGGTCGGCGCCGCCTGGCAGAAGACCTTCCCGAACCCCTGCGCCATCAACGGCGCCATCAGCGGCCCGTCGCACTGCGTCGTCGACTCGTTCTGGGGTATCAACCTGGCCAAGGACGGCCGCCGCTTCCACAACGAGAACACGAACTTCGCGTTCGGCGCCTACACGCGCATGAACGTCAAGGGCGGCACCGCCTTTGCGATCTGGGACAGCCAGTACGCCTACACGCAGGAGATCTGGGACACCCTGGGCTCCACGATCGACAACGTGAACGGCGACGGCTTCCTGCCCAAGACCCCCGAGCAGATGCTCGAGAGCTGGGATAGCTCGGCCGAGTCGGGCAGCTACTTCAAGGCCGACACGATCGAGGAGCTGCTCGATATGCTCGCCGAGCAGGGCCTCGACAAGGACGCCGCGCTCGAGTCGATTAACAACTACAACGAGTATGCCCACAACGGCCTCGACGAGGAGTTCCACGTGAACCCCGAGCTGTTGCACCCGATCGAGACCGGCCCGTTCTACGCCGCCGTCACCACCTCCTCGACGTTCCTGTGCGTCATGGGCGGCCTGCGCTGCGACGAGCACTGCCAGGTGCTCGATGCCGCCGACGAGCCCATCGAGGGCCTCTACGAGGTCGGCACGATGATCGGCGACTTCTACGCCGGCGCCTACAACTTCGCGTTCCAGGGCCAGAACCTGGGCGCCTGCTGCACGACCTTCCCGTATCTGGTCGGTCGCGAGCTCGCCGCGAAGTAGTCCGCGCGACGGGGTCCGCGCGGATGGGTTCCGTGCATGTGGGACCCGCGCGGCTTTCTGGATAGGAGATCGAGGGCGCGTCGCCTGCCGTGGTGCGGGCGGCGCGCCCTTTCTGTGCGCGGCTGTGCGCGGGGCGTGGGAGGCGCGACGCGCGTGCGGGGCGCGGCTGTGCGGGCAAAGCGCGCGGCTGTGCGCGGGATGCGCGGCTGTGCGGGCTGACAGGTGTCTAATTTCTGAAAGTCCGGGTGCCTGTGCAGCAAAACGCCTGGTCGCGCGTGTTGTAAGTACAACGCTTTCGGAAAGTTTACAGCTGTCAGCCCACACAGCCGTCCGCTCCGCCCCTCGCGCCTCGCCGTCCGCTCCGCCCCCGCGCCCCGCCCCTGCAC
>DBEYOB010000072.1:0-52662 GCA_048173955.1 Coriobacteriales bacterium
CGCCGGAAACTCGGATCCGAGGCGGGCTAGCGAGAAGACGAACCGGGCGCGGTGCTCGCTTGCGCTGCGCCCGGTGCCGAATCGCGATGCACGCGGTGCTGAATCGCAATGTCAAGCGGTGCTCAAAGGGGCAAATACTCACCAACCAGAACCAACCCGACCAGCCCGGCTTTTCCGACGGAAATTCGGGCTGGCGTAGCAGAAACGACGGGTATGTACGACCGCATGGGGAGACGGATGCTCCGATCGAGGACTGAATGTAAGTCCTGCTTTGCAGTTTGGTAGACCGGCTTTCGATCCGCCGCCAGAATCCCCGCACCGCGCGGCAAAGCGCCGTACATACCCGTCAAATCTGCTACGCGATGGCAAAATCGCGTCGGAAGATGCCGTACAGCCGGCCGCGGGGGGCGCCCGGCCGCGGGGGGTGTACTTGGCCGCGAAGTGCGCTCGGCCGCAGGGCTGGCGCCGCCCCGAGTCGCGCACCGCCGTCGGGCCGCAGCGCACACGAGGGCGCGGCCAGCCCGCAGGCCAGCCGCGCCCTCCGTTCGATTCTTTCAGTTCGATCCCTCGGCACCCCGGCCCGCAGGCCGGCGCGCGTCAGGTCAGCGCACGTCAGCGCAGCCAGCGCATCAGCGCGGTTAACGCTCCCGCACGCAGGCGCATGCCACCGGCGCGCCCGCGCGCCTCGCGCAGCCTGTTTACGCCGTCACGCCCGCGTAGGCGCAGGCCTCGTTGGCCGCGATGTAGCCCGAGTCGATGCACAGGCCGTAGCAGAAGCCCGGCACGTCGTAGTAGGGCGAGTAGTACAGGCTGCCCGCGTCGGTGCCGGCGACGTAGAGGCCCGACAGCGGGTGGTTGTCGATGTCGCAGGCGCGGCACTGGTCGTCGATGCGCACGCCACCGAAGGTGCTCCAGGCGCTCGGCTCGTTCTCGGTGATGTAGAACGGGCCGGTGGTCACGGGCGACAGGTACCACGGGCTCGCGTTGAACTGCGGGTCGACGCCGGCCTCGCAGTACTCGTTGTACTGGTTGACGGTCTCCACCAGGTTGGGCAGGCCCACGATCTCGGCGAGCTCCTCGATGGTGTCGGCCTTCCAGCACCAGCCCTCGGCGATGCCCTCCTCGATGTCGGCGGGCAGGTTGTCGAGGATGCGGTCCTTGAAGTAGGCGCCGATGAACCAGTTGGTGTTGGGGTCGTCGTGCGCGCCGTCCTGGGCGCCGCGGGCCTTGGAGTAGTTGTAGAGGCCCTCGGTGGTCATGGCGTCGACGTAGGCCTGGTCGACGACGGCGTACCACGGCGAGTTCTTGAGCGTCTGCTCGGAGCCGTAGCTCATCGGGTAGTCGCACAGCAGGCCCTCGTTGATGAAGCGCTTGCCCTCGGCGTCGACGAGCAGGCAGCCGTAGTAGCCGAACTTGAAGGCGTAGTTCTGGTCGTACTTGTCCTGCTTGGCCGGACGGCTGGCCTTGGAGTTGGTTCCGCCGTACTCGCAGGGGCAGTAGCCGAACGTCTTGTCGAGGCCGCAGCCGATGGCCTCGGCGGCCGCGATGCCGTCGCCGGTGCACAGCGACTCGCCGCCGCGCGCGACGTTGAGCTTGCGGGTCTTGAGGAAGCGCTCCTGCAGGTCGCGGTTGCCCAGGTAGCCGCCGGTGGCCAGAATCACGGCGCCGGCGTTGATCTGGACGGTGTTGCCGTCCGCGTCGGTGGCGATGACGCCGGTCACGGTGCCGTCGCTGGCCACGAGGTCGGTCATGGCCGTGGACCACAGCACCTGCACGCCGTTCTCGTCGAGGGCGTTCTGCCACAGCGTGAAGCGGTCCTCGAGCTCGGTGAGGATGAGGTGGAAGCCGCCCTTCTCGTTGATGAACGGGGTCAGGAAGCGGAAGTTGGCCTCCTGGAACTCGTAGCCGATACCTTCGAGCACGGCGACGGCGTCCTTGGAGGCGTCGAGGCACTTGCGCATCAGCGAGGGGTTGGGCGTCCAGTGCGTGTAGTCCATGACGTGGTAGAAGACGTCGTCGACGGTGAGCGTCGTGCCGCCCTCGCGGTTGTGGAGCACGTCGGTGTCGACCGCGAACGGGCCGGAGACGTACACGCCGTTGGGGGCCGTGATGTCGGCACCCTTCTCGAGGGTGATGACCTTGGCGCCGTTCTGGGCGGCGGTGATGGACGCCATGAAGCCGGCGGCGCCGCAGCCTACGACGCACACGTCGCACTCGAGCGTCTCGCCGGCGGCGGGAGCAGCCTCCTCGGCGGGAGCCTCCTCGGCCTCGGCAGCCTCCTCAGCGCGGGCCATCGAGGCACCGGCGGCGACGGCGAGCGCGCCCGCGGCGGCAGCGCCGGCGACGAACGTGCGGCGGTCGAGCCCGCGAGCAGTACGGTCCTGGTTCTCCATGCGTATCCCTTTCTACGAAGAGAGGCCCCACGAGGCCGGTCCCCCTAGACCGGCCGGGGCGCATCTCAGGACGACCCGACTGTAAAGGTTCAACCGTGTCGAATGTCAAGCAAAGGTTGCGGCCGCGCTACTCGATGGGCGCCAGCAGCGTCTCGATGTCGCTCCCCTTGCCGTCGAGGTTGAGGAAGGCCGGCAGCAGCAGGATGTCGCCGCGCAGGCGATAGCCATGCGTCGCCAGATACTCGAACATCTCGTCGAACGACCCCTTCCGCAAGCTCTCCTCGCGCGTGAGGCGCCGACGGAACCGCAGGCACTTCCCCATGACGAGCCGATGGACGTTGCACATGTCGCATCCCGCCAGCCGGTGCTCCTCGTGGATGGGCATCGTGATGACGTAGCTCGGGTCGATGGTCTCGGCGTCGCTGTCAAAATCGGACCGCGCGATGATGCGCGCGCAGTTCGTGACGCTCAGCAGCTCGTAGAACAGGGCGATCTCGCGCTCGTTCTCGACCGCCACGCTGAAGTCCGACCCCCGGGAGGCGCGCACGTACAGCTGGTCGTCGACGTCGACCACCGTAAACCTTCGACCAGGTCGATGGTTCAGCAGCTCGAGCGCGCCCTCGATGCGCTTCTGGCGGTACAGCAGAAGGTCCGCCTGGCGCTGGAGCCGCTCCCGCTGCTCGAACAGCGAGCGGGCGAACTCGTCGGTCTCCTGCTTGGCGTCGAGCATCTCGATCGCCTGCTCGACCGTGAAGCCGTACTGGAGCAGGACGCGGAACGCGTTCGCCCGAAAGGCGTCCTGCGACGTGAAGTAGCGGTAGCCGTTCGCCGCCCGGCGCACGGGGAACAGACCGGCCTTTTCGTAGAAACGCACCTTGGAGGGGGTCATGCCGGTCATTGCGGCAAACTCGCCGATCTTGTAGGTGCGCTCGGCCTTCACCGGCTAACCCTCCTCCGCAAGCGCGTTGAGCGCGTCGACGTCGGACTGGGGCACCTCGAACACGATGGAGCCGAAGTTGAGCACCCCGAGCTCGATGAAGCCGCCCTCATAGGTCGTGAACGACAGGACCTCGTGCAGCGTTCCGGAATCGAGGATGCCCACCGAGCTCTGCAGGCAGCGCAGCGTGTACTGCGCGTCCGCGGCGGGAAGGTTCGTCGTCACGGTGCGCCACGAGGCGTAGCCAAGTGCGCCGAGCAGGTCGGTGATGGCCGCCTCGTCGGAGACGGTGGCGACGACCTCGCCGCTCTGGGCGTCAGAGACCTCAATCTCGGTCGTGCGGCTCAAGGCGGACTTGACGGTGTCGAGCGACCCCTGCAGATCCGTGGAGACGGTCGACATCGCCTCCTCGAGCGCGGCGCCCGCACCCTCGATTGCGGCGTCGACCGACTCGCGCGCGTCGTCGATGGCCTGTTCCGCCCCCTCCAGGGCGCCTCCGAAGTCGACTGTGACGGAGTCGCCGTCGCGCACGATCGAACAACCCGCAAGCGGGATGCAGCACAGGGCGGCGAGCAGCACGGACACGAGCGTGCACGTGACGGTCGACGGGCGCTTCGCCTTCATGGGGCCTCCTGGAGTCGGGGCGGTCGGGGACGTATCGGGGAAATCGAGTCTATTGTACCCGATGGGCGCCGTGGCGATGCCCGGCCGAAAGATGCCGCTTTGCAACGGGCCCCGCATCCCGCGGCCGCCGTTTTCCCACGAAAACGCCTGCGTCCGCGGCGCAATCACCAACCACGTCACCAACCCCGTCATCCATGCGTCATCAAGCCTCGGCGCACTTTCGTCCGCCGTTGCACGATGACAGCAAAGGCCCCGGCGCATACCTTCGATGGCAGCCGGGCGGCACACGGCCGCCCACGCACCGATGTGAAAGGGGTTCACGCATGAGCACTTCCGAAACCTCCCGCCGTGGCTTCCTCAAGGGCGCGGCCCTCGGCGGCGCGACCGTCGCCGCGGTCGCCGGAGCTACCATAGCTCAGGCAGACGAGGCGGAGAGCGCCGCGGCGTTCGACGAGGAGACCGACGTCCTCGTGCTCGGCGCCGGCGCCGGCGGATGCTACGCCGCCGCCTACGCCATGCAGCAGGGCGCCAAGGTCATCGTCGTCGAGGCTGCGCCCAAGGTGGGCGGCACCGCCATCCTGAGCGGCGGTTTCTTCCACACGTGGGACATCGACGCCGACAACGTCGACCAGATGCTCCGCAGTGCCGACCCGCACCGCCGCCAGCTCTTCATCGAGAAGTGGCAGGAGGTCCGCGACTGGACGCTCAACGAGTCCGGCCTCGCCGCATCGGAGCTCGACCTCGACTACCCGCTTTACGGCGCGCACCTCATCGGCTTTGCCGTGGGCGGCGCGGACATGGCCGACGGCCGCCGCGCCTTCTTCGAGAGCCTGCTCGAAGGGGCCGACGTGCGCGTCGACACCTACCTCGAGGACCTCATCTCCGCCGAGGACGACTCCATCGCGGGGGCCGTGGTGCGCGCCAAGGACGGCACCGTCACCCGCATCGGCGCCAAGGCGACCGTCATCGCCACCGGCAGCTTCCAGAACAACAAGGGCATGATCGAAGAGCACCTCGGCCGCTGGGCCGACTGCGCCGTCTGCCGCGCCACCACCTACAACAAGGGCGTCGGCATCAACCTCGCCCTCAAGCACGGCGGTCGCCTGAGCAAGGGCTGCGGCCACTTCTACGGCCACATGAACCCCTGGCCTGCGCTGACCCCGAGCACCGAGGCCGAGTACGACGCGGCGGACCCCAACGAGTCCTCGCGCATCATGGGTATCATCCAGCACTTCTCGGTCGAGGGCATCGCCGTCAACACCAACGGCCTGCGCTTCACCGACGAGGGCCCCGAGAACTACGTGGGCGACAACTACCTGGCCAATGACACCCTCCAGGAGGCGGACGGCCACGCCTTCGTCATCATCGACTCCGCCGAGGACCATCAGGGCGACCTCGACAACCTCATCGGCGCCGGCGCCGTGGTCGTCAGCGCCGAGTCGGTGGACGACCTGGCAGAGCAGCTCTCCGCCTACAAGGTGAACCCGTACAACCTCAAGAAGACCGTCGCCGAGTACCAGGAAGCCGCGGCCAACGGCACCACCATGGAGCTGACCATCCCCAAGTCGCCCATGCCCACCGGCTACCTCACCAAGCTCGACACCCCGCCGTTCTACGCGGTTCAGGCTTCGGCCGGCATCAGCGGCTTCTACGGCGGCATCGAGGTCACCGACGACTGCGAGGTCTACGGCGACGGCGACCAGGTCATCGCCGGGCTCTACGCCGCTCCCATGGCCGCGGGCGGCGTGTTCTACAAGGAGTACGGCGGCGGCCTCGCCCTGTGCGCCACGTTCGGAGCCATCGCCGGCAAGGCGGCGGCGACCTTCGCTCTGGGCAAGTAGTCCCGGGACCGCCCGGCACGTCGATCGCCCAGCCCGTCCAGCAAGTCGGCGCCCCGGTTTCGCTTCGGCGGAATCGGGGCGTTTTCGTGACGGAGACCCGCTCCGCGGCGATGCGGGCTCAATCCTGCCGTTTCTTGCCATAATGGAGTCCGGGGAGGTGGGGCGGGACATCTCTTGTGCCGCCAGGCCGCGCGACAGGAAGGGCAGGCGCTCAAAGATGGATCTGAATCAAACGGTGGACAGGCGTCCGTCGAGCGGCAGCGGCGACGTTCGCCGGTCGCATCACCTCGAGTTCGTGTTCGAATCGGTCGAGGGTTTCGGGGCTTCAATCGTCGCCATCGGTCTGGCACGGGCCTGGCTCTCCCTGCAGACCGGCATCGTCGCCGCCTTCGACACGAGCTTCTTCCCCGATCCCAACCTCGTCTGGGTGCGGCCGGTCGCACTCGTCGCCTTCAGCGCCGCGTTCGCGTTCGTCAGGCTCGGCCCGCGCTTTGCATCGATGCGAAGGCAGGTCTGCCTCGCCCTGGGCCTCGCGGGAACCCTCCTGTACTGCGCGGGTCTCTACCTGCTCCCCATAGGAGGAGCCGGCTCTGCCGCCGCCACCGTGGCGCTGACCGCCCTCTTCTGCTGGGCCTTGCGCGTCTGGTGCGAGGACAACTGCTCGCCCGACCTGAGGACGATACTCATACGCCTCTGCCTTTCGTTCGTGGTGCAGTACCTGTTCTACTCGATCGTCTACCTCGTGCCCGGCCCGGTCCAGCGCCTTGTTGCCGCATGCTCCCCGCTGCTCATCATGGGATGCCTGTGCGTCGCGCCGCACCGGGACCGCATGCCGTCCGATTCGGGCGGCGTGGCCGCACCCCTCGCTTCCCGCATGCCCGACGCGGCTTCCGAGGGAGCGTCCCGGCGCGCGCTGACGCCCGTCAACATCGTCACGCTCGGCATCGTCATCGCGGCGTGTTGCGCGTCGCATGGGCTGCTATTCAGCTTCTCGCAGACCGTGTCGGGGGTGTGGCTGCTCGGATCGCTGGTCATCGCCGGTATCGCGCTCGGAGCCGCCACCTCGCTGCGCGGCCGATCCCTCTTCAAGGGCTTCGTGTGCATCGCCCTCGTCACGCAGTGCGCAAGCGTGGTGTTCACGCTCGCGTTCCCGAACGACGCCGACTGGATCTCGCTCTCAAAATCGATGAGCTATGCCGTGAGCATGGTCCTCACCTTCTCGATCGCCTGCTACCTGGGCGCAAGCAAGCCGGCGCCCCAAGCCGGGGCCTATGCCGCGCGATGGGTCGCCCTGTACTTTGTCGCGTTCTACTGCGCCCACCTTTTGGAGCAGGTTCTGCGGCCCGACACGTTCGTCTCGCTCGTCGCCGTGCTGCTCAGCCTCGTGGTGTCGGCCGTGCTCATGCTCGGAAACGACTGGTCGAGCCTCGTTTCGGGGGCCGCCGTCGAAACGGCCGGATATGCCAGGCGAGGCGAAGGCGAATCGGGCGGAGGCGGGCATTCCGACGAGGGTTGCGCCGAGCTGTGCGCGGATCTTGCGCGCGAGCACGACCTCACCCACCGCGAGACCGACATCCTCGCCATGCTGCTGCGTGACGTCCCCACCAGAGCGATCGCCGAGCAGAGCCAGGTCTCGGTCAACACCGTGCGCTCTCAAGTCCAGTCGATCTACCGCAAGCTCGACGTGCACAGCCGTGAGGAGCTTGTCGCGCTGGTGGACGCGGCGGGAGGTGCCGGAGACGCCCACTAGGATGGCTTTTGGGCGCGCCTTCCGCCATCGCGCCGCGGGAATGCTATGCTTGCCGGCGACACCCTGGCAGCGCCACGATGCTCCGGCGGCGCCCAGGCTATCCTTGCAAGCAATGCCGCAGGCAGCATTTAGAGCGTGCCGGCGCCGCCCGGCTCGCCCGCACTCCGCCACCAGCCGAAAGGAGCCCCATGGCTCGATCCCTTCTGACACGCCGCGCTTTTGCAAGTGCCCTGCCCGCAACGCTCCTCCTGGCCCCTGCTCTTTCCCGCATCGGCATCGCACTCGCCGAGGAACCGGCATCCGGCGCAACCCCGGAAGACGAACCCGCGGCCGCGCCGTCTCCCGACTACGCCGACCTCGCCACCTGGGTCTACTGGGCCGACGAGATGACCGTCGACCGAGGTGACGTCGTCTGCGGAGCCTCGGCCGCCCCGGGGTTCGACGGGTCGACGCCCGCCGCGGACAAGCCGGTCGACCTGTTCATCGTGTGCCCCACGGTATCGATGGGCTCCGACGGTGCGGCGACCATGGACCTCGCCAACGCCGACGACCGGGCATCGTTCGTCGGCGCGCTCAACATGGAACTCGGCATCTACAGCGACGTCTGCCGGGTGTTCGCGCCGCTGTACCGCCAAGCGACGCTCGCCATGTACGAGGCGTCCGCCGACGAGCTCGCCTCCGCCATCGACTTTGCCTACGCCGACGTCGCCGCAGCCTTCGAGCGCTACCTTGCAGAGGAGACCGAGCGCCCCTTCGTGCTCGCCGGGTTCTCGCAGGGCTCCGAGCACGTCATCCGGCTCATTAGGGACTACCTGGGGGACGCGCCGGAGCAGGCCGGCGAGCAGGACGGGCACGACAACGAGCGCGACGAGGACGGCGGGAGCGACAGCCCCTCCGCCTGCGGCACCCTGTCAGCCCGCTTCGTCGCCGCCTATGCGATCGGCTGGCGCCTGACCGAGGAGGAGTGCGCCGAGCACCCCCGGCTGAAGGCTGCGCAGGCCGCCGACGACACCGGCGTCGTCGTGACGTTCAACTCGGAGGACCCGGAGGTCGAGGATTCGATTATCGTGCCCGCCGGCACCCGGACGCTCGCTATCAACCCGCTTAGCTGGTCTGTTTCGAGCGAAGAGGCGCCTGCCGAGCTCAACCTCGGCGCCTGCTTCACCGACTACAGCGGCGCCGTCATCAAGGAGGTCCCGGAGTTTTGCGGGGCCTACCTCGACGCCGAGCGCGGCACCCTCAAGGTCGTCGGCGTCGACCCCGCCGACTACCCGCCGAGCCTCTCCATCTTCGACGAAGGCGTCTACCACCTCTACGACTACCAGTTCTTCTACCGCAACCTGCAGGAAAACGTGGCGACGCGCGTGGAGGCGTACCTGGATGAGCGCGCGGCGGCGACGGGGCTCGTCACCGAGCAGTCGCGGAGCTAGGCGGACCCACCGGCACGCGGCGAGCGAGGCCCCAGGCGGGAACGGCCGGCGAGACGGCTGTGCGGGGGCGAGGCACGGGCGAGACGGTTGTGCTGGCTGACACAGCGTCCATATCGGCGACAGGTGCGTGAGACGCCAACGTTTGCCCAGGTCGACGGTCCGCCGACGGCGCGGTTTTCAGAAATTTAACGCGTGTCAGCCCGCACAACCGTTCGAGAGGGGCCCCAACTTGGCCCGCACAGCCGTTCGACACCGCCACCGGCCATGCAGGATGACGGCACTGCACGCCGCCGGCCCACACGATGTTCGCCTGCGCGATGCCGTGTCAAGAAAAACTACTCGCGCTGGCCAAATACCGCGTTCGTGAAGACCATTCGGCCTTCCGAAAAAGCCAAAGCACGCGCAATGGAGCAAAGAGGGTCAGAGATAACGGACAGATGTACGCTTTTTCTCACGTATCCGTCGCCTTTTCGACCATCAGTTGTCTCCCTGCCCTTCACGTTCCAAGTTTTTGGCCAGCAAGAACCAGAATCCTTGACACACCAACCTTTATGGAGGTCGCCAAAATGTGAAGGGCAGGGGTCGGAAGGCCCCTTCCCTTTTGCAAGCCTCATCAATCGCAAGCCCGCCGAACGTGAGGTGGCGATGCAACTCCATCTCGGCCACCGCAAGGGGCCCGTCCCCCTACCTCGCAAAATCGGGCGCAGCCCCATCTGGCAAGGCTGCACCCGGAACGAATCGTCGCTATGTCGTGGTTGGAACTACGCCCACGGCTCGAGCGCGCTGATCACGCGGCCGGCGCGACGGCCGCTCGAGATGGCCTCGGCGATGTTGCCGCCCACGTTGTAGATGTAGGGGTACTCGCAGCCCATCTCACCTGCGGAGTACAGACGGGGAATCGGCTGGTCGAACACGTCGAGCACCTCGCAGTTCGCCGAGCGCTTGGGGCCGCCCTGGGTGTTGAGGACCGTGCCCACGAGCTGCGTCACGTAGTAGGGAGCGTCGATGCGGGCCAGCTCGAAGGCATCTCGTGCAACGGTGTCGTCTTCGTTGCCGGGCAGCGAGATGAGCTCGCTGTACTCGTTCTTCGCTTCGCCGCGGTGGAACTGGTCGGCGCCGGCGTCGACGCCCTCGTTGTAGTAGTCGAGCGTGGTCTGCAGCACGGCAGCATCGATGCCCGTGGCCGCAGCCAGGTCGTCGACCGTCTCGCACTTCACGATGACGCCGGCGTCCAGGCCCTCCTGGTTGGTGGTGAAGCGGCCGTCGGTTGCCTTCATCGCGGCGAAGCAGCTCGTCGAGAAGATGCAGCCACCGTCGAATTCCTCCTGGCCGAAGATGGCCCAAGCGCCCTTGGGCATCGACGACTCGGTGAAGGTGCCCTCGCGGTACTGCTTGCCGTGACGGAGCAACTCGGTATAGAGCACGTCCTCGTCCATGAAGCGGTGGCCGCGGCTGTCGACGAAGATGTAGTTGTGCGTGGCCCAGCGAGTCCAGGTACGGGCATCGTGGTCGGTCGAGGTGTCCATCTTGAGGCCGAGGGCCGCGCCGGACACGTTGTTCATGTGCCACAGCTGCGCGCCGAGCTTCTGGGCCATCTTGATACCGTCGCCGCGGTTGTACCACGAACCCTTGCCGATGGTGTCGGGGTAACCGGCAGGCAGGTAGGTGCGCATCATCTCGGGGTCGGCCTCAAACCCACCGGTCGCCAGCAGCACGCCCTTGTTGGCCTTGAAGTTACGCCCGTCCTCGGTGGTCACGCCGATGACCTCGCCGGCGGCATTGGTGATAAGTTCGATAGCACGGCTCTCATAGTAGATCGGGGTGCCGAGCTCGTCGACCTTGGTAGCGATGACGTTCCAGGTGGTACCCTCGGTCACGTTGTAGGCCGGGCACTCCTGAGCCGCAGGCATAAACGGATACTCGCCTTGGATGCCCCAGGTGCCCTGCTCGCACGGTTTGAACTCGCAGCCGAAGTTCTCGGTCATCCAGTCGAGGTTCTGCACGATCTCCTCGGCCCAGGCGTCGAACGCGTCCTCGGGGATCTCGTAGTCGCCGTTGAGGGCGCCCTGGTACTCGAGCGCGGCCTCCTTGCTGTTGGGGCAGAACACGATGCCGGCCGTGGCGCTCGAGTTGCCGCCGCGCATGTTCTCGGGTGCGGCCTCGAGGATCAGGCACGAACCGAGGTCCTCGAAGCTCATGACCGCGGCGCACGACATGCCGGCGCAGCCCGCGCCCACGATGACGACGTCAGCCTCGGCCTCCCAGGCGATGTCATCGGCGGCCGAGGCCTCATCGGCGGCGGGCTCGTCGGCCAGGGCGGTCACCGCGGTGGCGGTCAGGCCGGTACCGGCGAGGGCGGCAGCGGTGCCCTTGAGGAAGCTACGGCGGTTCATGGCGTTCTCCATCTTCATGCATCTCCTTGCGGTAGACGTCGGCGCGGCGACCCGCAGGCCGGACCGCTTCGTTTGCGCGCACCGCACCGGGACGTTCCGCCCGGCGGGTTCGCTGTCAACCACGCTATCCCCGGCACGCCTCCGCCGCCAAGTGACCATCTGCGGTATTCGGGATTTCGGGCGGGTCAATGCGCGTACCACAATTGGGGTAGGCCGGCGTACGTGCGCAAACAACGTCGCGGACGTATACTTTTGGAGTTTGTCGTAAGTCGGCTCCGACATTCTGGACACGCCGTTTCAAACAGAGGGGACCGCCATGGCGATCGATAGTCCTCAAGCCACGTTCCGCAGCGCGGCGCGCCATGCCGCGCGGTCGTTCGACTGGCGCCTTCTTGGGTTCGCCTTCCTCATGCCTCTGCTCGAGGTCTTCCGCCGCATATCGTTCAGCCTTCCCCTGACGCTGGGCAGCATCTCGTCGCCGCGCGCCCTTATCGCCGCGCTCATCGCGGGAACCTTTGCCACGGCACTCGGGCTGCTTGTCGCATCGCTGCGCGGAAGGGCCCCGTCGCTGCGCGCCAAGGCGATTGGCGGCATCGTCGGCATGGCTACCGGCTTTATAGGAATGGCGGTCGTTCTGGCATTTCCGCTCCCATCCGCATGGGCGGCCGTCGTTGGCGCAGCCTCCTACTGTGCAATGAGCATTGGCGTTGCGCTTTCGTTTTTCGGATGGCTCCAGCTTTACGCGCGCGTCGGCTCCCTTATGGTCGCCCTATACGTAAGCGTTTCGATCTTCATCGGCAACCTCTCCCAAGTCGCCCTCATCGCCACGAACAACCCTTGGGCGATGCTGGGGCTGCTTGCGGTCTGCGCCGCCGGCTCAACATCCCTGCTCGCGCTCTCGTCCGCACGGAAGTCCGCACAAGAGACCGCCCCCTCCCCCGCCGCGGATGCCGAAAAAGCGCGAGGACCACGCTCTGACGACGACATCCACGACGAGACCGCGGGATCCGAAACCGACCAGCGCACCCTGCGCTCCATCGTCACATCCTCCCTGACCGCCACGGCAGTCGGGTTTGCGCTGTGTTTCTATCCCTGGGGCGTTATGGCAATTCCGCCCGACAGCTACGCCCAAGACCACAGCGCCCTCGTCTTCTTTGCAGGCGACCTCATAGCAATCGCCGTGCTTGGCCTGTTCGCCTATTCGACGCGCAACTCGCCAAGGTACAGCGACGTTCGGCAGAAGACGTTCTTCCTGTTGCCGGCGTTCACCGTCTTCCTCGCCTACTTCTCGTTTGTCCGCATGCTCGGACTCGATGCGGGCGGCACGCTCAAGACGCTGCTATCTATCGGGTACAACGCCAGCATTGCGGGTTTCTGGGCGCTCTTTGCCACGTTGGCCGCCATGCGGCAGCACGAACGGGGGATGTCCGTCGAATCCGCATGCGCTCCCGCCGTGCTGCTTGCCGCAATCTCATACATGCTCGGGGCGGCGCTCCACGAACTGTACGGCAACAACGCGATGTACTTCCTTATTGTGCTGACAACGCTCTACATCCTGGGTCTTTCGGTCATCTCAACCCGCAAGGCGTCGCTCAACGACGAAGAGCGGGTGCGCAAGAACTGCGAAGAGCTCGCCGAAACATGCGGACTGTCGGCTCGTGAGGCGGAAATTCTCCTGCTCATCGCCCAAGACTACTCCGTCGACCGCATCGCCGACCAGCTTGTCATCTCGATCGGCACCGTGCGCACTCACAAGAAGCGCATCTATGCTAAGGTCGGTGTCCACAAGCACGAGGACCTCATGCGCGCGATACGCGCGCCGCAAGGGAGGGGATAGCGCATGGTGCGGCCCTCGGGAGCCCAGACGCGTGTGCGCCCCCGAGAGCCCCCGCACGGATGCGTCCATCGCCGTGCCGAATGGGCAGCACCCGAATGGACCATGCTGTTTTTTCGGCTTAGTGAGCAAGTTGACGCTGTGTTGTCGAGCCAAAGTTACAGTTTTTCGCTTAAGAGCGTAACTTTGGCCCGACATTTTAATTATTGATGCATGTTTGCATTGCGAACCGGCCACGTTGCGTCCCCCGGCCCCGGCCCGCACAGCCGTCGGGAGCCCGGCCCGCTACCGGTCGCCGCGGGCTCTTCCCTCGCGCCGGTCGCCCCAGCCTCCGCGGCCGCCCTGGTTCCGCCCGCCGCCGGGGCGTCCACCGCCAGGCCTCCCACCACCGGGCCGCCCGCCGCGCCCACCAGACCGTCCGCCGCGCCCGCCCGGCCTGCCGCCGGACGGACGGCTGTCGGGGCGCTTGCCCTTGGCGTAGCCGTCCCGGTCGGCCACCTTGCCGCGCTTGTAGAGCAGCGACTTGTTGCGCGTGGCCATGCTGATGCGCTCCACCTTGCGCACCGAGAACTTGCCGGTCTTCTCGTTGGTGTTCGCGTCGACGCGCACCATGAAGCCGTCGTCGGCGTACTCGGTCATCGCGAGGTGGGCGGGTTTGCCCTCGGCGTCGTATTCCACAACCGCGCTGAACGAGTCGGGGCAGCCGGGCTCGTCGACCGTCTCGATATTGAGATGGAGCGGCGAGGGGCTCTTCTGGCCGTGGGCGTCGAGCGGCACGATGTCGACGCGCGTAAAGCCCCAACCGGCGGCGGCGATGCCGGTCTGGATGCCTCCCAGTCTGCCGAACGGATAGCCCGAAAGCGTGGCCGCCTGCACGAGCATCTTGTTGACGAACTCGACGGCGTCGAGGAGCGCGGCGAGCACCGGCGGCAGATCGGGCGCGGGATCGGACGCCGGCGCGGGATCGGCCGGCTCGGCAGCCGCGTCGCCGACGACCGCAGGTTCCCCGGCGACGGCCGCAACCTCGCCGGACGCCAGTGCGGCCCCCTCGCCAGCGGCGTTCGGCCGCTCGATCGGGCCGTCCTCGCAGGGGAACGCGTAGACCGTGCGCTCGGACCCGTCCTTGCGCACCGTCACGACCGGCAGCAGCCCGCCGACGCCGCGGGGAAACGCCGGCTCGACCCTCTCGAGCGGCATGACCCAGCGCCTGTCAGAAAGCTCGACCATGCCCGTGCCGAACATGCCGTTTCCGCCGTGCAGCTCCATAGGCCACCCTTCGTCTCTTCGCCCGCTGCGGCCCAGGGCCCGCCGCAACCTATACGGGGTAACGGTACCACACCCGGCTGGCCGACCGTCGGAGAAACCCTCCCCCACCCCATAACGACCGACGGGACAGACATATAATGAGACGGTTCGCATCCGAGCATCCCGCGCCGGGCCTCGCGCCGGCGCCCGTACGTCTGGGGGACGGCAGTGGCAACGGCATGGGCAGCGCGCATCTCACGTTACGGCGCATGGGCCCCTATGGTCTTCTTCTCGTGGCTCAACACCAACAACGCCTACCTGCCCTCCGGCCTTTCGTTCTGCAACGCCTATCTGTGGTTCTCGCTCGTCATGGCCATCGTCGTGTTTGCTTGCCTCGCAGAGCATCGGCGCCGGCAGGCGGCGGGAGCCGCAGCAAAGGCGGCGGGGGCCACGGCCGGGTCGGCGGCGCGACGCTCCCCCGACCGTCAGAACGCCGTCCTGCAGGCACTCGACGTCGCCGCGTGCCTGGGCATGGCCGCGTCGTCGGCGCTCGTGGTGAGCCCCGCGCTGTTCGGCTGGGATGCCGGCTGCGCGCTCGTCGGCTCCATCGTCGCCGGCCTGGGCATCGGGTGGTCGTACGTGCGCTGGGCAATCTGCCTCTCGCACTGCGAGCTGCGCGACCTCATCCGCTTCATCTTCGTGGGATGCATCGTCTGGACCGCCGGCCGCACCATCGCCTTTATGCTCCCCTTGGCCGCCAGCACCGCGTTCGCGGCAGCGATCCCCCTGGTCAGCGGCCTCATGCTTGCCGCCATGACGCACGCAGGTCCCGGCGGGGCGCTTGGGGCCGCAGGGGCAAGGCCGCTCGGGCCGAAGGCCACCGGCGGGACGGCGGGCTGCGGCACCGCATCGGGCGTCCCCGCGGCGAGCAGCGGCGCGGCGGCGCCGACCGCGGGATCGGCCCTCTCCCATCCCCACGACGGCAGCTTCAGCACCTGGAAGCTCTGGGCCGTCATCGTTGTGCTGACCCTCAACAACCAGCTCATCCTCGGCGGCACCATGCCCTACGCCGGCGATCTGAGCGGCGTCTACCCCATCAAGGCGTCCTTCACCGTCGCGATCAGCTGCCTCGTCCTCGTCTGGACCCTCAGGACCAACCTCGCGTTCGACTTCGTGCTCCTCTGGCGCGGCCTCTACATGCTCGCCGCCGCCGCGCTGCTCATCATCTCGCTCGGGTTCGAGGGACCGGTGCTCTGGGTCGCGTCGTCCGTCGCGGCCGACATGCTCGTCCCAATCCTGTGGCTCACCATCTGCACGGTGGCCCACCACACCCCCATCCCGTCGTACTTCGTGGTCGGCGTCGGGCTGGGCGCCTACGGCGTCGCCTCGTTCGCGGGGCAGCTCATCGGCAGGACGGTCCCCGCGCTGCTCGGGCTCGCGCCGCTGTGCACCGTGCTGCTCTTCGTGCTGTTCGTCGTGCTGGCGCTGTGCCTCGACTCGCGCAACCCCGACCTGCTCCAGCTCTTCGACGACCTGATGGGCAGGCAGCTGAGCCCCACCGACCTCGAGGCCGTCAACGCCCGCTGCGCCGAGGTTGGCTCCGACCACCGCCTCACCCCGCGCGAGGTCGAGGTCATGCAGATGCTCTGCGCCGGCCGGTCGCGCAGCTACATCGCCGAGACGCTGTTCATATCCGAGAACACCGTGAAGACCCACTCCGACCGGCTCTACAAGAAGCTCGGCGTACACAGCCGCGAAGAGTTGCAGGGGCTCGTGGGCCTCTAGGGTTCTACCTGCATGTTTGTCGCCGTCACCCGCGATGTCCTACCCCCTCCCCCACTCGAATCATCCCCCCGTCCGACTGTCCCGCCGGCGCCGAGCCGGCCATGATGGGAGACACGGCATCCACCGCGATGCCCGTCGAGGCGCGCCATCCGGGCGCACCTGCCCGACACGAGGAGGAATCATGGGACAGAGCACCATGCAGGACCGCCGCACGTTCATCAAGGGCGCGGGAGCCATCGCCGCAGTCGCAGCCGGCGCCGCCATCCCCGCAACCGCGTTCGGCGCCTATGCGGCCGACCACGCCGACCCCGCTGCCGACCTGGTCGCGATGACCGCCGAGCCCACCGCTGCGCCGACCGCCACGGAAGACGGCTGGGACGGCGAGTTCGACGTGGTGATCGTCGGTGCGGGCATGGCCGGCGTCTGCGCCGCCATCACCGTCGCCACCGAGGGCGAGGGCGCGACGTGCCTCCTCCTCGAGAAGGAGGCGTCGGCCTCGGGCAACAGCCCCTACAGTGCCGGCGACGTCCTGTACTGCGACGACGCCTCTGAGGCCGAGGTCTACCTGCAGAACCTGATCGGCGGCGCCACCCCCGACGACGTCATCCACGCCTTCGCCGTCGAACTGCAGGAGAACCTCAACTGGTTCAAGTCGCTCGGCATGACCGAGGACATGCTGTACATGAACCCGCCGGACCCGACCGGCGAGAAGACGATGGAGTACGCCGAGTTCCCCAACGACCACACCGTCGGCTACTTCGAGTTCGACCCCGAGAAGGGCGAGTACTACCACACCTACCAGTTCCTGTTCGAGGCACTGAACACCCACGCCGACGTCGTGACCTACCTGCCGTCCACCCCGATGGAGGAGCTCATCCAGGATCCCGAGACCAAGACCATCCTGGGCGTCCTCGCCGCGGGCAAGCGCTACAAGGCCAAGCGCGGCGTCCTCATGTGCACCGGCGGCTTTGAGAACGACCCCGAGATGATGTTCACCTACACCGGCATCCAGGGCTGCATCCCGCTGGCCGGCGCGGCCAACACCGGCGACGGCCACCGCGCGTGCATGAAGATTGGCGCCGACTTCTGGCACATGCACGGCGGCGCGCAGTTCTGGATGACCCTGCGCGACCTTGAGAACACGCGCTTCGCCTCCGTGAAGCACAGCTTCAACACCAAGCAGCACGGCATCACCATCGGCGTGAACGGCCGCCGCTTCTACAACGACTACGACGGCTGCAACGTGTACAAGGGGACCGCGGCGGACTCCAACATGGCCTGCAACGTCGGCTACCGCCACGGCATCACGCAGTTCGGCGGCAACTGGGTGCACCTGCCCCTGCCGCCCAAGGGCTGGTTCATCTTCGACCAGGCGGGCCTCGAGGCCGGCGCGTTCCCCACGGACATCTCCGAGGACATCGTGGCCGACGGCTGGGCCGTTTCCGCCGACACCATCGAGGACCTCGCCGCCGCCATCGAGGTGCCGGCCGAAGAGCTCGTGAAGACCGTCGATCTGTGGAACCAGTGGTGCGACCAGGGCGAGGACCTTGCGTTCTACCGTCCGTCCGACACGCTGACCCCCATCAAGACCGGCCCGTTCTACGCCATCCTGTGCATCCCCACGATGCTCAACACCGACGGCGGCCCGGTGCGCTCCGCCAAGGGCGAGATCCTCGACCCCGACGGCAACCCCATCCCGCACCTCTACTCCGCCGGTGAGTTCGGCTCGGTGTGGGGCCACTTCTACCAGGGCTGCGGCAACCTCGGCGAATGCGCCGCGTTCGGCCGCATCTCGGCCCGCAGCGCGCTGGCAAACGAGCCGCTGGCGTAACCGCCGGGCGCCGGGCGTGCCGGGCACCATGCGTGCCGGGCGCCGTGCGCTGACCGGTACGTCCGGGGCGGTCCGAACCCAATAGCGTCAATCCGGCGGGGCCGGCGCGTGCAGGCGTCGGCCCCGCCGGCGTACGCAAAGGTCGCGCAGCGGCCGCGCAATGGTCAAAATGGGCGCACATGCGTGATTTCGAAAAACTGTTGGTCATTTGACCATCGAGTGTATGCGGCAGGTCGGCCAAAATGCCGGCAAATGCACGTGCTGGCATAGCGCAGCGCTCAAAAGCGCAGGTCGCGCAAGACCCTGCCTTCCAGAATCCCCCAGGAAAACACGCACTCGTTGGACATTTGACCAGCACTTTTTGAAAAACACGCACTCGGCCGCCGTTTGACCACCTGCACGGCCCACCCGCACGGCCAAACATGTCCCACGCCCTCCCGCGTGGCTACATCCCCCGTGCGGCGAACCACGAGCTCAGCTTCGTCTTCTTGGCCGCCATGTCGTCGGCCGCCGCGGACCCACTCGCAGCATCGCCGTGCCCGGGGCCAAGCTCGCCCGCCCGGTAGGAGTCCATCATGGACCCCTGGAGGTCCTGCGCGGCAGGCGGCGTCCACGAGATGGCGTTCGCCCCGGCCTCGATCGTCTCGAGAATCGAGGCCCCCGTCCTGCCGCCCGTGGCGATGACAGGCAGGTCGGGATATTCCTCGCGCAGGCGACGCACGACGTTTGCCGTCTCGCGGCCGGCGGCGACGTTGACGATGCTCGCACCCGCCGCGACCTTGGCGCGCGCCACGTCGTCCCACTCAAGGATCGTGGCGACGATGGGCACGTCGATGATGCCCGCGACGTGTTCGATCGTCTCGACCGGGGCGGGGGCGTTGAGCACGACTCCCTGAACGCCCTGCATCTCGGCGAACATGGCGAGCTCGAACACGCGCTGGCCCGTCGTGGTGCCGCCGCCGACCCCCGTGAACACGGGCGCCCGCGCCACCGAGATGATGGCCTGCGTGATAACCGGATGGCCCGTGAACGGGTAGACCGCCAGGATTGCGTCGGCGTTGGTGTTGCGGATGATGGCGACGTCGGTGGTGTAGATGAACGAGCGCAGCCGGTGCCCGTGGACCACGATGCCCGTGCACTGCTCAATCTCGCGCGGCACGCGGACGATCGGCGTGGTCAGACGCCCTTCGATCGGGCGCGGTTCGGTCCTGACAACGGGCGGGAGACCCTGCTGGACCCCGGCCGTTCCGCCGACGGCCCCTTCGACAACCCCCTCTTCGGCATCCCCTTCGATCGGGATGCCCTCGTCCGGCCCGCCGACGTACTCGCCGGCGATGACGTCCTCGACGATGTCGTCCTGAAGCGCCTCGAGCAGCTGGTCGGCCTCGGCGCTCATGCTGACCGCCTCGCGGGCCATCTCGAGCCTTTCGGCGAGCTCCTCGTTCCCCTCGAACAACCTGTCGTCCATCGTACCCCCGTCCATCAAGGAGAACCCGCAGGTCCCGTGCTGCCGAACGCGCAGACGCATCGCCCCGCCGGGCGGCGGGGCGACGGCAATCGCCATGACGTTTTCTTGTTCCCGCGGATGCGCCTTCCCGAACGTCCAGCGGCAAGATTCCACACCGAACGCAGATGCGCGGGCGCCGACGGCCAGAACCGGCGGGACCGCCCGCATCCACGTGCGGACGGGCTTTCGCAACGGTCGGGTCTTTGCGGCGGCTACATCTCCACGTCGGTCAGATCTCCACCACCGCATTCACCACGTCGTCGGCCACCCAGTCCTCGGCGTCGTACGCGCGCAGGTACAGCTCGATGTCGGCGACGTCCTCCGTGGTCAGACCGACGTCCTCGAGGGCCGACTCGCTCCACGAGATGTCGCTCAGGGCCTTCTTGCCAGGCTGCACCTCGACCGCCCAGAACGGGTCGCACATCGAACCGTTCACCGCCGCCTCATCGACCGTGAACATCAGAGGCCTGTCGGTGTCATTCTCTAGGCAGACGTCGGCGACATAGCCCCACAGATCGTCAACGTCGCTGCCGATGTACGTTATCTTGACGCCGCCCTCATCGACCAGGACAACGTCGTCGGGCTGCGCCTCACGTTCATGGTCAGCCGATGCCCCTTCACCCAGGGGATACAGGCGGACGTGCTCGTTCGCATAGTCATCCGCCATCAAGTTGTCGACATCGTACGCCTTGAACGTAAATTCGACGTCGGCAATATCGGAGAATCCATACGGCTCGAGGGTGTAGTCGCCCCATTCGACGTCGGCGACGAGCACCTTGCCCGGCGCAACCTGGGTCGCCCACATCGGGGAGCACATCCAACCGTTCAGCGACTCGTCGTCAGTGGAGACCATCAGCGTGACATCGGTCCTGTTTTCGACATACACTCGCATCGTGAAGCCCGACATCCCATCGCCCTCAAAACCAAGTACGGCAAAGGACACGTTCTCGTCATCGACCAGGACGTCGGCGTCCGCGGGTACCTCATACGCCGAGGAGACGCCCGTCTGCTCGCCCGCCGGATACACGGTGAAGTAGTCGTCAACCAGATTGTCCGCCGACCAGTCATCGCTGTCGTATACCCGCATACCGAACGAAACATCGGTGATTGCGCCGAGACCGTATGCCTCGAGCTCTGAGGGATACCACACCACCTGTTCGACGGCCGCGTTGCCGGGCGTGACCTCCTCCACGCACAGCGTGCCCACCATGCAACCGTTCAACGAGGAGTTTTCCATCGAGAACATCAGCGTCGTATCGTCCGTCTTGTTCTCGAAACGGACATCCATGGCAAAGCCGTCGGCCCCGTCACCCTCGAAGCCCGTCACCACCATCGAGCATTCGTCGGTGTCGAAGACGACGATCTCCTCGGCATGCGCCGATGCAGCGAACCAGAGCAACGCCGTCACCGCCAGCACAATTGCGAAAAGCGTGCCACGCCTGGTAAAGCACATGGTTTGACGACCGGACATCGCGTTCCCCTTTCTCCCCGAACGACCCCTCCGCAACGCAGGGCTTTTCGATCAGTATAGTGGGATTGCACATTCTACCAGGCGAGACTGAAAACCGATTGAGAGGCGGGGCCGAAGCGGGGACGGTAGCCAACCCGGGCACCGCCGGACGACGAATCGGCATCCGCGAGTGCCCCGCATCGGCTCCATGCCAGGCAGCGTACCGGAAACGCGTGCATATGCCAGCAGCACGCCGCCGGCCTCTTGTGTCAGCGAATCGGGGAGTCGCTGGCCAAAAAGTGGGATTGTGAAGGCCACGACAACCTCTGGACAGCGTTTGATCGCTGTCAACGCATGCAGGATTGGCTTCGGTCGCATCAAACTACAGTCGCTCTGCATAAAATCGAGCCGAATGCACTCCGACGAGCGCCCGCCACCTCCACACGATCGACCCTTTTGGCCAGCAAGGCGCAATTTTCTTGACAGAACCCCGTCGGCCCACTGTCAAGGCAAGCCGTCGCCTCCCAAGACCCGATCGCGGGACCGCCCGCATCCACGTGCGGACGGCCCCGTCTTCGCGAAACAAGCCCTCCAACCAGCTTATCGCCAGAAACCCGTCGGACCCGCCTCCCCTTGCAGGCTCGTTACAGGTTCTCGGCGATGTACTTTGCGGCAATGCGGCCGTAGGTCAGCGCAATCGAATGGCTCGCGCCGGCGATGGTCGCCGGGTAGTCGCCCAGGAAGCGGCCACCCTGGACGTTGCCCACCGCAAACAGACCCGGCACCGGGTCGAAGTTGCTGTTGAGCACCTGGCCGTACTTGTTCGACGACAGGCCGCTCATGCCGACCAGGCAGCGCAGGGCGTTCTGTCCCTCCTCGAAGTTGCCGATCTCGTAGCGGATGGCGTAGAACGGCGCGTGGTCGAGCGCCATCATGCGCTCGGGCGCCTTGCCGAAGTCGTCGTCGTGACCCTTCTCGCACAGCTCGTTGTAGCGGGCAATCTCGCGGACCATGTTCGCTGCGGTCGTCTCGTCGACACCGAGGTTGGCGACAAGCTCCTCGACGGTGTCGCCCTTGGCCGCCGTCCACTCGTCGATGGTCTCCAAGTCGGCCTCGCTGATGGACTGCTTGGACCCCAGGCCGCCCTGCATGTGGGTGATTTCCTCGGCCACGTCGGCATCGAAGATCTGGTAGATCGTGCAGTCGGGCTGGCGGATGATCTGCGAGCCGAAGTGATCGTTGGTAAGGTCCTCGTTGACGTAGCGCTCACCGCGGGCATTAAGCTGCAGGAACGCCGCCACGCCGAGCTTGCCGAGGTCGCCGTGGGCCATGGCGCAGTGCGGGCCCGCCTCGATGTTGCCGCCGGCCCAGTACCCCATACGGTGACCGTCGCCCACGTCGGTCTTCTCGACGTTCAGGTCGACGCTCATGTAGGTGAACGAGAACTTGTCCTTCTGCCAGTAGATCCAGGGCATGTAGTAGGCGAGCATATCGTCGTTGTTGAGGTAGTCGCCTGTGGCCAGGATGACGGCCTTGGCGGCGTTCACCTTGATGTAGCTCCCGTCGGCAATGCTCTGGGCGATGACGCCGTTCACGCGGTCGCCGTCCTTGGTGAGCTGCAGGGCGCGCATGTCGTAGATGTCGGTGAGGTTGCCGGTCGCCACGGCGGCGTCGCGGTTGAGCTTGAGCACGGGCAGGTGGCCGTTCGGGCGGAACGAGAGCGTGCCGGTGAAGATGCGCTCGTGGTCGACCTCGTGGTCGTAGGGCACGTACAGGTTGTTGTTTGCAACCCAGATGAGGTCGGGGTTCTCCTCGGCGTTGGGCTGTTCCTCGCCGGGCTTGACCCACACGAGGCCGTCGACCGCGCCGGCATACCACTCGAACGCCTCGCCGGCGTTGTCGGCCCAGTTCTTGAGCACGCGGGCGTCGGGCCGGTGACCCATTTGAATCATGAGCTCGTTGACCAGGTCGGTCGTGTCGAAGTCCTCGATGCCCATCTCGCGGGCGGCGTCGCAGTTGAAACAGGAGAACTGCGACGAGCGGGCGTTGACGTCGGAGGAGCGCTCGATCGACACGACCTTGAGCCCCGCCTCGGCCGCGGTGCGGGCGGCGGCCACGCCGGCAAGACCCATGCCGACCACAACGACGTCAGCGTCGTAGGTCTCGGAAATCTGGTCGTCCGCAATGGGTTCGGGAGCCTCGAGGAACGAGGGGAGCTGCGGGCCGGCGGCTTCGCCCTCGGTCGTCTCGGCGGCCTCATCGGCCAAGGCCGGCGCGACGCACGAAGCGGCCGCAGCCCCGGCGGCGAACGCCGTACCGGCAACAAACGAGCGGCGGCTGAGTGTTGACGCAGTGTTCATAATGTGGTCCCTTCTCACTAGTCATTCCATCTGCCAGCGATTTTTCGAACGGTGTGCCATTTCGTCGGGAACCGGCACACATCTTGGGCGCATGGCCCCATGCGGAGCGACAGCACCGAACGCCTGGCACCACTCTGACGCCTCGACAGCACGGCGTCACGGCTGGGAAACGGATGAGGCCCCGAAAAGCAAGGATGAGAATTGCCATACTTGCCAGAATCCCCCGACGCTTCGCCGCAAAACGGGCTCGGGGCAAAGCCGTATAATCCAACGAACGACGAAGGGAGGGTTCGCGTGGCGCAGTTCTTTAAAAGCGGCGAGGCATGGGTGCTCGGTTTCGCCGTCCTCGTCTCGTACTCGACGCTGGCGGGCGTCACCGGCGGCAGCCTGGCCGGCGAGGCGTCTCCCGCAACGCTGCCCCTGGGGCGCATCCTCCAGATAGCCATCTGCCTCGCCGTCGCCCTCGCCTCGGCGCACGGCGGCTCACCCGTCCGGTCGCGCGCCTTACAGGTTGCGGCCACCGTCGCCTGCGGGTCCGCCATCCTGTTCCCGCTCCTCACGGGCCTAACCGGATCGACCCCCGTTTCCAGCCTGCTCGCGTCGCTGGGGCAGATGCTGCGCCAATGCGGCTACGTCTTTCTGTGGCTGGCATGGATGGAGCTCCTCGCCCGGCTCGACCTGCGCCACGCGCTCGTAAGCTACCTGTTCGTGCACACGTGCTCGGCCGCCCTGTCGTTCGCACTCGGCTCCGTGCCCGCGCGCGTGCTCATCCCCCTCATCGCGCTCATGCCGGTCTTGGCGTACGTCGCATACCGCAAATCGTGCACCGTCATCGAATCGGCCCCCTATGCATGCGGAGAGCGGGAGGCCCACCCCTGGAAGTTTCCCACGGTTCCCGTCGTCCTCATGGTGGCGTTTGCGACGGTGAACGTGTTCGTGCGCGACACGCTTCCCGACGGAACGTCCGTCTACGCTACCGCCGGTGTGGTCGTCGCCTGCCTCGCCGTGTTCGCCGCGGTCCGGAAGGGCGGCGTCGGGTCGTTCGACATATGGCGCCTGGGCGACGCGGCGTTCGTCCTCTCGCTCTGCGGCCTCGTGGGGGTCCACCTGAGCTCGACGGCGGGGAGCATGGTGGCCTCGCTGTGCACCAACGCGGGGTTCGCCCTGTTCAACGTGTTTCTCATCGTCGCGCTCTGCAACGTCTCGTACCGTTACGGCGTCAACAGCATGGTCCTCTTCGGGTTCGCCAAAGCGGCCGAATGCCTCGCGTACTTTGCGGGCAGCTGGCTGACGCACCTGTCGGGGGCGCTCGACGGCGACGGGTTTGCGCTGCTCGTCATGGCGCTCGCCGTCCTGCTGGGACTCGGGTTCACCGCGCTCGCCCGAGGACGGGGGCACGACCCCTCGTGGGGCGTCGGGTTCGACCCGTCGGCTCCGCGACGTCCGGAGAGCGGGCCGACGCTCGAGCAGCGCTGCGCAGAGATCTCCCGCGAAGCCGGCCTCACGCGCCGGGAGGAGGAGGTCCTGGGGCTGCTCGCCCGCGACATGTCGGCATCCGAGATCGAGCAGGCGCTCTGCGTCACCAACGCCACCGTCAAGACGCACACTCAGGCGGTCTACCGCAAGCTCGGCGTACACAGCCGCAGGGAGATCGTGGGGCTGGTGGGCGTGGGCGCAGAAAACACTCGCCCGTAGACCCGCACGACTGGAGCGGCCCGATGGGGTCCCCCGTCGGCGGGCAACCCCTTCGCGCACGCAATCTTGCAGTCCAGGTTGTCAAGAAATCCCAAATCTTGCAAAGCAAAACTGCAAGATGGACGAGAATCTGGCGCGGGCAGTCCATCGGCGCAACTCGGCATAAGGCCGCTGCAAACTAGCATCTCCCCAGCTCACACGCCTCATACCGAGCGTCGTAGCGTCTCAGGCGCATATTTCATGCCCCCCTTCGTATGAGATAGAACGACGGCGCGCCTATGCTGGCGGTGTTCGAGGGCGCCTGGCCGCCGCCCCGCCGACGCGCATCTCCAAACCCACCGCGCGCCGGCACGCCGAGACGGCGGCCAACGTCCTTAAGCCTTCAACGCAAGGAGAAACACACTATGGAAATGACCCGCCGCAACTTCGTCGCCGGCGCCGCCGGTGCCGCCGCCGCGACCGCCCTGGCCGCTGGTGCCACCGTCGCCCTCGCCGACGAGGCCGCCGAGACCGAGGCTGCCGCTGAGACCCCCGCTTTCCTCGTGAAGCCCGAGGTTCCCACCGAGATCGTCGAGGAGCGCGACTGCGACGTCCTCGTCATCGGCATGGGCCTGGCCGGCACCGCCGCCTTCAAGGCCGCCGCCGAGGCCGGCGTCACCACCATCGCCCTCGAGAAGCAGCCCGAGGACTCCTACTCCGTCATCTACATGGCCGGCGACTTCGGCGTCGTGGGCTCGCAGATTCAGAAGGACCTCGGCATCGAGTGGGCTCCCAAGGCCGACATCATGAACGAGATGGCCAAGGAATGCGGCAGCCGCATCGACACCTGGATGATGAGCTACTGGTACGATCACTCCGGCGAGGACTTCGACTGGTTCGTCGAGGGCGCCGACTTCGAGGTCCTTACCGGCACCGCCGCCGAGAAGCAGACCGACAAGGAGTTCTACATCCGCCCGAAGTGCTTCCCGAAGTCTGAGAACTACGACTACCACGAGGAGTACATCCCCTACTTCCACGGCACCATCACCACCAACCCCAACATGCAGTGGGCCTGCCAGGCCGCCATGGACGCCGGCAAGGCCGCCGGCGGCGAGATCATCTTCGGTGCCACGGGCGAGCAGCTCATCCAGGACGAGTCGGGCGCGGTCATCGGCGCCTACGCCCAGACCGAGGCCGGCTACATCAAGGTGAACGCCAAGCAGGTCGTCCTCACCTGCGGCGACTACGGCGCGAACCAGGAGATGAAGGCCTATTACGCCCCCGAGTACGTCGACTACACCGGCGGCGTCGACACCGGCGACGGCCACCGCATGGGCATCTGGGCCGGCGGCCGCATGGAGGAGGGCCCCCACGCCCCCATGGCTCACCACATGGGCGCCGCGCTGGGCGTTGACTCCTACCTGCAGCTCAACAACCTCGGCAAGCGCTTCATGAACGAGGACATCCCCGGCCAGAACCTGACCCAGATGCTCTCGCGCCAGCCGCTGGCCTCCGACCCCGAGAAGCGCGAGGCCGACATCCGCGCCTACCAGATCTTCGACAGCAAGTGGCCCGAGCAGATCGCCGACATGCCCGACGGCCACGGCTACACCTCGCACTACGTGCCCGACGACCAGGTCGACCAGTATCCGCTCGTGCTCTCGGGCTTCGGCCTGGGCTGGACCACGAGCCAGATGGTCGAGGACTCCGTGGACTACAAGGCCGACACCCTCGAGGAGCTCTTCGAGCAGATGGGCCTGCCCGTGGAGACCGCCATGGCCGAGGTCGAGCGCTACAACGAGCTGTGCGCCGCCGGCTATGACGAGGACTTCGGCAAGATGCCCAAGCGCCTCTTCCCGGTCGAGAACCCGCCGTTCTACGGCTGCTCCTTCAGCGCGAGCCGCAGCATGCTCGTCATGATCGGCGGCCTCGAGTGCGACCACGACCTCCACGTGGTCGACGCCGACGACAACCCCATCCCCGGCCTGTTCGTGGCCGGCAACAACCAGGGCCGTCGCTTCCTGGTCGACTACCCGGTCATCGTCGCCGGCATCTCGCTCGGCACCGCGCTGACCTTCGGCCGCCTCGCCGGCACCAACGCCGCGGCCGCGGTGACCGCGTAACCATGCGCGCAAAGCCGGCCCGGGTGCGCCCGGCAGACTAGAACGCGCCCGACCGACGAGCCCCTTGGGCACCGCAGGGATGGCAACAACCCTGCAACGAAAGCCCCCGGCTCCTCCTTCGCGAGGGGTCGGGGGCTTTTTGCTGGGGTGCGCGGTGGGGAACGGCGAGCGAGCGGCGGGGATGGCGGGCGCGAAGGGCGCGCGATCAAGGCGAAATCGCAAGGGTGGCCAAACAGGCGCCGAGTGCGTGCTCTGGGCAGCAGGCATGGTCAAACGGACGCCGAGTGCGTGTTTTCCGAAAAGTGCTGGTCGTTTCGCCAGCGAATGCATGCGAAAACGGGCGCCGCGCGCCGCCCAGTCCCGGACCATCTACGCAAATGGCCAGGTAGGGAGGGCGCGCGCGATCCGCGGCTCCGGCGGCGCCCCAAATCGGCATGCACTCGCTGGTGTTTTGACCGGCATCTTTCCAGAAACACGCACTCGGCGCCAAAATGGCCGCGTGACCGGCGGGGGTCCCACAGCCAGCGGATACCCGCGCGATCGGCGGACGCCCGCGCAGCCCCGCAGCCTCGCGGCCCCGCCCTCCGCGGCCAGCACCCGCGACCCCCGCACCCCATAACCACGAAGCGGGCCGCGCCCCTCGGGGCACGACCCGCTTCGCTTACTGGCTTTACTGACTGTCAGCGACCCGCGCGAACCCTTACGCGACCTCGCCGGCGAGCACCGTCTTCCCCACCATCCAGGAACTGGTCCCCTGCGCCGGCATCCTCGACGCCTCCTTCAAGATGGCCGGGTATCTCGCGCTTGCCGTCGTCTCCTATTTCTGTCCGCGCGCGTTCGCGAACCCCCGACTGCGGCTCGTCACCCTCGGCGTCCCGCTATGCGCCGCGGCGGCCCTGCTTCTCGTACCCGTGACAGGCAGTCTCGCGCTCTGCCTGGTCGGTGCCCTTCTGTACGGCATCTCCTACGCGTGGGTCACCTTCCTCTTTGCCCGCCGCCTCATCCGCCTCTCGTCCATCAGGGAGGCCGCCGTGGCAGTCGTCGGCGGCATCGTCACCTGCCAGTTCCTTTTGCCCCTCTACTCCCTTCCCCTGGGGTTTGCCGGGGGCCTGGTCACCGTGGTCGCCCTCCTCCTCTTTGCAGCCGTCCTGCTGGTGCGTCTCGGCAGCGAGTTGTTTGCCTCGTTTGCCAGCAAGGAATCGCTCGACGTCCTCGAGCTTACCAACCCCCTTTCGTCGCTCAGACCGCCGAACCTGCTGTTCTTCGCCACATTCCTCGTGCCGTTTGCCTACAACTTCCTAAGCGTCTTCGGCATACCGGGGCTGAGCGCCCGGCGCCTGATCGTCGTATTCCTGATGTTCGTGCTGCTCTATCTGCTCCTCATCCAGCGCGAGGGGCAGGAGGATCGGCTGTTCTCGCTCGCCGTGATCTTCATCATGGCGGGACTCCTCATCGCGCCGCTGCAGCTGCGGCGCGACAACTTCGTGTCCCACACGTTCCTGTTCCTGGGGTCGAGCTGCTTCGACACGCTCCTGTGGCTGCTGATGTACAGCCTGGGGAGGCGCAACGTCGTCGCCATGATGTTCTTCTTCGGGATGGCGGAGTCCCTCGGCGCGCTCGGCCGCGTCGCGGGGGTCGGGCTCGGCGAGCACGCCCTCTCCCTGGTCGATTCCAACCTGCACGGAACTCAGAGCATCATGCTGTACCTGGCTCTGGCGTTCTTCCTGTTCGTCTGGCTCGGGTTCAAGCGCTTCAGCTTCACCCGGGCGATCAGGGGCGTCGAGGCGATCGAGACGACCGCGGCGGCCAGGACTGCCAGGGCTGCCAAGGCTGCCGGAAGCGCCGGGGGCCGCGGAGGCCGCCGGAATCGCGGGAGTCGAGGCGCCGCAGACCGAGAACCAGCTCGAACGCTATGCGCAGCGCTGCCAAGAGCTCGCCGCCCGCGGGTCGCTCACCCCGCGCGAGGTCGAGGTCTTCGAGCTGCTCGTGCGCGGACGAAACGCGCGGTTCATCATGGACGACCTGCACATCACCCGCAACACGGCGAAGGCGCACATCGCGCATATCTACACCAAGCTCGGCGTGCACTCGCACCAGGAGCTGCTGTCGCTGGTTGAGGAGGAGCCGGCCTAGCGCCGCGCGGAAGCGGGTTCGAGGAGCGGAGGGCGGGTTCGACGGAGGGCGGGACATCGGCGTCGAAATGAGGGAGGAAAGGCCGGCCAATCGGCCAGAACCTGCGCGCTGCACCTGAAAATCGGTCGTTGCGTGCAAATGTTTGTCGAGTGAACGGCGTCCGGCTAGAAGTGATACATGAAAGTTACCTGAATAGTAAATTAATCATACATTTTGCAAAATATACCGTCACATCGCCTTCTCAGGCGTGCAAACCCGCTCGTTATGGCGTTCACTCGGCGCGGTTCTGCACGCATCGGGCGAAAATCAGGTGCACCCCCACCCCGCGGTTGCCCTCTCGCATGCGCGCCCGCTCGCGCCACATGAACGCCCCTCCCCGCGCGTCTGTTCCTCCTATTCCTCCTCGTCGGCACCGCCGAGCTCCTCGAGCAGCGCCAGGGCCGCGGGCAGCAGCTCCTCCTTGCCGGCGCGGAACGGGTAGTTGACCTTCTTGCTCTTGGCGAACACCTGGGCCCCCTTGGCGCGCCACGCCTTGTGGATGGCCTCGGGCACGTCGGCCCCGGCCAGCGTGATCTTGCCGGTGGCGTAGCCCACGCCGGTGATGCCGAGCCGGTCGGCCCGGATGCGGATGCGCGCGCGGTCGAACATGTTGCGCGCCGCCTCGGGAAGCTCCCCGTAGCGCTTGGCGGTATCCTCCTGCAGCTCGTCGACGGCGGCGAGGTCGCTTGCGGCCGCAAGCTTGCGGTACACGAGCACCCGGCGGTCCACGTCGGGCAGGTAGTCCTCCGAGAGGTAGTAGTCGGCCGGCAGGTTGATGGTCACCGTGGCCTCGGCGGCGTCCTCGGGCACCTCGCCACGCGCCTCGGCCACCGCCTGGCCAAGCATCTGCGTGTAGAGGTCGAAGCCGACGCTCGAGAGGTTGCCGTGCTGCTCGGCCCCCATGAGCGATCCGGCGCCGCGGATCTCGAGGTCGCGCATCGCGATCTTCATGCCGCTGCCCAGATCGGTGAACTCGCCGATGGCCATCAGGCGGTCGGTCGCCTCGGGGGTGAGCGGGATGTCGGGCGGGAACATGAAGTAGGCGTACGCCTGGAGCTTGCCGCGACCAACGCGGCCCTTGAGCTGGTAGAGCTGCGCCAGACCGAGGCGCTGGGCGTCCTCGATGATGAGCGTGTTGGTGTGCGGGTTGTCGATACCGCTCTCGATGATGGTCGTGGCCACGAGCACGTCGCACTCCCCCGTCACGAAGCGCTGCATCGCGTCCTCCACCTCGCGCGGGCTCATCTGGCCGTGCGCCACGCCCACGCGGGCCTCGGGCGCCACGCTCATCACGCGCGACACCGCCTCGTCGATGGTCTTGACGCGGTTGCTCACGTAGTACACCTGGCCGCCGCGCTCGAGCTCGAGGCGGATGGCGGCGGAGACCACGTCCTCGTCCCACTCGCCCACGTGCACCTTCACGGGACGGCGGCCGGGCGGCGGCGTCTTGATGAGGGACATGTCGCGCACGCCGGACACCGCCATCTGCATCGTGCGCGGGATGGGCGTGGCCGACAGGGTGAGCACGTCGACCTGCTCGCGCAGGTTCTTGAGCTGCTCCTTGTGCTGGACGCCGAAGCGCTGCTCCTCGTCGACGATCACGAGGCCCAGGTCGTGGGGGTTCACGTCGTTGGAGAGCAGGCGGTGCGTGCCCACGAGCACCGGCACCTCGCCGCTCGCAAAGCCCTCGAGCGCGGCCTTCTGCTGCACCGCGGTGCGGAAGCGGCTCAGCACCTCCACGCGCACGTCGAACGGCTCGAAGCGGTCGCGGAACGTCTGGTAGTGCTGCTGCGCCAGAATCGTTGTGGGGCAGAGCACCATGACCTGCTTCTTGTCCTGCGTTGCCTTGAAGGCGGCGCGCAGGGCGACCTCGGTCTTGCCGAAGCCCACGTCGCCGCAGAGCAGGCGGTCCATCGGCTTGGGCGACTCCATGTCGGCCTTGATGTCCTCGATCGCGGCCTTCTGGTCGGGTGTGACCTCGTAGGGGAAGCTCTCCTCCATCTGCTCCTGCCACGAGGTGTCGGGGCCGAAGCGGAAGCCCTGGGCGGCGGCGCGGCGCGTGTAGAGGTCGACGAGGTCGAAGGCGAGCTTCTTCGCCGCCTTGCGCGCCTTGTTGGTCGCGCGCGTCCAGTCCGCCGTGTTGAGGCGGGTGAGGCGGGGGTTCTCCCCGTCGGGCCCCACGTAGCGCGTGATGCGGTCGACCTGCTCGAACGGCACGTAGAGCTTGTCGCCGTCGGCGTACTCGAGCAGGAAGTAGTCGCGCTCCTTGCCGGCGACCTCCTGGCGCACGATCGCCGTGAAGTGGGCGATGCCGTGCGTGGCGTGGACCACGTAGTCGCCCGGCTTGAAGGGGAACGTGACGTCGGTGACGTCGACGTTCTTGCGCTTGCCGTGGCGCGCCATGCGGCTCTGCAGGTCGTTGACGCTGATGACGGCGAGGCGCGCGTCGGGCACCACCACGCCGGCGGCGATGGGGGCGTCGGTGATCAGGACGGGGCCGCGCGGCAGCGGAACCGGCGCAACCTGCGCGCCCTCGGGCGTGCATGGGACGCGGTTCTCGCCGTCGGTGCCGAGCGACACGACGATGGGGACGCGCTCGTCGGTCAGCGTCAGCTCCATCGCGTGGCGCGCGCTCGAGTCGGGGATTGCGAACACCGTGGCGTAGCCGATGTGGCGCAGCGAGTCGAGGCGGCGGACCAGCCGCGCGCCCCCCGCCACGTCGGGCTGCTGGATGCGCAGCTCCGCCGTGGCGCCGCCGCCCGCGCGCATGAGCGACACGAGCGTGAGGCGCTGCTGGGTGCCGAAGTCCATCTCCGCAGGCTTGACGTAGAGCCCGGCCGGGTCGATGCGCTTCTCCCGCGCCGACTGGAGCACCTCGTCGTACAGGCGCGTCGCGTCGTCGAACAGCGAGCGCGGCTCGGCCAGCACCACGAGCGCCTCGGGGCACACGTGGGCCAGCGGCATCGACGTCGTCGCATAGAGCTGCGGCAGGTAGCGGTCGAGCTCGGGGAAGACGATGCCCTGCTCAAGAAACTCCATATGCTGCGCGATGGCGTCGTCGTCCTGGGACGCCTGGTACATGCGCCGCCGGCAGCGCTCGATGGCCTTGGCGCTCAGGGCAAGCTCGCGGCACGGGTAGACGTCGACCGAGGCGGCGTCGCCGATGGTCTGGCCGGTCGAGGGGACCATGCGGCGCACCGCGTCGATCTCGTCGCCGAAAAACTCGAGGCGCACCGGGGCGCTCGCCTGCGCAGGCCAGACATCGACCGCGTCGCCGTGCACGTGGAAGGTCCCCGGCTGGTCGACCCCGCCCGCGTTGGTGTAGCCGAGGAAGAGCAGCCGCCCCGGGACGTCGGCGAAGGGGACCTCCTGGCCGACCTCGAACCGCACGGGGGTGAAATAGCCGCTCCCCGCCGGCGGGACGCAGCGCAGAAGCGCGCGCGCCGATGCGACCGCGATGCACGGCTCGCCCGCAGCTAGGCGCGCGACCACACGGCAGCGCGCGCCGACCGCGGCGTCGTCGGGCGCTTTGTCGCTCCACGGCAGGTCCTTGCGCAAGGGGATGCGCTCGACCTGGTCGAGGCCGACGTAGGCGGCGAGCGCCTGCGCCATGCGTTCCGCCGCGTCCTCCCCGGCCACCACCACGACCGTGGGCCGCGGGTTGCGCGCATAGATCGCCGCCACGGCGAGCGGGCGCGCCGACTGGGCGATGCCGAGCGTCGCGTCCTGGCCCAGGCCGAGCGCGCGCTCGATGTCGCGAAACTCGGCGGCCGTGGCGAGCTGGGCGGCGATGCGGTGGATGAGCATGGGCGTGGGCTCCTCGAACGGACGGGCATGCGGACGGCGCAGACAGGGTGGGCACGCGACGACGCGGGTGCGCGGTCGGAACGGACACGCGGCGGCGCGGGCGCGGCCGGAACGGACACGCGGCGGCGCGGGCGCGGCCGGAACAGACGTGCAGTTGGAACAAGCACGCGTTCAGGGATGGTGTATTGTAGACCGTCGGGATGGTTGGGCCGTGAAGGACGGATTGGGGCGAATCCGAATCGCCCGCCACGGCCATGCACCCGCCGCCGTCGTGCACCAACTGCAAACGCACGCTCACCGCGGCCGTGCACCCAAAAAATGCCCGATGCGTGCAAATCACTTTCGAGTGAACGGCGGTTTCGCATCCTCGAAACGGTGGTAGGGAATACAAGTTTTCATTTCAGCAAACACGCTTTTCAATATCGGACCAGACCGCCGACATTCGCCCTCCAGCACAATGCACTCGAAGGACATTTGCACACATCGGCCGGTTTTCAGTTGCAGGAAAGCGTTCGGATGCGAACCCGGCCCGCGCACCGCAGGTCGCACGCCACACCGCACCGCACGTCGTCCTAACCCGCGCGCCATACGTCGCGCACCGCCCCGTCCAGCAGCGCGCCGACTCCGCTACGCCTGGGTCCCGTCGCCGAACGTCAGCCTGGCCTCGTCGCCCGAAAGCGCCGCGCGCGCCTGGTCGCGCAGGTTGTTGAGCCCGCTCAGGAACTGGCGGTACATCACGAGCGTGAGGTAGCGACCCATCGGCGTGAGGGTAAGCTCCTCCTCGTCGTCGGTGGCGAAGGCCTTGTTGAGGCGCATGAACGCCATTTCCATGGGAAGACCCTCGTCGACGCTGCAGCCGTAGCGCCGCGCAAACGCCCGCTTGTCGAGGCGCAGCTTGTAGAGCTCGACCAAAAAGCTGTAGCGCATGAGGTCGCGCTTGCTCATGACCGACTTCCCCATAATCGACATGCGCCCCGCGTCGATGGCAGCGTTGTAGTCCTTGATGCTGAAGTTGTTGACGTACAGGCACCCGTTCAGGTGCGTGACCGACCCACTGCCGATGGCGGGATACTCGTCGTAGTTGGTCTGGTACTCCTCGATGCGCGCGGGGCGCGCCGCCGCGTCGCCCACCGAGCGCCCGCCGCATACCATGTCGCCCGCACCTCCCGCACCCGCCGCGGCCGCCGCGCCGTCGTTGCGGCTGAACGTCCAGATGGTGCTGCGGTGGAAGAGCGGCGCGTCGCCCCCGGCCAGCGTGTCGTCGATGATGCGGTAGAACGCGTACTCGCGGTCCCAGTCCATCTTGCCCAGCATCTGCTGCATCTTGCGCGACGTGGCGGAGGACACGTAGAGCGGCGAGAACGTGGTCTGCTTGCACCCCACCTCGATGAGCTTCTGCAGGTCGGAATGCAAGATCTCCTCGGTCTGCGAGGGGAAGTTGAAGATCATGTCCACGTTGAGCAGGTCGAAGTAGCCCTCCGCCTCGGCGATGCGCTCGAGGATCTCGTCGCCGCTGCCGTACTTGTCGTAGCGGTCCATCTGCTTGAGCAGGCCGTCGTCGAAGCTCTGCACGCCCACCGACAGGCGTTGGACGCGCCCCTTGAGCTGCTCGAGGTAGGGCTTGGTGAGGTGGTTGGGGTTCGTCTCCGAGGCCACCTCCTTGATGTCCCACGTCTCGCGCGCCAGGTCGAGCGTGCGGCACAGCTCGTCGATGAGGATCGTGGGCGTGCCGCCGCCGCAGTAGATGCTCTCGATGTCGTAGCCGAGCTCCTTCACCATGAGCATCTCGCGGCGCATGTGCTCGAAGTACGGCCGGGCCACGTCCTCGCGGAAGGCGTAGCGGTTGAAGCTGCAGTACGGGCACAGGCGCTCGCAGAACGGCACGTGCATGTAGAGCATGTACTTCTCGCTCGGCTGCGGGGCGGGAAAGAACGCCTCGTCGGTGGGCTTGAGGGCGAGCTCGTGCTTGGTCATAGCCTTGATGACGCCGGTGAGCATGCGTTCGGACAGCATGGGCGCTCCTCGCTGCGCGGCAGCGGCACCCGGCGCACGCGGCGCATGGGCCCGCGTGCAATCGGACGGTCTGCGGGGAGCATGATACCCGTGCGCCGGCGGCCAAAACGCACGGAGTCCGGAGACAAGGCAATCTCCGGACTCCGCCGCGGTCGCACGGTTGGCGGGCGGCCCTACTTGTCCTCGAACACCGGAATCTCGTCGTTGCAGCGCTCGTCCAGGTTGCCGTCCCACACATAGTGTTTTGTCTCGCGGGCGATCATGCCGGAGAGCAGCAGCACGGCGATGATGTTGGGGATGACCATAAGAGCGTTGGCGATGTCGGAGCACGTCCACACGAGGTCGCCCACGCCGATGGCGCCCAGAAACGCGATGGCAACGTAGACGATCTGATACGGGCGGATGGCCTTCTTGCCGAACAGATACGTGACGCAGCGGTTGCCGTAGTAGCTCCACCCGATGATGGTGGTGAAGGCGAACAGCACCATGCCGAACACCAGGGTCGGCGTGCCGATGACGGGAATCTGGGCGAACGCGGCGCTCGTGAGGGCCGCGCCGGACTCGATGGAGCCGTCGAGCACGATGGAGCCGTCGGTGGCCACCAGGGTCGACACGAGCACGAGACCCGAGAGCAGGCACACGACCACGGTGTCCCAGAACGTGCCAGTCATGCTCACGAGGGCCTGGCGCGCCGGATTGCGCGTGGCGGCGGCGGAGGCCACGATGGGGGCCGAGCCCATGCCCGACTCGTTGGAGAACAGGCCGCGCGCGCAGCCGAACTGCATGGCGACCAGCACGCCCGACCCGAGCGCCCCGCCGAAGGCGGCGCGCGGTGTGAACGCGCACTCGACGATCAGACACAGGGCCGACCACAGGTACGGGCCGTTGATGACCAAGATGGCGATGCAGCAGAGCACGTACACGATCGCCATGAACGGGACGAGCTTCTCGCACACGTTGGCGAGCCACTTGACGCCGCCGAAAATGACGAGCGACACGAGCACGATGAGCACCAGGCCGATTGCCCAGGTGGGCACGCCGGGGGCGTTCTCGACGATGACGCCCGAGAGCGACGAGGACTGCACCGCCGACCCGATGCCGAACGACGCCACGGCGGCGAGCAGCGCAAACGCGAGCGCGCCGAACTTTGCCCAGCCGGGCGTGGTGCCGTCGGGGCGCTTGAAGCCGCGTTCCCAGGCATACATGGCGCCGCCGAGCATCTCGCCCTTGTGGTCCTTGACGCGGTACTTCACCGCCATGAGGGTCTCGGCGTACTTGGTGGCCATGCCGAACACGCCGGTGAGCCACATCCACAGCACCGCGCCGGGGCCGCCCGAGAGCACCGCGGTGCCCACGCCTACGATGTTGCCCGTGCCGATGGTGGCCGAAAGCGCCGAGCACAGCGCGCCGAACTGGGAGATGTCGCCCTCGGAGTCCTTGTCCTTGCTGAACGTCATCTTGATGGCGGGGAACAGCTTGCGCTGGATGACGCCCGTGCGAATCGTCAGGAAGATGTGCGAGCCGAGCAGCAGCACGATCATCGGCACGCCCCAGATCCAGGCGTCCACCGTGTTGATGACGTTCGCTATGGCGTCCATGGGGCCTCCCGCATCCTCGGAAACAAGGCGGCCTCGTATGGCCGCGTCATCCGCCCGGTCGCCCGGCGGATATCAGTCAAGTCTCCCGGCGTTGTGAGTCCAACGTGTTTCGGACGTGCTTCGAGTCCGGTCGCAGGTGCGCAAATCGGGGTGGACGGCCTGCGGGAGCAGAAGAAACCTGCGGTCGCCGGCGGCTTGAGGTCGCGTTGCCGGTAGGCGGTTACGCTACCGGCTTGAGGTCGCACCAGCAGCTTGCGGTCGTCGGCCGGCGGTTACGCTACCGGCCGGTCTTCCGACCGGATTTGCCCGTCTTGTTGCAAATACGACGACTTTGCGCGCTCTCCTTCACCGTGGAAAGATATCAAATCGCATCGACAAACGGCCTTCCTCAACCTACATTTACAAAATGGAAAACTAATCTTTCATTCTCGCTCCAGTCAAGCCGTTCTCCCGGTTGGCACGCCATGCATATCTGTTCGATTTGCTACGAAAGTCCTGATTTCCGTCGGAACACCCCGCCGGAAACCTCCCGAACCATCCTTTCGAGCCACTTCGTCGAGAGCCCCGCTTCGAACAAACCGTCCGACAGCCGGCCCGAGCGCAAGATTGGACGAGATGCCGCCGCATAATCGGGGTTCGTGCTCTTTCAACTGTCCATTTCAGCTGCCCATCATCTCCACAGGTAGATACCGTAGTAATACGGTAGTGGATATTGGACAGCCGCTGAAAGCCCGCCAGAACCCGTGGCGCCGCCGGGGAGGCCGCAGAAGCCCCGCGCCGCCGGCATCGGCGGCCTGCGGCCTCCTTCGGCGGCGTGCCTTATCCCCTTCCTTACCTCCTTCTTTATCCCCTTGCCAGCTCGCAGGCTCGCTCGAGATCCACGTCGCGCACCAGGTGCTCCGGCGTCCAAGCGATATGCACGTCGGGCACGATGCCGCGGCCGAGCGTGGCCTGGCCCTCGGTTGCCGCGACGTACTTGGCAGTGGGAACCACGAGCGCAAAGTCCTCGTCAAGGCGCACGACGCGCGGGCAGGTGTTGTCGAGCGAACCGGCCGTGGCACGCCCCGCCACGGTGGCGAAGCCCGCCGAGCGCGCCGCGCGCACAAGCCACTCGGCAGCGTCGGCGGTAAAGCGGTCGGCCAGCACCACGACCTTGCGCGAACCTCGACCCAGAGCCGAAAACGCCACGTCCGGGTAGTAGTCGGTCGCATCGAGCGCCAAACCCGCCCCGCGTTTGGCGGAAAGTTCGGCGGACAGCGCGTCGATTTCGTCCAGAACGGCCTTCCGCTCGAGAGCAGCCTTGCACTCGGCGCCTTCCTCGGCATCCGACCCAACACCCTCATCGGACCCCGGCTTGCCGGCATCGCCTTCCAGCTCGTCACTGGACCCCGCCAGCCCCCTGCGCACCGCGGCCAGCTCGGCGAGCTTGGCGTCGACGTTGTGGCGCGAGTAGTTCATGAGGATGCCCGGCTTGCCAAAGAGCTCGGCCGGGGTCGCCGTCGTCTGCGGGGCGAGCACAAGCGGCACGAGCGGATAGGAGTCCTCCTGCGAGCCACCCGTCGCGCCGCGCACGTCGACGACGAGGCGCTCGGCTCCTTCGAGCTGCGGCATCAGCGCGGCAACACGCCCGGCGGCATCCGGATCGGCCAGATCGCGCACCGTCAAAACCGCCGCGCCGTCCAGGCAGCGCAGCTCGACCGGCGCCAGCGGGCCTTCCGCCGCGATTCCGGCACCCGCAGGGCATCCCGACCCCGCGCCTGCGCCGGGCTCCGCGTCCGCACCCGCGCCAAGCCCCGCGGCGCCCTCGCCAACGCCCTCGGCAGACGTCTCGCCGGTCTTCGCCGCTGCGCGCTTGGCAATCGCGTCGCGCAGCCGGCCCGCCACCGCCGAGTCGCCGGGAACAACCTCGACTGTGCGGCGCACGCCCTCCTCGTCATCCACGGTGAGGAACTTCGCGAACGCGAGCACGAGCGTCCAGTCCTCGCGCTCCTGGTCGGCGGGCTCCACGGTGGTGCGCAGCGTGCGTTCCACCTCAGGGCGGATCTCGTCGAGCGTCATCTTGTTGATGCCCACGATGCGCTCGCCCACGCGCACGCCCGCATCGGGCGCGGCCCACGTCACATAGAGAACGTCGCCGTAGCGCTGCACGCGGATGCGGTCCACCTCGCGCCACGCGGCACCCTCCCCCACGAGCAGGCGCACGCCGGGGTCCTGGAACCAGGCCAGGTAGTGCAGCATCATCTGCGTGAGCGTGCGGTCGCAGAAGATCGCGCTCTGGAACATGCTCGAGTTGAGCGTGTAGAGCTTGCCGATGAACTCGGCGTAGCCCGACGTCTCGTAGCGCGCGCAGTCCACGTAGTCGAGCTGCATGGCCTTGAGCAGCGTGTCGTAGTCACGCAGGAAGTTGCGGGCACCCTGGGCACGGCTCGGCGCACGGCCCTTGTCGGACGCGGGGCCCTTGGAGCCCGTGTTCCCCTGCATGGCGGTACGGTCGGTCTGGCTCACGGTGCACGCTCCTTGCGACAGGCCCAAAGCGGGCTCGGCACGCGGGGCCGCCGCACTGCGCGTACGGCGGCCCCGCCTCGAACATCGTCCGGTATCAACCGGTCGGGCATCAACCGGTCAGTCTAGCAAAACCCAGCGGGAAAGCCCTTACCTTGCCCCGCCTTTCCTCGCCTTAGATCCCCTGCGCGGCGTTGATGCCGGCGAGGCGGCCAAACGTCATGGCCATGCCGTGCGACACGCCCATGATCGTGGTCGGATAGTCCTCGGCGAAGCGGCAGCCCATGGTGTTGCCGGCCACATAGAGGCCCGGGACCGGCTGCCAGTCCTTGTTGAGCGCGTGGCAGGCGGCGTCGGCCTTCACGCCGTGCACCATGCAGAACGCGAAGATGTTGCCGATTTCGGTGGCGTAGAACGGCGGCTCCACGATGGGGTACAGACGGTCGGCACGCTTGCCGAAGTCGTCGTCGCGGCCCTGCTCGGCGAGCTCGTTGTAGCGCTCGATGGTGGCCTTGAGGTTGTCGACCGGAAGGCCCAGCGTCTCGGCGAGCTCCTCGATGGTGTCGCACACGCACGTGGCGGCCTCGGTGACCTCCTCGGGGGTACGCCAGCCGATGCGCTCGATGTAGTTGCCCCACGGCTCGGTCTCGGGATCGTCGACGATCTTCCAGTAGTTGGCGTGGCCGGTGGGCATGGTGTGCACCTGCTCGGGGTACTTGCTGTCGAAGATCTGGTAGGTCTTCTGCTCGGGCTGGCGGATGGTGACCTGCGACAGCAGGTGGCCGGGCACGTCCTCGTTGCAGAAGCGCTCACCGTTCTTGTTGACGAGCAGGTAGGGGTTGCAGCCCATGGCGCCGCCGAACGAGTGGGTCATGACCGCGGCGGCCGAGAAGTCGGGGTCGGCGCCGGCCCACACGGCCATCTTGAGGCCCATGCCCATGTTGGTGGGGTCGCCGTAGGCGTCGGTGTTGCTCCAACCGAACATCATCTCGAACGACTCGTGGCTGAAGTACGAGCGCATCTCGGTGTTGCTGCCGTAGTCGCCGCAGGCGTCCACCACAGCCTTGGCGTTGATCTTGATGACCTTGCCGTCCATGTCGGTGCACCAGGCGCCGCACACGGCGCCGGAGTCGTCGACGATGAACTGGTTGCACGTCGTGGAGAAGTGCACGTCGGCCGAGGCCTGGATGATCTCCATGATCTTGTCGTTCAGCGGGATCTGGTCCGGGCGGAAGCAGATGACGTCCGAGTACATGGGGTAGAGCTCGGTGTCGTAGTCGTACTCGGGGTTAATCGGGTTGTTGAAGCAGGTCATGTACATGTTGCCGTCGGTGGACTCTCCGCCCATGCCACTCGTGGGAACCGAGGCCCCGTCGATACCCGACTCGGAGGGCGTGAGGTTGGGATCGAGGAAGATGATGTCGGGGTTGGCCGAGACGTGCCAGTCGAAGGCAGCACCGGAGTTGTCGATCCAGTAGCGCCAGATGCGCGGGTCGGGACGCCAGCCGTTGGCCTGGAGCTCGGCGTTCATCATGCCGATCTTGTCGTCGGCGGAGTACTCGACGCCGGCGCTCACCGAGAAGCTCGAGTTGATGTTGCCGAACTGGGCGGCGCGGCAGTTGTAGCTTTCGGACTGCTCGACGCAGATGACCTTGACGCCCTCCTCGACGGCGGCACGCGCGGCGCACAGGCCGGCGACGCCCAGGCCTACCACGAGCACGTCGCAGTCGAGCTCCTCGTCAGCTGCCTCGGGGGCGGCGGGGGCCACGAGCCAGCCGGGAATGTACTTGCCGTTCTCGTCCCAGTAGCCGGGGTTTCCGGTGTCGTTCACGGCGAGGTGGGCGTTGCCCGTGGTGCACTCGGCCGTGGTGGCGCTGCCGTGGAACGAGCCGTCGGCAGGGGCGGCCTCCTCGGTCGCGGCCTCCTCGGCCAGCGCGGTGCCGGCGACGGCTGCTGCGGCGGTGACGGCGGCGCCCACGCCGAGGAACGAACGGCGGGTCAGATCGGTGCTCATACAGATCCTCCTTGGGTTGAAGGGTCGCGGTCCCGCTCGGGACCGCGTCGACAGGGCGACGGACAACGCAAGGCAACGCAGGCTCGCCGCCCACCGGGTGACATGGTAGACGCAACCCTTCCCCAAGCGATTGACCCGAAAGTGGTGAAAATACCGGCACACCACCGTTGACCTGCATATTGGTCAGCAACCACGCCGGTTGCGCCGAAACGGCGGGGCCATAGGCAGCGGATGTATCCGACGCGGCGTCGGCCCCTTGCGCCGAATGGGTCCCGGCACGCAGGCAAATTCCACCCTGCGCGCCCCGTGGCACCGCTATACTGGACTGCACCGGCGGCAAGGCGCGCTCGCCAGCCCATCTCGGCTGTTCGTCTGCACCTTTCCGCCCTAGCGCTCCGCTCCGATCCCCGTCCCCCCGAAAGGACCGCCATGCCGCGTGAATCGCTTGCCGCCAAACGGGCCCGCGCCGTCGAAGTGTGCCGGCGCATGGACGACCTCTTTCCCGAGGCGGAGTGCGCGCTGCACTTCAGCGACCCGTTCAGCCTCGTCATCGCGGTCCTGCTGTCGGCCCAGACGACCGACGCCGCCGTCAACAAGGTGACGCCCGTGCTGTTCGACCGCTGGCCCACCCCCGCCGACCTCGCCGGCGCGCCGCTGCCCGAGGTGGAGGAGATCCTCCACCCGCTCGGATTCTTTCGCAGCAAGGCCCGCCACGTGGTCGAATGCGCCCAGATGGTGGTGTCCGACTTCGGCGGCGAGGTCCCCCGCACCATGGCGGAGCTCACGCGCCTGCCGGGCGTGGGGCGCAAGACGGCGAACATCGTGCTCAACAACGCCTTCGGCATCGTCGAGGGCATCGCGGTGGACACGCACGTGTTCCGCATCGCAACGCGATTGGGCTTCACCACGGCCGCCGAGCCGCTCGACGCGGAGCAGGACCTGCTCAAGCTCATCCCCCGCGAGCTGTGGAAACCCGTCAACCACCAGTGGGTGCTCTTCGGCCGCCAGGTGTGCGACGCGCGCAAGCCGGCATGCCTCGCGGCGGATGCCGGAGAGGCGGCAACGACACCAGGTGGAATGCCCTGCCCCCTGGCCGACCTGTGCCCGAGCTGCGGCAAGCCGCCCAAGACGAAGGCGCAGGCCCGCAAGGCTGCGGGCACGAAGAAGGGCGCGACAAAAACGGCAGGCAAGAAGAAAACGGCAAGCCTGAAATAGGACCACACGCGGCCATGGCGGCCGTGGGAACCCCACCGGGAAACGGGTCGGGTGCGTGGACGTGGCTGCACGGCCTGGGCATGGCCGTGCGACCTGGACATGGCTGCACAGCCTGGGCGCATGACTGCGCAACCTGGGTGTGCCCGAGCGTGCCTCCGACATCGGCCGCGTGACAGAATCGCCCGCACACGCCTACCTTTTTCGGCGCTGTGTACGACTTCTCGCCCCAACCAGAGGGGTTCTGAGGGCACCTTGGTCAACCTTTGCCGACAAAGGAACTGTATCCCGAATAAAAGCCCAGGTATTCATTTCCTTACCTGATAATTAGAGAACAATCAATTCTCTACACTCGTACACAGCGGCGAAAAAGGACGAGCCCCAAGACTAATCGCGTCACGCGCCCCGCGCTGCACCGTCGGAACCACGCCGCGCGTCGTCAGTCCGCGCTACGCCGTCGGCAGGCCCGGCCTCATGGCAACGTTGTACCAGCTCGCAAACGCGATGAACGCCACGCCGATCGCCACGAACAGGATCGACCATCTGCGCTCGGTCGCAACGTACTGCTCGGGCGTCTTCTCGGCGGCGACGCGCGGGTAGCCGTAGGAGTTCGCCCGTACGGCATAGAACACCGTGAACGCCGCGACCGCCAGGCTGGCAAGCACGGCGATCACGACGGGGAACGTCCCATGCACGGCGCCGTAGATCAGGTTGTCGAGCAGAAGCCAGATGGGATAGAACAGGATCATGTACCACTGGCCGTGCGCGGGACCCCACAGCGCGGGCATGAAGAGGGCGCCCAGGTTGAGCCTCGGGAGCCGCGGCAGCGGGTCGTCCTCCCCCACCAGCAGCGCGACGGCGATATCCGACTTGGGATGCCCCGCCTTCATGCACCCGAACGTCGGGCCGAGCTCGACGAACGAGCGGCAGGAGCGGCAGTAGCCGACATAGCGCATGCCCTCGGGCGCCCGCGGGACGGCGGTGCCGATCTCGGCGATGCGCTCCAGGTCCTCGTCCCCACGCATCCCGCCGCCGTTCTTGCCGCCGTTGTCCTGTGCCACAACCGCTCGCCCCTTCCCATGCACATGCCCGTCCAACCGGTGCGGGCTTACAAACGAAAGCGTCCCCGAACCCTACCGCGAATCCCGGTCTCCCCAGACCTCGAGACACGCCCCGACGAGCGCGTCGCAGTCGTAATCCGTCGTCGCGGGAGAAACGTACGCCGCGAGGCGCACCGCATCGCGCGCGCCGCGATCAGCGGGCGCGCCCCCCGCCTGCGGCGCAACCGACAGCCCGAAGCGATCGGCCACATCGCGCGCGCGTCGCACCTGGTCGTCACCGTCGGCGGGAAGGACCACATCGACGCGGCACAGCCTCCCCGCCCCGTCCGACACGTCGGAAAACCCTTCCCCCTCCCCCTCGCCGGCAAGTGCGCCGACGGCGCGCAGGCCCGCTGCGAGATAGCGCGCCATCACCGTGGCGTCGGGATCGCCGTATACCTCGGGCACGGCAGGCTGGGGCGCATCGCCGGAATCCCCGACGGTAGCCGAGGATTCGCCATCGAGGCGTCCCGCAGCCGAGAAGTCGCGGGCACCGGGGGCGCCGCTGCCCGCCCGATACGGGTCCGACGATGCGAGCAGGTCCTCCACCGCGAGCCCGAGCTCCTCGCGCAGGTAGCGCACCGCCGCCTGGGCAAGCAGGGGCAGCGCGGCGGCGACACGCGGGGTCAACGCGACCACGAACTCGGAGGGCGACATATTCTCGACCTGAATGCCCAGGCAGTGCCCCTGGCAGCGGACGCCCAACAGTTCCGCAGACGCCAGCACGTCGGCAAAACGCACCTCGTGCAGCGACGCCATGCCGGGAGGGGTGGGCGCCACGTCGTCGGGGGCGAACGAGAACACCTGGCCGGGCCGGGCGCCGGGCACCTCGACCGCGTCGAGCACGAGCACGAAGTCGTACGCGCGCAGGTCGCTGATGATCGACATGCCCATCACCGCACGGTCGAGCACGTCGACGGTGTCGGGGAACGCGTAGCGCGACAGCAGGTAGCGGGCGCATGCTGGTCCGACGCCCTCGTCCATGAGCAACTCGTTGCCGATGCACATCACCGCTACCCGCATGGAGCCTCCCCGTGCCGTCGTGCCCGCTCTGCGCGGACGTGCCGCGCAATCATGGTAGCCGAACAAAGAAGGCCCGAGGCGCAATGCCTCGGGCCTTCACGCAAAACAACGCGGAAGCGTCTCGCCAATCGCTAGCGTGCGATTGCTAGCACTTGACGCCTTCCTTGTCGAGGTCGAGCTTGCTCGGGCCTTCGCCCTTGCTCGTGCCGTGACCCATGGCGTCGTAACCGACGACGTTGCGCTTCACCGGGTCGTACACCAGGCCGCCGTGCTCCTTGCGGAACAGGATGAGCAGCGTGGGAGCGATACCCTCGATGTTCGCCAGATACAGGTGGAAGCACATGATGATCATGATGACGAACATCACGAAGTAGTGCACCAGGCGAACGTTCATCACGCCCCAGGCGTTGATGATGAACTCGGAGATGCCCCACGTGCTGGTGGGAATCCACAGCGCAAAGCCCGTCCATGCCATGATGAAGATCAGGATGGGGATGAGCAGGTACGAAAGCTTCTGCGGAACGCCCAGCTTCGCTCCGAGGGGATGGTCCTTCTGCAGGAACAGATAGTACTTGACCCACTCGATGAGCATGTGGCGGTTGTTCTTCTGCGGCAGCCACGTCTTGAAGTCGCGGACAACCGAGCGCGTGCCGCCCGTGGGGGCCGACTTGATGAAGAAGGCCAGCACGATACGCGCGATGCAGTTAATCGTGATGACTATACCGCACAGCACGTGCACGCCGCGGCAGATGCCCATGGCGGCCGGGAAGAACGGGAAGTGGATGTAGAAGCCCGTGAAGATGAGGAGGAACATGCAGACCAGGTTCACCCAGTGGGTGATCACGAAAGGCAGCGGGTGAGCTTCCTTATAGTGTGCAAGGTGTGCCAATTACCTCACCCCCCAAGGACTCTCGACAGACGCGAAGCTCTTGCCCGTCTTGGGCTCGAACACGTGGACGGCGCAGGCCGTGCACGGGTCGAAGCTGTGGACGAGGCGCAGGGCCTTGATGGGCTTCTCGACGTCGGTAACCTCAACACCGATCAGAGCATTCTCGAGCGGGCCGCGGGTGCCGCTGGAGTCGCGGGGACCGAGGTTCCACGTCGAGGGGATGATGATCTGGTACTTGTTGATGTTGTCGTTCGTGAGCTTGGCCATGTGGTAGAGGGCGCCACGCGGGGCCTCCCACAGACCGATGCCGGTGCCGGTGGTGTTCGTCGGCTTCGTGTAGAAGTCGCGGTTGCCGGCGCCGACGTACTCGATGAGGTCGAGGCACTCCTGCTCCATGCGCTCCATGATGTAGGACATCTCGGCGGCACGGGCGGCGGCACGGCCGAAGGTCGAGGTCAGGTAGTTGATGTTGCCGGCCTGACCAAGGGCCTCGAGCACGGTGTCGACGCGGGAGACGATGCCCTCGACGCCGCGCCGGTAGGCGACGAGCACGCGCGACAGCGGGCCGGTCTCGAGCGGCTGGCCGTTGTAGCGCGGGGCCTTGCACCAGGAGTACTTGTCGTTCACGTCGTAGCCCGAGGCCGGATACCACGGATCGGTGATGCCGTCGAGCGGGTTCACCGGCTCGCTCGGCTTGTAGTACGCGCGGGCGATGTCCTCGGTGATGGCGTTCGTGTCGACGTCGGCCAGATCGAGACCCTCGCCCGTCAGCACGCCGGCCGGCAGGTAGCGGTCGTTGATCTGGAACGTGTCGGAGTCGAACACGCCCCAGGCGCCGTAGGTGTTGTACTGGCTGTTGCCGTACTCGAACTCCGAGGCATAGACCTTCGACAGCGCGATGGCATCGGGCAGCAGCGTGTTGTCGACCCAGGCGCGCAGGTCCTTGACGCGGAAGTAGATGTCGTCGAGCTTCTCCGAGGTCGGCATGAACATGGTGCCACCGGCGAGGGAGGTCATGATGTGGGGCATCTTGCCGCCCAGGATACCGTTGATCTCGGAGGCCTTGGCCTGCATCTCGAGGCCCTCGATGTAGTGGGCCGTGGCGATGAGGTTGAGCTCCGGAGTCAGCGCGAAGGCGGGGGTGCCGTCGGCGTTCTCGGTGTCGAACCAGTTGCCCGAGAAGATGGACAGCTGGCCGTTGTCCGCGAAGGCCTGCAGGCGCTTCTGCAGGTTCGCGAAGTCGGCCGTGGCCAGGCCGTGCTCCATGCAGACGTCGAACGTATCAGCAATGTCGGCGTTGACGGAGTCAAGCGGGTTGACGTAGTCAAGGCCGTTGAGCTGATAGAACCACAGGATGTGGCTGTGCATGAACTGGGCCATCTCGGACAGGTTGCGCACCATGCGGGCGCCCTCGGGAGGCGTCATGCCGAACGCGGCCTCGCAGGCGAGCGTCGCGGCGTGAGCGTGCGAAACGGGGCACACACCGCAGATGCGCTGCGCGATAATCGACGCGTCCTGGCTGGTGCGGTTCTCGAGGATGAGCTCCATGCCGCGGAACAGGCCGGCGGAAACCCAGGCATCGGTGATCTTGCCGTCGTTGACTTCCATCTCGACGCGCAGGTGACCTTCGATACGGGTAACCGGGTCAATGGTCGAAACCGCCATTACTTATCGCCTCCCTTCCTGTGGTTGGCCTTGCGGGTCACGATGTTCTCGGCGTCGAGCTCGTTGTAGAGCTTCTCGGCCGAATCGGCGAGCTCGGCGGCACCCGGCGTCTTCTTGCGGATGTCGTAGGCGCGCTCGGTCTCGAAGTCGGCGCCGCCGTCGGTGCGGCCGGTGAGCTTCATGCCCACGGCGTGGACGGCGATGACCGCGACGACGAGGCCCAGGACCGTGCCGGCGATGGCGGCCGGCGAGATCTTCCAGTCGAGAATCTGGAAGTAGCGGTGGCGCGCCAGGAACGGCGTGTTCTCGTCGACCCAGTTCATCGCGGGGTTCATCGGGTTGATGACACCGCAGCCGGCGCACGGGGCACCGGACTCGACGCACCAGGAGACGCGGCGGTTCCACTTGACGATGGGGCAGTTCGTGAAGGTCTGGGGGCCCTTGCAGCCCAGGGCGTACAGGCAGTAGCCCTTCTCCTCCTCCACCGTGCCGAACTGGTACACGAACTCGCCGTTCTCGAAGTGACCACGACGGGGGCAGTTGTCGTGAATCGTCTCGGAGAACATGAGCTTGGGCTCGTTCTTCTCGTTCAGCTCGGGAATGCGGCCCATGAGCAGGTACTCGACCAGAACGGCCACGACCCACTCGGGGTTGCCCGGGCAGCACGGGATGTTGATGACAGGCGTGTCGACCGCGTGGGCCTGCAGGAACTTCTGCACGCCGCAGGCGTTGGCCGGGTTGGGGCGAGCGGCCTGCCAGCCGCCGTCGCACGCGCACGAACCGTAGGCGATGACCGCCTCGGCGCCGTACGCGGTCTCGAGAAGGATGTCAGTACCCTTCTCGCCGGCGATGCGCAGCGCGTTGCCTTCCCAGCCCTCGACGACGGAGCCCTCATAGACGACGAGGTAGTTGCCCGCCTCGATGGTCTGCTTACGAGCCTCCTCCATAGAATGGCCCGCTGCGGCCGAAAGGGTCTCGCTGTAGTTGAGCGAGATCAGCTCGAGCACGACAGTGGTCACGTCAGGAGAGTCGACCTGAGCAAAGGACTCGGTGCACCCCGTGCAGGAAGAACCCTCAAGCCAAATGACCGGCTTGAGGCTGCCCGAAGCACCGCCGATCACGCTCTCAAGGGCCTGGGCGACCTGCGGAGCCGCCGCCTCGGACAGGCCGATCATCGCTGCGATGCCGGCGCAGTAGCCAAGGAAGCTGCGACGCGAGATGCCGCGGGACTCGAGAATCTGCGAGACCTTGCTCGTCTCAACAACCTGCTGTGTAGCCATTCAAACACCTCCCTCTCCATTGAAAGACACGGGCCTCGCGGCCCAACCTAAACCCACCTGGATACTATAGTAACCCACTCGGGGCGAAGCATCCACGTAGAGGATAGCGTCTTTTTAAGAGCATATAAACGAGGTTCTGAAATTAGTTGGGCAGGATGCACCGAATCTGGACACAAGCGGCATTCGACAGCAAAAGAGCAGTTCAGATATGGTGCGAACAATACAAAAGAGTGTTACTGATTGTAACTATCGTAGCACTATACTTTATAATGTGATAGAAAAGTACCGGAGTTGGGAAACGAAATTCACGATATGAAAAAAGGCCCCGAAGGGCCTTTGAAAAACTCCCGGTGCCCCTGCGGGCGCCCTGGGGGCCGCATGGCGCTGGCGGGAAACCTTCTCGCTTGGCCCTCTCCTCGCTTCCGGCCGGGCCCCGCGCCGGGTGAGCCCCGGGCCTGGGCCTGTTAGTGGCGCCCGGCTGAGGCGCTCGCGCGCCTTGCACCTGCGCCCTATCGACCAGGTGTTCTCCCTGGGGCCTCGTGTGGAGGGCGCGTCTTAGGGAGGGCTTCGCGCTTAGATGCCTTCAGCGCTTATCCCGTCCGGACGCGGCTACCCTGCCGCGCTCTTGGTGAACGACAGGCGCACCGGAGGTCCGTCCGCCCCGGTCCTCTCGTACTGGGGGCGGCCCCCCTCAGCCCTCCGACGCCCGCGGAGGATAGGGACCGAACTGTCTCACGACGGTCTGAACCCAGCTCGCGTACCGCTTTGATCGGCGAACAGCCGAACCCTTGGGACCTGCTCCAGCCCCAGGATGCGATGAGCCGACATCGAGGTGCCAAACCTTGCCGTCGATGTGGACTCTTGGGCAAGATCAGCCTGTTATCCCCGGAGTACCTTTTGTCCGTTGAGCGACGGCCGTCCCACGCCGGGCCGCCGGATCACTAGGGCCGACTTTCGTCCCTGCTCGGCCTGCCGGCCTCGCAGTCAGGCACGCTTGCGCCCTTGCACTCTTGAGGGCGGTTGCCGACCGCCCCGAGCGTACCTTGCGCGCGCCTCCGTTACGTTTTGGGAGGCGACCGCCCCAGTCAAACTACCCACCTGGCGGGGTCCCCGCGCATGCGGGTTAGGGGGCCAGGGCGTCGGGGGCGGTATTCCAAGGTCGGCTCCCCGGGGGCTGGCGCCCCCGGCTCTTCGCCTCCCGCCTATCCTCTACGCGACGCCCCGGCACCCAGCGCCAAGCTGCAGTGAAGGTTCACGGGGTCTTTCCGTCCTTCCGCGGTCAGGCCGCATCTTCACGGCCAGTGCAGTTTCGCCGGGCCCGCGGCCGAGACAGCGCCCAGGTCGTTGCGCCTTTCGTGCAGGTCGGAACTTACCCGACAAGGAATTTCGCTACCTTAGGACCGTTATAGTTACGGCCGCCGTTTACCGGGGCTTGGCATCGCCGCTTCGCTTGCGCTGACGGCTCCGCGTGACCTTCCGGCACCGGGCAGGCGTCAGACCCTATGCGTCGCCTTGCGGCTTTGCAGAGTCCTGTGTTTTTGGTAAACAGTCGCCTGGGCCTGGTCTCTGCGGCTCCCCTGATGGGGGGAGCGCCCCTTCTCCCGAAGTTACGGGGCTGTTTTGCCGAGTTCCTTGGCCGCGGTTGCCCCGTCCGCCTCGGCATGCTCTGCCGGCCCACCTGCGTCGGTCTGCGGTACGGGCGCGCGCCGGTTTGAAAGCGCGCGCGCTTTTCTAGGGCCCCTCCGGGCACCGGTTCGCACTAGGTGCTTCCCCGGCCTTTCGGCCGGACGGGGGCGTCCAGAACCCCGCCGGCCCCTCGGGGGCCGTCGCGCGCGCGCCAGCGGCGCGCGGTGCAGGAATGTCTACCTGCCGCCCTTCGGGTGCGCCTGGCGGCCTCCCCTTAGGACCCGACTGACCCTGGGAGGACGGGCCTTCCCCAGGAAACCTCGGGCATTCGGCGGTGGGGGTTCCCACCCCACTCTCGCTACTCGTGCCGGCATCCTCACTCCCGCGCGCTCCACGGGTGCTCGCCGCACCCGCTTCGCCGCGCGCGGGAAGCTCCCCTACCGATGGAGGCCTAGCCTTCCATCCCGCCGCTTCGGCGCCTCGCTTAGCCCCGTGAATTGTCGGCGCCCGGGCGCTCGGCCAGTGAGCTGTTACGCACTCCTTGGACGGGTGGCTGCTTCTGAGCCAACGTCCTGGCTGTCTGCGCGCCCGGACATCCTTTGCCACTCGGCGAGGACTTGGGGGCCTTGGCGGGCGGTCTGGGCTGTTCCCCTCTCGGGCGCGCGGCTTAGCCCGCGCGTCCTGACTCCCGCGCTTCACGCGGCCTGCGTTCGGAGTTCGGTTCCCTTCGGTAGGCTGCGAGGCCCCCTAGGGGATCCGGTGGCTCTACCGCCGGCCGGCAGCGCGCGGGGCCCGCCCTAAAGCGGTTTCGGGGAGAACGAGATATCTCCGGGCTTGATAGGCCTTTCACCCCTACCCCGGGGTCGTCCCCCGGCTTTTCAACGCCGGTGGGTTCGGGCCTCCACGGGGTCTCACCCCCGCTTCGCCCTGCCCCGGGGTAGCTCGCCCGGCTTCGCGTCCGCGGCCGGCGACTCAATGTCGCCCTGTTCGGACTCGCCTTCGCTGCGGCTCGCCTGATAGCTCAGCCTCGCCGCCGGCCGCGACTCGCCGGCTCATTCTTCAATAGGCACGCCGTCACACATCGAGTGTGCTCCGGCTGCTCGGGGGCGCACGGTTTCAGGGTCTGTTTCACTCCCCTCCCGGGGTGCTTTTCACCTTTCCCTCACGGTACTCGTCCACTGTCGGTCACGGGGAGGTGCTCAGCCTTGGATGGTGGTCCACCCTGCTTCCCGCCGGGTTTCACGTGCCCGGCGGTACTCGGGGCCGCGGGACGGGAGGCGGCGGGCTCCGCGTACGGGGCCCTAACCCTCTGCGGCGCGCCTTCCCATGCGCTTCCGCTCGCCCGCCGCTTTGTGACTCCCGCCGGGGGTGCGCGCCCCCCGGCGACCCGCGCCCTCAACCCCGGGGCGGCAACGCGCGCGCGCTTGACGCACGCCCCGGTTTGGGCTGGCCCCCTTTCGCTCGCCGCTACTCGGGGGGTCTCGTCTTGATTTCCCCTCCTCGGGGTACTTAGATGTTTCAGTTCCCCCGGTTGCCTCCCGCAGATGCGGGTAGCAGGCCCTCGCCTGCTGGGTTCCCCCATTCGGGCACCCCGGGATCTGCGCCTGAGTGCGGCTCCCCCGGGACTATCGCGGCTTCCCGCGCCCTTCGTCGGCCCCCCGTGCCAAGGCATCCGCCGTGCGCCCGCTGCGCCCGGGGGCCTCGCCCCCGGCGCGGGCATGATGCCCGACCGTTCGTATGTCGAAAAAAGAGAAGAGATTGCCATCGAGAAAAATTTCCCGCTTCGCGCTATGCGGCTCTCAAGGTGCCCGGGGAGGGCCCCGGGGGCCGGGTGCCGCGGAGAGGGGGAGTTCGTTCGGCTCGCGGGCGGGCCGGCGGCCCGCGCTCCCTAGAAAGGAGGTGATCCAGCCGCACCTTCCGGTACGGCTACCTTGTTACGACTTCACCCCCCTCGCCCCCCACACCTTCGACGCCTCCGCCCCTTGCGGGTTCGGCCGGCGGCTTCGGGTGCAGACGACTCGGGTGGTGTGACGGGCGGTGTGTACAAGGCCCGGGAACGCATTCACCGCGGCGTGCTGATCCGCGATTACTAGCAACTCCGGCTTCGCGGGGGCGGGTTGCAGCCCCCGGTCCGAACTGGGGCCGGCTTTAGGGATCCGCTCCCCCTCGCGGGGTGGCAACCCTCTGTGCCGGCCATTGTAGCACGTGTGCGGCCCCGGGCGTGAGGGGCATGATGACCTGACGTCGTCCCCACCCTCCTCCGGGTCGACCCCGGCGGTCCCCCGCGGGTGCCCGGCCGAACCGCTGGCAACGCGGGGCGGGGGTTGCGCTCGTTGCGGGACTTAACCCAACACCTCACGGCACGAGCTGACGACGGCCATGCACCACCTGCGCCGGGCGCCTCTCGGCACCCCCGGTCTCCCGGGGATTTCCCGGCACGTCAAGCCCGGGTAAGGTTCTTCGCGTTGCTTCGAATTAAGCCACATGCTCCGCTGCTTGTGCGGGCCCCCGTCAATTCCTTTGAGTTTTAGCCTTGCGGCCGTACTCCCCAGGCGGGGCGCTTAATGCGTTGGCTGCGGCACGG
>DBEYOB010000073.1:0-30799 GCA_048173955.1 Coriobacteriales bacterium
GCGGAGGCCGCCTCCGGGGCCGCCGCGCGCGGGAATGCGGGGGGATCCGCCTCCGCCCCGGCTTCCGCACCGGCCGACGCAGACCCCATCGGGGCCCGCGCCGAGGAGCTCGCGGCCTCCCATCGCCTCACGGCGCGCGAGTCCGACGTGGCGCTTCTGCTCGCGCGCGGGCGGTCGGCCGCCTATATCGGCGACGAGCTGGGCATATCGGCCAACACGGTGCGCGGCCACGTGAAGTCCGTCTACGCCAAGCTCGGCGTCCACTCCAAGCAGGAGCTCATCGACCTCTACACGGCATAGGGTCTCTGCGCTGTTCACCGTACGCGCAACAAAAAGCACCGCCGCCCGGGGGTGTGGGCGGCGGTGTCTGGATGAGGGGAGCCGCCCGGGGGTGGTGGGGCGGTCTCCCCGCCGAACCGGGGGACAGGATTCCCGGTTGGCTGTCTACTCTCATGCCGCGCTGCCGTGCGCGGCCCGTGCCTGCGGCTTACGCGAGGGCGTAAGCGGCGGCGTTCTCACCGCTCATTTTACCCCACGTGATCGCGTTGGAGATCGTGAAGCCCATGAACGCGGAGTTGCAGCTGGTCTCGCCGGCGCAGTACATGCCGGGGATAGAGGTGCCGTCGGTGCGCAGGACCTCGGAGGAGGCGTTGCGCGCGATGCCGCCGTAGGTGATGATCGAGCACGGCGTCACGGCCAGGGCGACGAACGGCGCGGTGAGCGGCACGGTGGGGACGCGGCCGAACTCGGCGTCGAAGCCCGCCTCGACGGCGGCGTTGTAGGCCTCGATCGTCGCGGCGAGGCCGGCGGGGTCGACGCCCATGGCGGCGGCGAGGTCCTCGGGGGTCTCGGCCGTGACGTACTGCAGCTCCTCGCCGCGCTTGGTCTTGCCCTCGGTGGCGTCAATGGTGGCCTGGTCGGAAATCATCCACACGTAGCCCAGGCCGTCCTTGTGCATCTGGTCGAAGACCGGGCGGTTGAGGTCCTGGCTCATGTAGCCCGCGGCGGCCTCGTTGGTGAAGCGGGTTCCCGCGGCGCCGACCATGATCATGTTGGCGAGCGAGGTGAAGCCGTTCACGTTGGCGGCGGCCGAGGTGGGCGTGTACTCGGTCATGATCTCGTAGTCCTTGAGCACGCACATCATCGAGTCGGTGTGGCTCGTGCAGGCGCCCACGTTGGCGGCCATGATGATGCCGTCGCCCGTGGCCATCGGATGGCCGATGCCCATGGTGCCGGCGACCTCGGGGGTGAAGCGGGCCGCGAGCTCGGGGTTGCAGGAGTAGCCGCCGGTGGCGATGACGAGGGCCTTGCAGCCGTAGGTGGTCCCGTCGGCGGTCTTGACGGCCGTGGGCGCGCCGTCGGTCATGACGATCTCGGTGGCCTGGGCATCGCAGACGACCTCGACGCCCGAGTCGAGCGCGCAGGCGGCGAGCGTGTCGGTGAGCGCGAGGCCCATGCCGTCGACGACGTGCATCATCTGCAGCGGGCCGTAGCCGACCTTGACCTCCTCCTGGAACACGACGCCGCAGCGGTCGTGGAGCCAGTCGATCGAGGGGCCCGACTGCTCGACGGTGATGCCCATGAGCTCGGGGTCGAGGCGCCAGCTGGCGTTGTTGCCGAGGTTGTCGAGCATCTCCTCGTAGGTGAGCTCGATGCCCTGCTCCTTCTGCAGCCAGCTGTCGTAGCCGCCGATGAGGCCCTGCGAGGTCGAGGTGGTGCCGCCGGTGACAGAGTTCTTCTCGAGCACGAGGACGGTGGCGCCTGCGTCGACCGCGGCGATGGCGGCGGACAGGCCGGCTCCGCCGCCGCCGATGACGATGACGTCGTAGTCGCCGGCGGGAGCCTCGGCGGCCTCTTCGGCGAGCGCGGTCGCGGTCAGGCCGGCAGCGGCGACGGCGGCGCCGAGCGTGCCGCCCTTGATGAACGTCCTGCGGGTGAGCTGTGCCATAAAAGCCTCCTTGTGGGGTGGATGGACAGGGGCGCCGCGCGTATCGGCGCTCGACACCCCCAGCATGGCCCGGGGCGGCGTTTCGGGGAACCCCCGTTTTGAGGGGGTCGGCGGCGGGGCTGCGCTCGCCGGTCCGGGGCCCTCCCTCAGTTTGCTGGTGGGTCGGTGCCCTGCGCGCCGAAACGCGCGGTCCCCGGACCCTACGGGGGGATCCGGGGACCGTGTCGCGGGCGTTTTCGTACCGGGTCTGCGGGGGAGGGCGACGCCCGGGTCGGACCTCGGGGAGCGCGCTACTCTGCCTGAGCCGCCTGCGAATCCGCGCTTCGGGCGGGCCCGGTGTCCAGGGAGTCGGCGCCGTCGTCCGCGGGGGTTGCATCTTCTAGCGGGCCCTCCTCGACGATCTGGGTCGTCTCGCCCGTCTCGACGTTCCCGGCGGACAGGCCGTCGACGATGACCTGCCTACCGCCGAGCTCGGCCGTCCCTTCGACCTCGGTGCGGTAGACCTCCGCCCGGCCGCGCCCGGTCTGGGCGTTGACGTCCAGCTCGTCGGCCTCCACGTCGTACAGTCCGACATGGGGCGCTTCGACCGAGACGGTGTCGGCGATGACGCCGTCGAGGGTCGCGCTGCCGCTCGCCGCGATGTCGATGTCGCCGGCGATGCGCAGCGGGTCTCCGGCGGACGAGTAGACCGCGGGGGCGCTTGCACGAACGATGTGGTGGTCGATGGTGACGTCGAGGTAGTCGCCCTCCGAGTCGCACACGATGTCGCCCTGCCAGTCCTGCGGGACGAGGACGACGACCTGCCCGCCGCTGCCGTAGCGGTACGCCGTGTTGAACGAGGTGAAGGGGTTCTGGATCGACCAGATGCGATACTCGACGGGATGGAGCGACACGGTCGACCCGCTGAGCGACCCCTGCACGCCGACGACGTCGCCCCAGTACAGCGTACCGGTCATGTCGTTGGACCACCCCACGACGTGGATTTGGTCGTCGGGCGAGACGCCGACGGAGACGCCGCCCACGTACCGGAGGCTTTCGGCCGGAACGGTGAGGTCGATGGTGTCGACCTCGTCGGCGTCGACGTCGAGCAGGGGCACCCGCTCGCTGACGCCGGCCTCCTCGAGCAGGCGCTCGGGGCCGCCCACCGCCGCGAGGACGCCGAAGCCGCAGAGCAGCGCCGCCAGCCCGAGGACCGCCGAGCCGATGGCGAGCATGCCCCAGAGCGGCATGCTCCGACGCCGGCGGGCGGTCTGCTCGCCCGCACCCGCCATGGGCGGCATCGGCATCGAGGGGTAGTCGCGTTTGGGCTGGGCGGTGGCGGCCGTCGATGCGCCGACCCGGCCCGACGCCCCCTCCCGCTTTCTGGCTGCGCGACGCTGCAGCGCACGGACGGGCCACACGACGAGCATCACGAGCAGCTTGCCGAAGAAGTACGACCCGATGGCGAGCAGCACGGCGAGCGCGGCCAGGCCCACGACGAGCGCGACGGTTGCCGTCATGACGGCGGCGCTGCCCACGGGGGCGACGAAGCAGGTGATGGCGACCAGGACGCACGCAGCGGCGCATACGAGCGCGCCGAGCACGACCGCCACGTCGGCCACCCATAGCGACAGGTAGGCGCAGACGACCGCGCCCGCAAGCCCGAGGGCGACCGGGATGAGCACGATGGCCGTGACGACCGCCATAAAGCCGAGGATGGCGATCCCGATGCCGCGCAGGACGGGGTGTCTGTGGGCGTGCTTGGCCGACGAGGGTTCGCCCGCACCCTCGGCGCCCGCCACGCCCGACGCCGTGGACTGCGCCTGCGACTCAGCGCGCAGAGCCAGGATGTTGGCCGCGATGTCCTCGGGCTTCTCGAGCGAGGCCACCGCCTCCTCCTCAGCCATACCGTCGTCGATGCGGTCCTCGATCTGTTCGCGGTAGAACTCGACCATGTTCGCGCGCTCGCCGTCCTCCAGGCTGGCGAGGCAGCGCTCGAGCCGGTCGAGGAACTCACGCTTGGTCATGGTGCCGTGCCTCCTCGATGTAGTCATGGATGCGGACCATCTCGCTCCAGCTGTCGCTGAAGTCGTCGATGCGCCGTGCGCCCTCGTCGGTTATGCGGTAGTACTTGCGCAGCCGGCCGTTGTGCTCGATGGAATAGGTTTTGAGCGCGCCGGCGGCCTCGAGCCGCTTCAGGATGGGGTAGAGCGTCGATTCCGAGATGTCGACGCAGGTCGATACGTCTTTAACGATTTGATAGCCGTAGGAATCCTGCTTGCTGATGGCTGCCAGCACGCATGCGTCGAGCACGCCTTTCTTGAGCTGTGCATCCACGGCCTCTCCTCCTTTCGGTCGGTCGCTTGCCGGAAGGGCGTTCGCGGGACGCGCCTCCGGCCGTGCGGGTCGTTCGGTCTGGGCGCGCGGGGCGCCGCACATGCAATGCACGATACTATGCCACACATAGTATGTAACGCATAGTATGCTATGCGAGGTATTATTGCAAGGGGTTTTGGAAGGAAAGAAGGGGAGCGGGACAACATTTTGCGCAGGACGGCTGCCGTCGCGCGGCCGTTTTCGGGTCTTCGGCGGTTCTCCGGCGGTCTTTGACGGCGTCCGACGGCCTCCGACGGACGGGAGCCACCCGTTTCTTGCCCCGCCGGTCGTTTCGCGCTAGTCTGCCACGCAGCGCATCGTCCCCCGCGGTGCGGCCGATTCCGCCGCCGCGCCGGGGCCCGACTTGAAAGGAGACCGGCACCCATGCCCTGCACAACGATTCTCATCGGCAAGAACGCCAGCTACGACGGCTCGACCATCGTGGCGCGCAACGAGGACTCCGGCTCGGCGGGCTTCACCCCGAAGCGGTTCGCGGTGGTCGACCCGGCCGACCAGCCCCGCAGCTACCGCAGCGTGATCTCGCACGTCGAGGTCGAGCTGCCCGACGACCCCATGCGCTACACGAGCATGCCGAACGCCCTGCCCGACGAGGGGATCTGGGGCGAGGCCGGCGTGAACGAGGCCAACGTTTCGATGAGCGCGACCGAGACCCTGACCACCAACGAGCGCGTGCTCGGGGCCGACCCGCTTGTGGTCCTCAAGCCCGCCAAGGGGACCGAAGGCGAGGCGGGCTACGAGCCCGAGGTGCCCGGCGGCATCGGCGAGGAGGACCTGCTGACGCTGGTCTTGCCCTACATCCGTTCGGCGCGCGAGGGCGTGGTCCGTCTCGGCGCGCTGCTCGAGCGCTACGGTACCTACGAGATGAACGGCATCGCCTTCTCCGACGTCGACGAGATCTGGTGGCTCGAGACCGTGGGCGGCCACCACTGGATCGCCAAGCGCGTGCCCGACGACGCCTATGTGACCATGCCCAACCAGCTCGGCATCGACAGCTTCGACCTCGACGACGCGTTCGGCTGGCAGCATGATCATATGTGCAGCGCCGACCTGCGCGAATGGATGACGGCCAACCATCTCGACCTGACGCTGCGCACGCCGGGTTCCCCGGCCGAGGCGTCCGCGACGTTCAACCCGCGCGAGGCGTTCGGCTCGCACTCCGATTCCGACCACGTGTACAACACGCCGCGCGCCTGGGCCATGCAGCGCCACCTCAATCCGCACGCGCTGCGCTGGGACGGCCCCGACGCCGACCTGACCCCCGAGTCCGATGACATCCCCTGGTCGCGCGTCCCGGAGCGCAGGCTCACCATCGAGGACGTGAAGTATGTGCTCAGCCTGCATTTCCAGGGCACGCCGTACGACCCCTACGCGCACTACGGCGACGCGAGCCAGCGCGGCAAGTACCGCCCCATCGGCATCAACCGCAACGGCCAGCTGGTCGCGGTGCAGCTGCGCCCCTACGCTCCCGAGGCGACGCGTGCGGTGCAGTGGGTCGCGTTCGGCAGCAACGTGTTCAACGCGTTCGTGCCGTTCTTCTCCAACGTGGCGAAGGCTCCCGAATACCTTTCCAACACGACGGGCCGCGTGACGACCGAGAGCTTCTACTGGGCGAACCGCATCATCGCCGCCCTGTCCGACGCCCAGTTCAGCCTGTGCGCCAGCCACATCGAGCGCTATCAGCAGCGCGTGGGCGCCGAGGGGCACCGCCTGGTCGCCGCGGCCGACGCGCGCGTCGCCGCGGACGGCCTGTCGTACGAGGCGGCGACGCCGGTGCTTACCGAGGCCAACGACAGCATCGCCGCGATGCTGAAGACCGAGACCGACGACGTGCTCGGCAAGGTCCTGTTCGAGACAAGCATGCAGATGAAGAACCGCTACGCGCGCTCCGACAGCTAAGGCGGTCGGTCGAGGCAAACCACGTGCGCCCGACCCCGCGAGGCGGAGTCGGGCGCACGTTTGAGTCGAGAATCGATTCGCCCGCCATGCAACGGCCTGCCGAACGGCGGGGTGCCTGTGTGGCGGGAAGAACGGGAATGGTGGGGCTACCTGCCGGTCCGGTGCCCGCCGCGCGACGAGGTTCCGCGCGAGGAAGAGCCTCCGCGGGGCGCCGAGTAGCCGCGCGATGACGAATTCCCGCGTGCCTCCCCGCGCGGGGAGGAGGCGGAGCCGGTCTTGCCGGCCCGCGAGGCGGGGCGGCCGCCCGAACCCTTGCCGGGGCGGAACGTGCGCCGCTTTGCGGGTGCGGCCGGCTTCTTGGGCTCGGGGCGCTTGATGATAGCGGGGCCTTCGTCGGGGTTGACGCGGTCGATGTCGTCGCGGCTCGACCTGCGGTAGATGGTGAAGCGGCGTCCGATGACCTGGACGCATTCGGCCCCGGTCTGGCGCACGAGCTCGTCGGCGGCCTCGCGGGCGGTCAGATCGCTCGTCTCGAGCACGGTGCACTTGATGAGCTCGTGGTCTTCGAGCAGGATGTCGGCCTGGGCGACGATGCCGTCGCTCACGTCCTCTTTGCCGATGATGAGAACGGGGTCGAGCGTGTTCGCGATCCCGCGGAGCTTCTTGCGTTGCTTGCTGGTAAGAGCCATTGGTCCCTCATGTGCTTTCTCGTAGAGGCAAAAATGCAGGTTCGTACGATACCGCATGCGTGTGGAAGGCTCGTGGCCGGTATCCTGGCCCGCACACAAACCGCTTGTTTTCGCAGTGGGGAGGGTTCGGGGTGGCGCGGGGACGCCCTTTCCCGGATTTCGGGGAGCACTTGATAAAAAATGCCCTTACTGCGCAAGCGCGCCGTCGTTTTGGCCTCGCGTATCGCGCGGCTTTGGCGCAAATAGGCGGGTGAGATCTGTGCGTGTCGAAAAACCTGCAGGTAGAAGTATTAATAAAAATTCGAATGACAAGCGTTGACGTATTATCAAACTGCTTAACTTACTCAGCAAGGCTACTTTTTCGCAAGCCAGGGTCGAAATTCTGGCAGGCAGGGTGCCCGCAAAAGAACCGAACGACAAATTATGCAAATTTATGAATATAAATAGAAGTATATTCTAAATAGACACTTGAGGTCTCCTGCGTGCGCTCGATAGCTCACGCTATGCGGCGTGCGCCATGCTCCCGCATGCCACGTATGCAGCGCGCAGCATGCTCCAGCACGCGGCATGCTAGGGGGGCGCCGCGTGACCGCGGCGCCCCCCCTGACGTGTGTGCTCGGTTTTTGCCGGTGGCGCGCTATCCCAGCGAAACGCCGCCGAGCCAACCCCAGCGCGGCGTGACGGTCGTGCTATACGTGCCGACCCAGCTGTCGATGTCGATGGTGCGGATGTAGCCGATGTTGTCCATCACCATGCCGCCGCCGATGTAGATGCCGACGTGCCCGTAGATGCGTCCTGCGGAGGTGCCGCTCCAGGTGGAGACGGCGACGATCATGCCGGGCATCAGCGAGCCGCGGTCGGAGCTGTAGCACCACGACGCGTACATGTCGCACGCGTTGCCGTAGAAGGCGCCGATGCCGGCGTTGACGAACACGTTGGTGACCCAGGCGGCGCAATAGCCCGCGCCCGGCGACGGCGTCGAGTAGCAGGAGCTGACCACGGCGCTTGCCGAGGTCGAGCCGTAGGCCGTTCCCGACGACCCCCCGCTCGAGCCACCGCCCGCAGCCTGCGCGGCGGCTTCGGCTTCGGCCCGCGCCTGCTCGATGAGCTCCTGGTTGTATTGTTCGGTGAGGGCTTGCACCTCGGCGCTCAGGTTGCTGAGCAGGTTGTAGGCCTCGTCCTGGCGGGCATGGATGTCGGCCAGCTGCTGCTCCTGCTGCGCGCGCAGGGCGTCGAGCTCGGCGTACTGCGCCTCGAGGGTGGCGCGCTGCTGTTCGAGGGCGGCCTGCTGGTCTTGCAGCTGCTGCTTGAGCGCACGGATATTGTCGATGAGCTCGACCTGGCTGTTGTTGATCTTGGTCAGGTAGTAGATGTTGCGGAACAGCTCTTCGTAATCCGACGAGCCGAGGATGACGTCGAGGACCGAGGTCGAGCCGTTCTTGTAGCTGTGCTTGACGTACCATGCCAGCTCTTCCTGGTACTCTTCGAGCTGCGCCTGGGCCGCCTCGATCTCGGCGATGGTCTGGTCGATCTGGGCCTGCGTCTGATCGATTTCGGCCTGCTTGGCCTCCATGGCGTTGAGGGTGTTCTGGAGCTCGAGGCTCAACGCCTCCTGCTGGGCGGCCAGGTTGTCGATCTGCGCCTGGACGGCGGCGTACTGCTCCTGGGCCGAGGCCAGCGCGGCCTCGGTCGCCTCGGTTGCCGCGGCCGGGCGGGCGAGCAGCCCCCCGAAGGTGCCGGCGGCCAAGAGCGGTGCTATTCCCATCAGCAGGCAGGCTTGCCTGCGCGAAAGTGCTTCCATACTGCCCTCTGGTGTGTGTAGGCGACGTTAGTACAGGGCTCTGCGATGCGATTCAGGTCAATCATTCTATCAGCATTGCGCCGTCAAGCCGTGTGCGCTTCGTGGATTGCGCCGCCCGGATGCGCAAAACCGCCCCGGACGCTCTCGTGAACGTCCGGGGCGGCCGTGTGGCGCCGTGCGCGCCGCTGCAGGTTCGCGACGGGCCTCCCGCGGGTACTCGCGCCTGCTACGGGCTTGCGGCCCTCGCCTTGTTGGCCCTGCCTTGTTCGCGCTCCCTTACTCGACGGTCACGGCGGTCACGCCCAGGTACTTGGCGGCTTCCTGAGCGATGATGCGGCCGGAGTTGTTGGCCCAGGAGGCCTGGCTGCCGGGGGCGAGGCTCACGTCGTAGGAGTCGCCGTAGAGGCAGCCGGCGTCGGAGCCGCCGACGTACAGGCCGGGGATGACGGTGTGGTCCTCGCGCATGGCCTCGCAGTTCTCGTTGATCATGACGCCGCCGCACGTGGTGTAGTAGCCGTCGCCGGTCTGGCCGATGTAGTACGGGCCCTCGATCTTGCGCAGGTGCTCGGGGGCCTTGCCGAAGTCGAGGTCCTCGCCGGTCTCGCAGTAGCCGTTGTAGGTGTCGATGCAGGCCTGGAGCGCCTCGGGGTCGAGGCCCTCGGCGGCGGCCATCTCCTCAACGGTCTCGCACTTGAAGACGTTGCCCTGCTCGATCAGGTACTCGATCTCCTCGCGCACGCCCTCCATGGGGGTGCCGGGCTGGGTGAAGGAGAAGACCATGCCGTACGGGCCCTCCTGCTCCCAGGTGGTCAGGTCGTTCTCGGTGAAGATGATGTAGGTGCGGTCCTGGTTGCGCTGGGCGAGGCCGACGCCGGCGAAGTCGCTGATCCAGCGGTCCTCGTTGATCCAGCGCTCGCAGTTGTTGTTGACCCACAGGGTGGGCTGGACGCTGGCGCAGTAGTCCATGTGCGTCCAGATGGCGCCCTTCATGCAGGGGCCGCACCACATGACGGTGCCCAGGCCCTCGGCCATGTAGGCGCCGGCGTCGCGGGCCATCTTGATGCCGTCGGCGTCGTTGCCGGGCACGCCCTGCGGCAGGATGAGCTCGTTGCGGGTCTCGGAGACGGCGTACAGGAACTCCTGGTTCTGCGGGTAGCCGCCGGTGGCCAGGGCGACGCAGGGGGCGTTCACCTGGACGTAGGTGCCGTCGGCGCGCTGGGCGATGACGCCGGTGACGGCACCGTCGTCGCCGACGAGGATCTTCTTGACGGGAGTCTCGAGCTCGATCTGGACGCCGAGGTTCTCGGCGGCGGCGCGCATGGAGTCCTGGAACGTGGCGCCCGGGCCCTTCTCAAGGTCGCGCTCGTAGACGTGCCAGCACTTGGGGCCGTTGCCGATGGCGATGGCGCCCTGGAAGGCGACGCCCAGGTCCTGCAGCCACTGAACGGTCTCGGCGGTCATGTTGAAGAAGCGCTGGTAGAGCTTGTGGTTCGGGATGAAGTGGTGGTACTCCATCGTGTTGGTGATGGCCTCGAAGGGCGTCATGTCGCAGCCGCTCTCCTCGGTGAAGGGCGTCTGCAGGGCGAACAGGCCCTCGGTGCCGATGAACGAGCCGCCCGTGACCTCGCGCTTCTCGAGGACGATGGGCTTGAGGCCGAGCTGGACGGCCTGGCAGGCGCACGCCATGCCGGTTCCGCCGGCGCCGACGATGGCGATGTCGCACTCGAGCGTCTCGGTCGGCTCGCCGACCTCCTCGAGGTTCCAGACGTCGCTCGACTCGGCGATGATCTTCGCCTCGGCGGGCTTGGCGGCCAGCGCGGAGGCACCGGCCACGGCGGCGCCTGCGACGGCGGCACCGGCGACGAAGTTGCGACGGGACATGGTGATGTCGGACATGCGAATTCCCCCTTACGGGCAGACGACGGAGCGCCCGCCCCGATAGGCCGCCTCGGCGAGGCCGGCGGCGGCACGGCGTGTGCGCAGACATGTGGCCTGCGACGTGCGTTCGAGTCTCTCCGGCTCGAACGACCGAGACCATGATGGCATGCCCGGCAGCCTCGGTGAGGCCTCAACCCTGTAACTGAAAATTGGGGCCTGAAACGGCTTGTTGGGGACTGGCTTGCTGTTGCTGCGGCGCCGAACGCTGTCGAACGTCGAGGCGGTTTCCAAAATGGATACGGACGCGGTGAAACCAAGACGACAGCCCGTGAAAAGCATGCAAATTCGGTGGTATTCCTGCAATGATGCTTCGTAGGGCTGGACTGAATACTAGTGAGTAACTAGGATAAAATCCGTCTTCGTGTGCGGCGTGGGCGCATCGTCCAAGGGAAGGGGTCGGGCGTCGCGGCTGCACTCGAAACGCGAAGAGCCAAGAGCCCTATGGGCGAGAAACGCCCGCAACCAGATTGTCCGAATGTCGAACGGAGAGGGGAACAGCATGGAAACTACCACCAGCCGCCGCGGGTTCGTGAAGGCCGCCGCCGGAGGCGCAGCCGCAATCGCGGCGATCAGCGCGCTGCGTGCCCAGAGCGCCCAGGCCGACGAGGCGGCGAGCGAGGCCGCGGCTCCCGCCACGATCAACGACTTCTTCGCCGGCAAGGCCAACGCCCGCCAGATCACCGACGACCTGTGGTGGGTCGGCGCCTCCGACAAGCGCCTCGAGCTGTTCGAGAACGTCTACCCGCTCGAGCAGGGCGTCGCCTACAACTCCTACCTGCTGCTTGACGAGCAGACCGTCCTCATCGACACCGTCGACCGCTCGGTCACCGGCGAGTACTTCGAGAACATCGCCGCCGTGCTGGGCGACCGTCCGCTCGACTACCTGCTCATCAACCACATGGAGCCCGACCACAGCTCCGCCATCTCGCTCGTGCTGAGCAAGTTCCCGAACTGCACGGTGGTCACGAGCGCCGGCGCCGTCGAGATGATCAAGAACTTCTTCGGCATCGACGTGACCGACCGCTGCATCGTCGTGGCCGAGGGCGACACCCTCACCACCGGCGCCCACACCCTCGCCTTCGTCGAGGCACCCATGGTGCACTGGCCCGAGGTCATCGTGACGCTCGACACCACCACCGGCATCCTCTTCAGCGCCGACGCGTTCGGCACCTTCAACGCCCTCGATGGCAACATGTACGCCGACCAGGTGAACTTCACCGAGGATGACAAGTGGATCGCCGAGTCGCGCCGCTACTTCTGCAACATCGTGGGCAAGTACGGCCCGCAGGTGCATGAGCTGCTCGGCAAGGCCTCCACGCTCGACATCACCATGTTCTGCTCCACGCACGGCCCCATCTGGCGCCAGGACCTCGCCTGGATGCTCGACAAGTACACCAAGTGGTCGACCTACGTGCCCGAGGACAACGCCGTGGCCATCTTCTACGGCTCGATCTACGGCGGCACGGCCAACGCGGCCAACATCCTGGCCTCGCAGCTCTCCAACGCCGGTGTGAACAACGTCAAGGTGTACGACGTGTCCAAGACCCACGTGAGCTGGCTGCTCGCCGAGTGCTTCCGCTGCAGCCACCTCGTGTTTGCGAGCGCCACGTACAACATGGGCATCTTCACCCCGATGAAGAACTTCCTGAACGACCTTGTGGCCCACAACATGCAGAACCGCTGCGTGTCGTTCATCGAGAACGGCTCCTGGTCGCCCGTGGCCGGTCAGCTGATGCAGGACATCGTGGCTACCATGCCCAACATGTTCCAGGTCGGCGACAAGGTGACCCTGCTGTCCACCACGAGCGACGAGAACGTCCAGCAGCTCCAGACGCTGGCCAGCGCCATCGCCGCGTCGGTGCTCGGCGACTCCTCGCTCAACGTGGCCATGACGCCCTCCGAGACCAACGCCCAGCCCGCAGCCGGCACCATGGCGGCGGCCGAGCAGTCCGACGGCGGCAGCCGCCAGTGGAAGTGCACCGTGTGCGGCTACATCTACGAGGGCGAAGAGCTCCCGGCCGACTACGTGTGCCCGATCTGCGGCCAGGGTGCCGACGTGTTCGAGGAAGTTACGGCGTAGGAGCGGCTGCGCCGCCAAGGGCGGCTGTGCGCTGTATCGCTGACGCGCGCGTCGCGCCATGGGCGCACGCGCTCTAGAGCAGGTGGGCTGGCGGGCCCGGTCGCGCGGATGCGGCCGGGCCCGCTGCTTGTTCTTGCGGCCGTCCGGGCCGGCGCGACGGCTTCGCGGGGTCGCGTGACGCAAAACGGCGGTCTTCGCTACCTTTTTTGGCGTTGTGTACGACCCGGTTTGTTGGCGACCCGTCCGAGACGCCTTCCTTTTGATGGGCGGACATTTGCGACCTGGGAAAATGTCGATTCATCGCCTGTGTTTCCGCCTTTAGCCGGCGGATGTTGGTCCAATGGGAGGCATCCGGTCGTACACGACGGCGATTTTGGTATTGAGAAAGGGCCGAACCTGTCACCCAGACTCGTTATATCTAAGAATATTGATGAAATAGTATTCAAGATTGATTATCAGGTGCCAGAGCCGGCCGCTTTGCCGTCCCGGAGCGGCCTTGGCGCCGCCGTATCGGTGTGCCGAGCGCAATGCTATAGAACATATGTTCTATTGCAAGACGTAATGCGCTATACTGTGGGACATGCCGAAGGTGCGACCAACCGAGGCGCCTGCGCTCGCGGGCGTAAGGGCTTACAGGCGCAGGCGCCCGCAGGTGCAGGCGGCTTGTTGCGTTCGATTGTGTGGAGAGGGGGTGCGGGGCGCTTTGGGGGAGACTGCGGGGACGTTGGCCATGCCGCCGATTATGCCGACCGGTGCGGAGAGTGCTGCTGGCTCTGCCGGTGCCGTCGAGGTCGACCGTGCTGCTGGCGCCGATTGCTCCGCCGACACGGGTCGCATGTACCTCTGCATCGACCTCAAATGCTTCTACGCCTCGGTCGAGTGCGTCGCCCGCGGGTGGGACCCGTTCACGACGCGCCTGGTCGTGGCCGATGAGTCGCGGGGCAAGACCACCATCTGCCTTGCCGTTTCCCCCGCGATGAAGGCTGCGGGCGTGCACAACCGTTGCCGGCTGTTCGAGATTCCCCCGGGTGTCGACTACGTGGCGGTGCCGCCGCGCATGCAGCGCTACATGGAGGTATCGGCCGACATCTACGCCATCTACCTGCGCTACATCAGCCCCGACGACATCCATGTCTACTCGATCGACGAGTGCTTCATCGACGCGACGCCCTACCTGTCGCTCTACGGGATGTCCGCAGACGGCCTGGCGCGCATGCTCATGGAGGCGATTCGCCACGAGACGGGCATCTGCGCGACCGCGGGCATCGGCACGAACCTGTTCCTGGCGAAGGTCGCGCTCGACATCACGGCAAAACATGCGCCCGACAATATCGGGTATCTCGATGAAGCGGAGTTCAAGCGGTCGATCTGGACCCACCGGCCCATCACCGACATCTGGAACATCGGGCCGGGCATCGCGCGCCGTCTGGCGAAGTACGGCGTGCACGACCTGCTGGGCGTCGCTTTCATGCAGGAGGATGTGCTCTACCGCGAGTTCGGCGTCAACGCGGAGTTCCTCATCGACCACGCCTGGGGGTGCGAGCCGTGCACCATTGCCCAGATCCATGCCTACGAGCCGGAGGGCCGTTCGATCTGCAACGGCCAGATCCTGCCATGCAACTATGGCTACGACGACGCCCTGCTCGTCATGAAGGAGATGGTCGACGCGTCGGTGCTCGATTTGGTGGAGAAGCACCTGGTGTGCAACCACATCTCGCTCATGGTGGGCTACGCGCGCGAAAAGGGGCGGCCTGCGGGCGAGCCGGTGCCGGGCGACTGCGCCGACCGGGCGTCGGGTCGCGGCGAGTCCGAGGTGTTCGTCGGCGAGCACGGGGCCCGTCCCGCGTCGGGCCGCTACGGCGAGCACACGGGCGGTTCCCGCAAGCTGGGCGAGCACACGAACTCCTACCGCAAGCTGTTACCGCGGTTCGAGCGGCTGTTTGCCGAGACGACGCTGCGCGACCGGCCCATCCGCCGCATCACCATAGGCCTCGAGGGGCTGCTGGGCGAGGAGTTTGCCACCGTCGATCTGTTTACCGACGTCGAGGCGGATGCGCGCGAGCACAGCCTGCAGCGAGCGGTGCTCGCCGTGAAGGGAAAGTTCGGCAAGAACGCTCTGGTGAAGGGCATGAGCCTGAACGAGAAGGCCACGGCCCTCGAGCGCAACAAGCTTATCGGCGGGCATCGCGCGGGTTTTGACGACAAGAAATCGAAGGCGGGGCGGACGGTGAAGGCGGCGAGGGCGGCAGACGGCGGGGATGCATCGGTCGGCCGCGGCGCAGCGGGCGGCATGCGGGCATCGGGTGACGGACGGACGGCGGACGGTGCCGACGCCGCATGCGGTTCCGCAGCAAGCGCGGACGACGGGGGAGGCGAGCGCCATGTCGGACTTTCGGCCGACTGAGCCGCCCCGCCCCCGCATCGACCCGGCCGACCGGGCCCGGCAGTTCATGCCGTTCGCCGCACTCAGGGGATATTACGATTTGGTCCACTCGCGCGAACGCAGCGTGGAGCCGCGCCATGAGCTGACCGAGGAGGAGGCCGCCCTCTTGTCGGAGCAGGTCGCGCGCCTGCGAAAGGGCGACATGGTCAGGGTCGTGCGCTACGACGTCGACGCCTACGTGCCGGTGACGGGGGTCGTCACCCAAGTCGAGACGACTCTGCGGGAGCTGACGGTCGTGAAAACGAAGATTCCGTTCGAGGACATCAGGTCGATCGAGCTTCTCTGAATCCTGGGCGTCCCCGAATAAATGATGCCATCCGCCCCGTCTGGCCCCGCGCCGATGCCGTATGCTTGCACCGCGGCGCCCATGCCGCGGTGCCCGACATCTGGAAAGGACGCCCCGTGCAGACAGAACTCGTCGAAATCGCCCGCGAAGACCGGACGGATTGCCTTGTTGCGGACGTGGTCGCGCTTTGGCGCGCGTCGGTCGAAGCGACCCATACGTTTCTGACCCCTCCCGAGATCGACGCCATCGAGGCGTACGTGCCCGATGCCATCCGCGCGGTGCCGCTCCTGGAGGTCGCCATGGCGGGCGACGGGCACCCCGTCGGCTTCGCCGGCATCGACGGCGACATGCTCGAGATGCTGTTCGTCGCCCCCGACCTGCGGGGCACCGGCGTCGGCTCCCTCTTGCTCGACCGCGCCTTTGTCCAAGGCGTGCGTCGCGTCGACGTCAACGAGCAGAATCCCCAGGCCCGCGGTTTCTACGAGCACAAGGGCTTCCGGGTCGTCGGCCGGTCCGAACTCGACGGCCAGGGCGCCCCCTACCCGATCCTGCACATGGCGCTCGCCGAGTACCGCATCCTGAGCGAATCCGAGATCGACCGCGCCCTCTTTGCCCAGTTCGTGCGCCATCAGGTCGTTGTGGACTGCTGGCGCAAGGTCGACAGCGCCTGGACGGTCAAGCCCGACCCGTTCGTCGACGACTGGTCCGAGGACGACTATCGAACGCTGGTCGCCTGCCTCAAAAACACGGCAAGGACGGGCGGCTTCGTCTGCGGGGCGTTCGTCGCCGGCACGCTCAAGGGGTTCGTCTCCGTAGAGCCCGGCCTGTTCGGGGGCGATCAGGGATACCTCGACCTGTCCAGCCTCCATGTGTCCGAGGACGTGCGCGGCCGCGGCATCGGGACGGAGCTGTTCCGCCGCGCCGCGGGTTGGGCGCGGCAGGCCGGCGCCCGCAAGCTGTACGTCTCGGCCCATTCCGCCGTCGAGACCCAGGCGTTCTACCGGGCGATGGGATGCGTCGAGGCGCAAGAGTACGACATGCGCCACGTTGAGAGGGAGCCGTTCGACTGCCAGCTGGAGTGCGAGCTGTAGGGAGCCTGCGGACGGTCCGGGACTGCCGCCCATGGTTTCGGCATGGCCCGGCACCCCGGTTCGGCATCGCTGGAGCTGCTACCCCCTGCGCGCTTCCAGCCGAGGCAGCAGCCATGCCGCGCAGAACAGCAGGGCGGCCGCGGCTATGCACCCGCCCACGATGCCGATGAGCGAGATCGCCCCGAGCGAGCTCACGCCGCCGCCGACCGCCGTACCCAGGCCGATGCCCAGGTTGAAGATGCCCGAGTAGATCGACATCGCCACGGCGGAGGTCTCGTTGTCGGTGAGGCCGATCACCACCCCCTGGAATGCCACGTTGAACGCCGTGGCGCACATCCCCCACACCACGCAGACGGCCGCCAGCGCCCCCGTCCCGAGATGGGCCGCCGGCAGCATCGCCAGCAGGGGCAGCGCGATTCCCGCAAGGGACCCGAGCGCGAACAGGCGCCGGCGTCCGTCGTAGAAACGGGCGTACAGGAGGCTCCCCGCGATGCCCGCGACGCCGAAGACGGTGAGCAGCGTCGTGATGGGCCCCTCGCCAAGGAGTGCGACCTGCTGCAGGAACGGCTCGATGTAGCTGTAGCCCGTGTAGTAGGCGGTGGCGAAGAGCGCGACGAGCACATAGACTCCCACGAGCGCCGAGTTGCGCAGCAGCACCGGGAGGCGCTTGAGCGTGAACGGCTCGCCCGCCTCGAGCTTGGGGAAGACGAAGGCCAGGTAGACGGCGATGCACACGGCGACGATGCCGACGCACCCGAACGCCATGCGCCAGCCGAGCGCCAGTCCGACCGCGCGTCCCAGGGGCATGCCGAGGATCATCGCGATCGACGTCCCCGCCGAGACCATGCTGATGGCGAGCGCCTGGTACTTGGGCGGGGCCACACGGACTGCCATCGGCGTCGTGATCGACCAGAACACCGCATGGGCGCATGCGACGACGAGCCGGGCGACGACCAGCATCGCAAAGCCGGTCGCGAAATACGAGAGCGCCTGCCCCGCGGCGAACACGGCGATGACCGCCAGAAGCAGCCCGCGGTACCCGAAGCGCGAGGACGCCATCATGAGCGGCAGCGACAGAAGCATGACCGCCCAGGCGTAGACGGTGATGACCATGCCGGCCTGGCCCTCGGACACCCCAAGGTCGGCGGCGATGTCGGTCAGAAGACCGATGGGCATGAACTCCGAGGTGTTGAACACGAATGCGGAGAACGTCAGCCCGATGAGCGCGAGCCACTGGCGGGGCGTCATGGTGCCGCCCTGCCGGGTGGGTTTGCCCTGCTCCATCGCGTCTTGCTGTGCCTTCTCGTTGATCAGGGTGCCGTCCAAGGCTTGTCACCTGCGCTTCCGACTTCTCGCAAACGGGTCGATGCGCGTCGAAGGCGCATCAGGGGGCACATTGTAGGCGTGGAGGGCGGGCGGGTGCGGTGTGCCTGCCACTCTCCCAAAAGCTTCATCTGGGCCGGGTGCCGGAGCCGCCAATGCGGCGCCGTGTCGCGATGCCCCGACGGCGTCAGGAGGACGATGTGCGCGCAAGTTTCCCGCTGAGCCCGCCGGCAAACATGCCAGCAAACACGGCATCAAACCTGCCGCGTGACAGAAAACCGCCTTCGCCGCTACCTTTTTCTGCGTTGTGTACGCTCTTTCAGAGTTGATAATCGAACCGACTATCTGCCGAACTGGGGTTTTGGTGCAAGCGGGTTTGTCGCTGGGTTTCGAGGAGGCTGTTTCGGCGCGTTCTGACCGTCGACACCCCATCCGTTTCGTACACAGCGGCGAAAAAGGTATGGCCTGACCCCAGTTTCTGTCACGTGGGGGTTGCGGCGTCGCCGACGGGGATGCAGTTCGTTGTCGGGCGACCGCGGGGCCGACAATGTCGAGGAGGAAGGCGCTGCGCCTTCCGCTGGTTTGCGGCACGTGGCCATGCCCGGCCGAACATGGCGCCCCTGCCGTTCGAAGAGGGGCAATTCAACTGGGGCGGCTACTTCGTCACCAGGTGCTCAGCACGGCGCGGCCCTTATGTTGACTCGCTCACGACTATTTGGTCGAACGGCTTGGCGAGGCGTTTGACACGTGATCGGCGGCGCGGGAATAGGTCCGTCCTCTCGTGTTGCCATGTGCCTCGAGGACGCCCGCGTCGACGAGCTGGGCAAGGAACCGTTGCGCCGTGCGCGGCGAGATCCCACAGCGTGCGGCGACGTCCTTTACGGTGATCGCAGGATGGTCGATGAAGAGGGCTTCGATTTCGGACCAGCGCTGGTCCGAGGTGCTGCGAGTTGGGGTGCGTCGCGGGGATGGCGAGGGGGTGGCGCCTCCTGCGGAAAGGTCGGGCGCTTGAACCGCGGGAATTGAGATGCTTCCAGTGCCGGAATTTTCTGTCACGCTTCCCTTTGCACCTTCTGTGTCTTGCCCATTCGCGGAGTTGCCCACTTGGGGAAATCGCAGAGGAATAACGGCGGTGAATACATCGCCTTCTTTGAGCATCGGGTCGGCTCCGGAATAGACGCGCGTATACTTGAACAGGGCCTTTGTTCCGGAACCAAGCTCTTCTGCCAATCCTATCTGGTTGAAAAAGCGTTCAATGATGGGGTTCTTGGGGATGGGCGTTACATTTTCGGGGGTCAGCTGCCCTTCGAACGACGCCCGGCTTGCGTTGGTGGCAGTCAGTTGGTCGCGGTTAATTGTTATGCGTGCCGGAAGGAGGCTGAGATATTCCCGGTGCATCAGACTATTAGCGACGATTTCGCGCACGATGATGTCACGCGGACTGATGGCGTGGGACCCTTCCAATTGGAATCGGTCTGGCAAATGTTTTGCCAGGAATTCGGACAGTTCCCTGTGGGCGTCGACGAGGTTGGTCGTTACGGTGAGTCGGTCGTCGTAGCGGTCCGTATCCTCGATGATGACCAGGGCGTCTGTCTTGTAGGCCGGGCAGACCGATGCGATGACGTCGTCTCGTCCGAGCAGAAGCGCCGCTGCCAGCGTGTACCCTTCGACCCCCGTTTCGTAGTTGAGCGCATATAGCCGCATGCTTTTGAGAATCTCCCGGTCTCCCATCTCCCTCCAGGGATGGTTGGCCCGCTTTCGGTACGCCATGCGCCGGTAGGTGCCCATGCGGTCGAGGTCGAGGTCGGAATCGGTGAGGTAGGGGTAGATCTTTTGCTCTGAGTACATGCCTTGCTTGCGCAAGTACAGCAGAGCCAGCGCATCAGGCTTGGTAACTTTGACGTCGACGTCTTCTATCCTGTCAAACACCGTTTTTTTATACCGATGGATTACGGGGCTCGAGGGAACCCAGACGCGTATCACCAATTTGCCGTCATGAACGATGTCTTCGAACTCAACGGCCACCGGAGGATCGAACAATACCTCGTTTTTAACGGTGTTGATGATATTGCGCTTGATGGATAGGGCGGCCTTTGTGGGAATGCCGGTTACCGTGCCGTCATCGGCGATGCCGAGAAAGATGCTCCCTCCGAACCGGTTGCTGAACGAGCATATTGTCTCGAACGTGTCTTGGCCCGGCTGGTTGCCACAGCGCTTGAACTCGATGGACACGGTTTCGCCTATGGCGAGCGTCTCGGCGAACTGCTCCGGCGTCATATGGGCCTCCTGCGATTTGGCTGACCAACATGCGGCGACGCAATGATATGACGTAATGACGTAATGACGCAATGGGATACAGATTATTGAGCGAAATGACGTAATATCATGACGTAATGACGCAATAGAGGCCATTTAATTGCGACACGACATATGCAGACTGAGCTCACCGCATGGTGATACCGCCCATGCATGTCCGGCCGCTGCGCTGCAGCCATGCTGCGTTGCCGTTTTTCGGTCACCGGGGTCGCCGGATTCGGCCGAGTTTCCGACCGAATCCGGCGATTGCATAGTTTCGTCGGTCGAGTTTTAGACGTGATGTCTGCTGTCGGAACCGGTGTCTTCCGTTAGAACCGGCACCCGCATCCGTCGCAGAAGTCGCCCTCGGGGTAGATGTTGATCTGCCCGCCGCACCAGGGGCAGGTGCGGTTGTAGTTCCCGCCTCCGCCACCGCAGCCGCCGGCGACATCTTCGAGCTCCTCGTCGGCGAGGGCGCCGGTGCCGTGGAAGCGCGCGTAGATTTCCGTCGCCCGCTCGCCGGTGATGGTCGAGCCGTTCTCCTTGGCGATGGCGGCGACCTCCTCGGGGCTCCGTGCGGCGCGTACCCGCTTGATCGTTTCGCTGCCGTTCAGCATGGTCGGTTCCTCCCTGTGCATGTATCCGTTGTCCTCAAATCTGCCGTGCCGGCTGCCGGTGCTGGGCCGCCGGGCGGCGCGTTGCTGCCTGGCGCCGTGCCGGCGGCCGGTCCCGTTCGCGCTAGGCCAGCGTAATGCTCGCGTAGATGGCGTCGAGCGTGGGAGCGTACTGCTCGTAGTCGTCGGCGGTGCAGTCCCCGACGATGTAGGTCGTCGTTCCGTCCTCCAGGACGACGCAGCCGTAGGTCGTCACGTACTCGACGTCTTCGAACTCGTAGCGCGTGACGAACTGGAACACGGTCGTGTCGTCGTCGTTCCACGACACCGAGCCGCTCTCGACCTCGCCCTCGAGGATGGCGGCGAGGTCTTCGACCTCGGCGGTCAGATCCTCCTCCGTGGGGCTCTCGACGCTGGGCAGGGCGTCGCCCACCGCGCGCACGGTGAGGCTGCCGTCGGCGTTCGCCCAGGCAGCCAGCTCGTCGCCCGCCCCCTCGATCTCGGTCTCCTCCAGGTCGGCGGGCAGGCCGAACGAAAGCCCCATCGCCTCGACCTGCTGGTAGAGCTTGACCGCGGGCGCCGTCGCGGCCTCGTCGGCCTCCGCCAGGGCGATGGAGGCGATCATCGCGTCGATGGTGTCCTCGTGCGGCGCGACGTCCTCATCGATGCAGGTGACCTGCACACAGGCATAGCTGCCCGCGCCGGTGGGGACGTACACGAAGGCGAAGTAGGCGGACAGGTTGCCCTCCTCCTCGGCGGGCTCGTCGACCTCGAAGAGATAGCCCGTCGTGCCGTCGGCGAGCTCCACGACCTCGTCGGAGGTGACGGCGGAGTCCATCCCCTCGACCAGCTCGTCCGCCTTGGCGGTGAAGAACTCCAGCTGCTCGTCGGCGTCTTCGGGCACGGACTCGCCCTCTTCGGCGAAGTCGGTGATGGCGACCGAGAGCGTGCCTTCGGGGAGCGCGGCTGTAAGCATGTTGGCTTCGTCCAGGTCGAGAATCTCCATGTCGAGCGGGGCGTCGACGCGCACACCGGCAAACGAGAGGATCTGGGAGCCCTCGATGTCGGCCGATTCGGCGTCGGCGGTCTCTTCGGCGGCCTCGGCGGGGGCGGTCGCCTGGGGGTCGTCCGCCGCATCCGCGTTCGCGTCGGCGAGGGCGAAGCCGGGCAGGGCGAGGCAGGTTCCCGCCACCGAGAGCGAGACGAGGGCGGACAGGACGGCCGAGGGGCGGCGTGCGGTGTGTGCGGTGCGTTTCATGGTGAGCCTCCTTTTTGCTGCGGCAGATGTGCCGAGCGCTTGCGGGCTAGGCCGGCGGGCGGCCTCGACGATGCCAGATTAACGGTGCAGGCCCGGATATCCGGCCTGCGGGAGCGAACGGTGGCGGAGGCGCGCGAACGACATGCCGCGCGGGCGGCCGGTGCGGGGCGCGGATGACGGGTGCGGATGGCCGGGCGGCGTGGATGGCGACCCGCGGGCGGGGTGCCTGCGGCGCGGGGCGATGTCGGGCGGCGTGCGGGCAAGGCGGCGTGTGGGCCGGGCGGAGTGCAGACCAAACGGGGGCGTTGTCTGAAGAAAACGAAGATAAGAACGATTTGAAACGAGCAGACGGGGTTGTTTTGGGGGCTGAGATAGCTTAAAGGTAAATTAGCTTTACGAAACAAAAAGCTGATTGCAATCTGCTCGCGAATTCGAAGGCAAACGTGCATGAGGAATCGTTCGTAACTGCCACTTTTTCAGACAACGCCCGTTTTTCTCCGCCGGTAGCCCCGCCCGTAGGTATCCCGTCCTCCAGTAGTCCCGCCCGCGGGCCAATCGGCGGCCCGCGGGCGGGATGCCTCCGCCTACAGCTTCTGTCCGCGCAGTGCGACGCGCTTGATGGGTGCGCCGGGATTCTCGCCGCGGAACAGGATGACCTTCTCCACGATCGGGTCGGTCAGCTCGAGACCGAACCAGCGCACCGGCGAGTTGCCGTGGCTCTGCAGGAAGCGGTGCGCGCGCACGATGGTGCGGTAGCGTTCGGGCAGGCTCGAGTCGGGGGAGATCTCCTTGCTCATGAGCACGTACTTGACGGTTCCAACACCGCGGTCGGCCGAGGCGCGCAGGGCCTTGGTCTGTCGGGTTTGGGCGGCGTGCCCCTCCGAAGTCTCTGCCGCGCGCGGGGTCGCCGCCGCGCAGGGGGTCGCCGTCCCGCCCGGTCCCGCCGCGCCCGACCCCGCGGCGCCGTCAGTCCGCACGTTGCCCGCGACCCTGTCGGTCCGCATGCCGCCTGCGCCGTCGCCGGCCTGCCGCCGTTCCGCGTTGGCCTGCTCGATCATCTGGATGTAGGGCTCGTAGGCGGCCTCGTGGTGCTCGAGCACGCCCGCCTCGCGCTGGGCGACCATGATCTGATGGAGGTAGCTCTGCAGCAGGTACTGCTGCATCTTGTAGCCTAGGCGGATGCGCACGCGGAAGAAGTAGTCGGTCCCGAACGAGTCGAGCGCGTACTCGCAGGTGTACGGCGCGTTCGTCTGGGTCACGGTGACGACCCAGTAGGCGTGCGCGCGCCGCCCGCCGTCCTTGAGCACCGACGCCACCAGGTCGCAGTCGATGGCCTTCATGTCGCCGTCGGCGGTGAGGTAGACCAGGTTGTCGGCGACGAAGGGGGCCGACTCGTCCTTCGAGATGGCCTCGTACATGGGAAGCACGTCGGAGATGGGAATCCGGTTGCGGTTGACGTGCTCGAGCGTGCTGCCGATCGAGTAGACGGCCATGACGGCGAACAGCGCCATCGCCATGACGACGGTCACGTAGCCGCCGTCGAAGAACTTCACGAGGCTCGAGAGGAAGAACATGCTCTCGAGCACCCCGAAGAAGACGGCGAGTACGACCGCGAGCGGCAGGTTGTTCCACTCCTTCCACACATAGACGAACAGGAGCGCCGTCGTGGCGAGCATCGTGACGGTGAGCGCCAGGCCGTAGGCCGCCTCCATGGCGGCGGACGACTGGAAGAAGATGATGGTGAAGGTCGTGCCTGCCCACAGGATGAGGTTGACCGAGGGGATGTAGACCTGGCCCTTTGCCTCGCCGGGGTAGGAGATGGGCAGACGCGGCAGCCAGAACAGGCCCTCCGCCTCGGCCACCAGGCTGAAGGCTCCCGTGATGAGGGCCTGCGAGGCGATGATGCCGGCGACGATGGAGATCAGGACGCCGAAGGGGCGCACGACGTCGGGCATCATCTCGAAGAACGGGTTGATGTCGTCGATGGCGAGCAGGCTCACGTTGTCGCGGTTCTCGAGGATCCAGGCGCCCTGGCCGAAGTAGTTGAGCAGCAGGGCGACCTTGACGATGGGCCAGGTGGCGTAGACGTTGCCGCGGCCCACGTGGCCGATGTCGGAGTAGAGGGCCTCGGCGCCGGTGACAGCCAAAAAGATGCTGCCCAGGATGGCGAACCCGGCGATGTTCGAGCCGCTGAAGAGGAACGAGATGCCCTCGAGGGGATTGAGCGCGCGCAGCACCGAGGTGTTGTCGACGAGGTGCGAGACGCCCATGACGGCGAGGAAGGCGAACCAGACGGCCATGACGGGGCCGAAGAAGCGACCGATGAGGCTGGTTCCCGAATGCTGGGCGAGGAACAGCGCCGAGACGATCACGACGGTGAGCACCACGATGGCGGTCTGGGCCTGGTCTCCCACCCCACTGAGCAACGGTGTCGCCCGCAGGCCTTCGACCGCGGACGTGATGGAGACCGCCGGGGTGAGCACCGAGTCGGCCAGAAACGTCGCACCGCCGATCATGGCGAAGACCGACAGGCCCTTCCAGTGCCTGCGCACCAGGTTGTAGAGCGCGAAGATGCCGCCCTCGTTGTGGTTGTCGGCGCGCGTGGCGATGAGGACGTACTTGACGGTCGCGATGAGCGTCATCGACCAGAAGACGAGCGACAGAAAGCCGATGACCGCGTCGTCGGTCATGTTCGCCAGGCCGCCCTGGCCGGCAACGATCGCCTTGACGGTGTAGACGGGGCTCGTTCCCATGTCGCCGTAGACGATGCCCATTGCCGTGAGGGCCGCTGCCAGCGACAGGGGTATGGCGCCTTTGGAGGTGGTTTTGCCGGAGCCCTTGCCGGGAGCCTTGCCCGGTGTCTTGCTTGGTGCCTCGCCGCGCCGCTCGGAGGGACGGCGCGGGCCGGCTAACGGAGGTTTCGAAGAATCGTGCTCACCGGCGGAGACGGGACTTTTGTCCTCCCCCGTCTCGATGGAGCGCGTCGCGGCGAAGAGCTTCATGTCGATTCCGGTCCTTTCGCGTCTCCGTGGCGGCCGCCCGATGCGGTTGCCGTCGGATCCTTTGGTGCCCCGTTCGACTGCAAGGTAGGCGGAAGGGTAGCGCTTGAAGCTGAAGCATGCAAGGGGGTGGCCGCGAGGCGGGCACTTCCGACTGTCTTCTGGTAGCATTGCCACTGCCGTCAAACGGTTCGCCCCGACGGCCGTTTGCCGGGGCGCAGAGATGCGCGGGCGTCCGGTCGAATGTCCGCGCTTACAAGGGGAACGAGGGGAAGTTGTATGGTCAAGGATCTGATAAGTGCGGCGCTCTCCCTGATTATCGCCGCGTTGGTCATGGGGCCTTTGGTCGGCCGGCTTAAAAAGCGGCCGTTCGTCTTTTACGTTGCGGCCCTCGCGCTGGTCGCGGCCTACCTGGTCTACTACTATTTCGTCCCGTTCGTCGGCTGGCTGCAGATTTTTGTCGAGCCGCTGCGCAAGGGCTACATCGCGTCGTTCTTCCTGGCGGCGGTCATGTTCGTCGGCGCCCTGCCCAACGGTTCGGCCGTGCACCGCAGGCTGCTGCCGGTGCGCGCCGAACTTTCGATTCTGTCGTTCATCCTGTACATCCCCCATGTGGCGACGTATCTCTCCAGCTACCTGCCGCGCCTGGGCGACCTCCTCTCGATGGACAACGTCATAAGCTCGTCCATCATCGTCGCGATGGTGCTGACCGCCGTCTACCTGCTGCTTTCACTCCTTTCGTTCAAGGTGTTCCGCTCTCGGATGCCCTACAAGGTGTGGAAGAGGATCCAACGGCTCTCGTATGCGATGATGGTCTTGCTGCTTCTGCACATCTGGCTCGTCCTCGGACGCTCCGCCGTCGTGGGTGGCTCGGTCGACATGACAATCGCGCTCGTTGTGTACTCGGCGGTCGTCGTTGTCTACGCGGTGATGCGCATCCGCAAGGCGCTGCTGGCGCATGCGGAGGAGGCGTAGCGTGCTGGCGTGCTAGCGCGCTAGCGTGCGGGAAAGGCGTGCGGGCTGCGCACGGGGCGCGGTTGCGCGCGGGGTGCGGTTGCGTCCAGTTTCGGCTGTGCGGGCTGACGGCTGTCTAATGTGCGCGCATGTTGTAACCGCAGCTTCCGCCAACAGGGCTTTTGTCGCAAATCCTTCGGCCGGCACGATTATTATACACGTGTCAGCCCGCACGGCCGTATCTGTCAGCCCGCACAACTGTCAACTGCCCGCATGGCTGCGTTCCGCTCGCGCCGCCACGTGCGCCAGGCTGCGGTCGACGATCGAGGCGTAGGGTCGCAAGGCGGGGCCGGCGATGTCGAGCCGGAGGCGTCTTTCTTCCGACGTGATTTGGCGATTGCGTAGCAAATCGGTCGGGTATGCGTGGTCCCTCCGACTCGCCAATTGCAGAAACTTCGGCAAATAGAAGCTCGGTTTTCAAATAGGAAACCGGGCTTTTTATATTGCACTTCGATGCAGGGCAGAGTCTTCGAATACTCCGTGCATATCCGGCAGATTTGCTATGTCAGGGGAGTGCGGCAGCATCATGACCGCGGCAGAACGGCTGTTCGAGCGCGGCAACCGTGGCGCCGTGCCCACGGGCTTTGCCCGGCGCATCTGCCCTACGGCGAACCGGGTCGTGGCGCCCGTGGCGGCCGGCGGCTTCTTCGCCTCCTTCCGGAGGGCCCGACGCCGCCGCGACCGAGGGCAAGGAGGGGCCGCGTCCGAGGACTGGGCGTCGTCATCGTGGGCTCGGGCTTTGCGGGCGTCGGCGCCCCGTGCTTCGCCGGCATCGACTCGGCGGTGGGCTATATGGGGCGCCCGGGCTGGCTTGCCCGACATCGGTTTCCCGCGCCTCGACCGCGGTCCGGCCGCCGCCCTCTGAACCGTCAGCTGTACGTCCGCACGATGGAATGCCTGCCGCAGGTGTCGCAGATATAAAGGCATTCAGACCTGTCAAAGACGAGCGTGCCGCCGCACGGGCAGGGGTAGGTCTGCCTCCTGTCGGTGCCGCATCCGCCGGATACGTCGTCGAGCTCGTCGTCGGCGACTTCTCCGGTTCCGTGCAGGCGTGCGTATAGCTCCTCGGCGCGCTCTTTGGAGAGGGGCTGGCCGTTCTCCTCTGCCAGGGTGGCAAGTTCTTGGGGTGTGGCGGCTTCGCGCGCCCTCCGGAGCAGCTCGGCATCGATTTTCTGCATGGCGGCCTCCTTTGCCGGACGGGACGGTCGCGGCCGGTCGCGGCGGTCGCGGCCGGTCGCGTACCCCTCCATCGTAGCGCGCATGTGGTCCGGGACGGCCGTTGGCGCGCGACCGGAGCCGATTCGGTCCGGAACGGCGTCCGGGGTTCCTGCGGTTCAACCGGGCTACTGGAAAGATTTTCGTTCTGTCCCAAAGGGTCGATTTCCGCGCTAACGACGGACGGCCCGCTAAAGGGCGGGCCGTCCGTCAGGCGGGCTGCTGTGTCGTGCGTTGTCGGTGTAAACAACGTGTTGGTACACAACAACTAGTACCCGAGCTGGCTTAACGCATCCATAGCGGCGACGCGGATGGCGGCGGAGGCCATCGTTGCGCTGGCCACCATGTCAACGTTGGGGCTGCCGGCCTCGATGATGCGCTTGGGCATCTCCTCGACCGCAAGGTCGCCGAGGCCCTTGGTCTCATGCTCGTAGACGACCTGGCAGTCGGTGATGGTGCCGTTCTCGTCCACGGTGATTATGACGTCGATGTCGCCGCCGATGCTCATGCCGGTGCCCACGGCCTGGTTCTCGGCCAGCTCGTAGGTGCGCTCGGCGGGTAGCTCGGTGGAGCCGGAGCCCACGGTGTAGATGATGTTGGACGCGACGGGCTCGGCGTCGATCTGGGGTAGCGGGTCTTTGGCCTCGGCCGCGCACGCGCCGGCGATGCGGCCGAACGCCGCCGACTCGTAGGCGTTGGCGCCGCCCTGGTAGTTCTTGCCGGCGATGCTGCCCATCTCACCGGCGCCGTAGAGGTGCGGGATGGGGTTGCCGTCCATGTCGAGAATCTCGCCGCGGGCGTTGTGGCGCGGGCCGCCCTGGGTGTTGAGCATGGTGGTGACCATGGGGATGGCGTGGAAGGGCGGCTCGACGAGGGCACGCATCGTCTCGGGGTCGCGGCCGAACTTGGTGTCGACGCCCTGCTCGCAGTCGTTGTTGAACGTCTCGACGGTGGCGGTCAGGATCTCGGGGTCGCAGCCGGTTTTTTCAGCGAGCTCCTCGATAGTATCGGCCTCGACCATGCACTCCAGGACGCCGGGCAGCCACGGGTAGGGGTTGGCGTCCATCTCCTCGAAGTTGGCGTTGTCCATGACGATGAAGCCGTGGCCCGAGGTGTGGGGGATTTTCCACTCGCCGCAGGTGTACTTGCGCCCGTGGCGGTGCTCCCCGGTCTCGTCCGTGAAGCGGCTGCCGTCCTTGCCCGCGACGATGAAGCTGCCCTGTTCGAGGCCGGTGTTGAAGCACTGGTGTCCCTGCGGTCCCATGGCGTGCTCGCCGTACTCGGGGTCGGTGTCGACGGCGTAGCAGAACTGGTGAGCCGTGCACCAGTTACCCATGTGCCAGAGCTGTGCGCCGGCCCTCTGGGCCATCAGGATGCCGTCTCCCCTGTTCCACAGGGTGCCCATGGGGCGCACGGAGTCGCGGTCGAGGTAGCAGCCGACCATCTCCTCATTGTTCTCAAAGCCGCCGGAGCACAGCACGACGCCGTTGAGCGCGCGGATGCGGCGCGTCTCGCCGTCTTTCTCGATTTCGATGCCTACGACCGTCTTGGTCTCGGGGTCCTGGACGAGCTCGGTGCCGCGGGCGTTGAACCAGATGTCGAGGTTGTCCTGGGCAAAGAGGTTCGTGCGCAGCAGGTGGTGGGCACCGGCGTTGAACCAGCTGCCGCCGGCGAACATGATGCCGAGCGACTCGGCGCCCGGGTTGTCGGGGTACTCGGCGGCGCTGCCGAAGGTGACGGACAGGATGTTGGGGTCGGCGCCGTACTCGTCGATAAAGATCTGCTTGGCGTCGTACATGGCGTCGACGAACACCTCGATGGTCTCCAGGTCGTACTCGTAGGGGCGGTCGGCGTAGAGGCCCTTGTAGTGCTCGAGCGTCTGCTCCTTGTCGTTGGAGACAATCATGCCCTGGGCGCAGTAGCGGCTGTTACCGCCGGCTTCCCACTCGGGGGCCACGTCAAAGACGAGCGTCGCGGCGCCGGTGCGGGCGGCGGCGAGGGCGGCCGTCATGCCGGCGAAGCCCATGCCCATGACGACAACGTCGTACTCGCCGTCCCAGGCGACCGTGTCGGCGAACGTGCAGCCGGAGGCGGTGCCCGCCTCGTCCGCGAGTGCAAGGCCCGCCCCTGCCGAGAGGGCCGCCGCGGCGACGCCAGCGCCGGCGATGAAGTTCCTGCGGGTAGTCCGAGCGTTCATGGTGGAACCTTCCCTTCCTTGTGGCGCGGCTTTGCAGACGGCAGCGCGCCGAGAGCCGTGCTTGACGTATCGTCAACACCTGTGAGCAGTGCGACGATGCGCTTGGACGGCCCTCACGATAGGGTTGGCTGCTGGGTGTGGGTCAACGGCAAAAACCCGATTGCAGGGGTCGGGTTGTCCCTAGGGGCGCTCTGGGAGGAGGACAGGGGGCCGAGGCGGCCGCGCCGCAAATGGTCTGCGGGCGCGGTGGAAGGCGGCCCGGGGACTGAGGGGAGGGGCTGTCGTCCCCGTCCGGTATCCGCTCGCTGCGTCTACGGATTCGGTGCTGCCGCGCGCCGCAGTGCGCCCAAGCGCGGCCGGGAGCGGAGCAGGGCGAGGCGCCCGCGCAGCCCCGTCGCCTCGACGGGCACGTAGGCGGTCACGTAGAGGCCGCCGTGCATGGGGAGGCAGTCGGCGAAGAACGCGCCGGGCAGGGCTCGCAGCCCCTGCGCCTGCATGAAGGATGCGAGCGCGGTGCGCGCCGTGCGGTCGCCGTCCAGGTTGGAGTGCTCGGCGCCGAGGCATTTCCACGAGATGCGAGCGCAGGTGCAGGGCCCGACGGCTTGGGCCGCGGCAACCTGTTCGACGTCGAGCTCCGGGATGGCCCGGGCGATGTTCGCAGGCACGACATGGCAATCCAGCGGGTCGAGGGGTTGCGGGCCGAAGAAGTCGCCGGCGACTACGCCGCCGCGCGACGAGACGGGCGCCAGCCGGAACAGCGCCTGGTTCGCCTTGTCGTCGACGATGCCGAGGTGTTCCGATTGAGGCGAGGCGGGGGCTCTGCCCCAGGATGCCTGCTCGGACTCTGCGATGTTACGAAAGCACAGCAGCCGTTCGACTTGGCACAGCTCGGGTACGAGCATGGCCCCGTCGCCGTACAGGTGCGCCAGATGCGCGGCGGCGCGGGCGTACGTGTCGAGCCATCTCTTCTGGCGGTCGCTTTCTTCCAGGCAGTGACCCACCATGGAGTCCAGGTCCAGGTCTCCGCCGACGACGAGCGCGCTGGCGTCGGCGACCGAGTAGCCGGCGTTCTTGAGGATGGTGCACTCGTAGACGTGTTCGACGTCGGCGGTGGTGTAGAGGCGGTATCCCGAGCCGTCCATGCGCTCCGGCGCGACGAGGCCGATTTCTTCGTAGTGGCGCATCGCGCTGCGCGAAATCCCCAGCGAGGAGAGAATCGCCCCCGTGGTCAGGACCATCTGCTGCTTCATCTGCTCGTACCGCATGCAACACCCCTTGCTGCGCCGCGCATCCCTTATCCACCAGGGTAGCACAAACGTCCGGCGTGCTGTTCAGA
>DBEYOB010000074.1:0-6131 GCA_048173955.1 Coriobacteriales bacterium
GTCCGGCACCTGGCCGGTGCCGGAGGGTATCGGACGTTTGCGGGCGCGGCGCTCCTCGCGGGCGAGGCGCTTGTCGAAGTCGTTGGCGGCCTTGAGCGCCCTGCTCATGAACGTCTGCTGCGCGTCGACGAGCGGCGCCCCTTCCGCGACGGGGATGCGGGCGTAGGTGCCGTCCGGCTGGAGGATGCGCGCCTTGACGTTGTCCTCGAGCTGGATGCGCATGTCCTCGACGACCCGCGCGCGGATGGCGGGGTCGAGGATGGGGTAGGCGATCTCGACGCGGTGCTCGGTGTTGCGCGTCATCATGTCCGCCGAGCTCAGGTAGATGGTGTCGTGGTCGACGCCGAACATGTAGACGCGGGCGTGCTCGAGCATGCGCCCGACGATGCAGCGCACGGTGATGTTCTCGGTTTTGCCGGGGACGCCGGGCAGCAGGCAGCAGATGCCGCGGATGACGAGGTCGACCTTGACGCCGGCGCAGCTCGCCTCGGAGAGCTTGTCGATGACCTCGCGGTCGGTCAGCGAGTTCATCTTGAAGCACAGGTAGGCGTCCTCGCCGGCACGCGCCTTGGCGATCTCGCGGTTGATGCCGCGCATGATGAGGGGCTTCAGGCCGACCGGGGCGACCCCGAGGTAGCTGTACTCGCCGCGCAGGTTGCCGATCTGCATGTTGCGGAAGAAGCGGTTGGCGTCCTCGCCGATGCGCTGGTCCGCCGTCATGTAGGAGTAGTCGGCGTAGAGGCCGGCCGTCTTCTCGTTGTAGTTGCCTGTGCCGAGCTGCGTGATGCGGACGACCTCGCCGTTCGAGCGCCGCGTGATCTGGCAGATCTTCGAGTGCACCTTGAAGCCGGCCGACCCGTAGAGCACCGTGCAGCCGGCGTCCTCGAGGCGCTCCGCCCACTCGATGTTGTTCTCCTCGTCGAAGCGGGCGCGCAGCTCCATGAGGACCGTGACGTCGACGCCGTTCTCGGCCGCCGCGATGAGCGACTCGCACAGGCGCGACTTCTTTGCCACGCGGTAGAGCGTGATCTTGATCTGGACGGTGTCGGGGTCCTGGGCGGACTCGTGCAAAAGCCTCAGGAACGGCTCCATGGACTCGTAGGGGTAGAACAGCAGGATGTCGTGGTCCTCGATCTGCTCGTGCATGGGGACGTCGGGGTTCACGCTCGCCGACGGCTGGTGCGAGAACGGGGCGTAGGTAAGGCCGTCCGACATCGCGGCGGGGACCATCCCCTCGAGGGAGAAGGCGTAGTCGCCCATCTTCATGGGGCAGCCGACCGCGAAGACCTGGCGCTCGCTCAGCCCGAGCGCCTTGCGCATGCGCTTCACGAGCGTCTTGCCGAAGCATCCCTGCACCTCGAGGCGCACGGGGTTCAGGCGCAGCCGCTTCTTGAGGATCTTCTTGATATGCTGCCGGTAGTCGTCCTCGACGTCGAACGAGCCCTCGTCGGGATCGATGTCGGCGTTGCGCGTGACGCGGATGACGGCGCGCTCGGAGGTGTGGTACTCGCCGAACAGCTCGGTGCCGCAGGCGAGGATGACGTCCTCGATGAGGGTGTAGTGCAGCGACTGGCCCGTTTTCGACAGGACGACGACGCGGTCGAGGTTCGGCGGCACCTCGATCATGCCGAGCAGTCCGGCCTCGGTCGAGCTCGCGAGGTTGAAGACGCAGTAGAGCGTGTCGTTGCGCAGGTTCGGGAAGGGGTGGCGCGGGTCGATGATCTGGGGCGAGGCGACCGGCAGGACGATGTCGTCGAAGTGGTTCTCGACGGCGATCTTCTGCTCGGCGGTGTACTCGTCCCACGGCACGCGCTGGATGCCGCGCTCCGCAAGCTCCCTCTCGAGCTCGGCGACCGTCTCGTCGTGCTTGGCGATGAGGGCGGGCAGCGAGTCGTAGATCGAGGAGAGCTGCTGCGCGGGGGTCTGGTTCGACTTGTTGTCGATGGGTTGGCGCTTGAGCGACGCGAGCTCGCCGAGGCTGCCCATGCGGATCATGACGAACTCGTCGAGGTTCGACTCGAAGATGGACGCCATCTTGAAGCGCTCGAGCAGCGGAACCTGCGCGTCGCGCGCCTCCTCGAGCACCCTGTTGTCGAACTCGAGCCACGAAAGCTCGCGGTTCTGCGTGTAGGTGAAGTCGTACGACGGGTTCTTCGTTTCCGCCGGCTGGATGTCCGGCTGCGGTTGCTTGGCGGGTGCCATGGTGTCCCCCTCAGTCGCGCTCGTTCGACGGTACCGTTCCACTCTAGCGGAAGCGCGCGCCGCTAGACGTCGCGTGCATGTAAGACTTTTGCGAGGAGATATCCCTCGCGCACCCCGAAATCGTGCACCTCGAGCTCGGAGCAGGAGAAGGCGTCCATCGTCGTCTCCACGACGAGCAGGCCGGGGATGCAGGTGTGGGCGCGCTCCGGCGCGATGCGCAGTATGTCGCGCGTCGCCTCGTAGGGGTCGTAGAAGACCCGCTCGACGATCTGGGCGACCTGCGCCCGGGTCACGTTCGCCTGCGCGCCGCCCTCGTCGGGAAACCAGGCGTTGCGCAGGCGCGCCCCGGCGCGCACGGTCCCGCCGACGCCCGAGGCGACCTTGCAGGCAAAGCGCCCGAACGCCTTCGTCGCGGCGAGCCGCTCCCCGATGAGGGCGCGGATGCGGTCGGCCTCCGCCGGAGTCGGCAGCAGGCCGTGCACGTAGGATCCGAACAGCGACAGCGACCCGTGGGGGATGCTCTCCGCATGGACGATGGCGGCGCGGTCGAAGGTGGTGATCTCCGTCGAGCCGCCGCCGACGTCGATCTGGACGCCTTTGGTGAGCTCGCTCTGCCGCATGGCGCCCACGTAGCCCAGCTCGGCCTCCTCGCGCCCGGACACGAGGTCGATGGCGAGGCCGCACGCCTTCTCGGCACGCTTGATGACGTCGCGGGCGTTCTTGGCGTTGCGCACGCCCGCGGTGGCGAAGGCGTAGGGCCCCTCGAGCTCCTTGAAGCGCGCGGTGCACGCGAGGTAGCCCTTGAGCACCTCGATCAGCTTGGCGATGCCCGCCTCGCTCATCGCGCCGCTCTTCTTGTCGATGTAGCTGACGAGCCCCGCCATGGTTTTGAGCTTGAACAGGGTCGAAAAGCGCGCACCGCCGTCCTCGACCTCGTATATGGTGAGGCGGATGGTGTTCGAGCCTATGTCGATGATGCCGTAGAGCATGGGCGGGTCTCCCTTGCCGCCGGGAGGGCGCGCGGCGTGCCGCGGCGCCCTCCCGCTGACCGTGACGGACGCTGCGTCTGGGCGCTACTTGCTGCTGCCCTCGGCACGCTGGCGCTGGTAGGCCTCGACGAGCTTGTTCGCCGTCTCGTAGGGCACCTGCTCGTAGCCGTTCAGCTCGTAGGTGTACTCGCCGGTGCCGCGCGACAGGGAGCGCAGGCGCGTCGCGTAGTCGGTGATCTCGGCGAAGGGCACGGTGGCGTGGACGATGGTGTTGCCCTTGCCGTCCGAGTCCATGCCGGTGACGCGGCCGCGCGACGCGGAGACGTCGCCCATGATCGAGCCGGCGTAGGAGTCGGGCACCGTGATGGCCATGTCGGCCATCGGCTCGAGGATCACGGGGTCGGCGTGCTCGACGGCGGCGCGGAAGCCGATGCGCGCGGCGGTCTTGAACGCCATCTCGTTGGAGTCGACGGGGTGGTAGGAGCCGTCGTAGCAGGCGACCTTGACGTCGACCATCGGGTAGCCGGCGATGACGCCCTCGGCCATGGCCTCCTGGATGCCCTTGTCGACGGCCGGGATGTACTGGCGCGGGATCTTGCCGCCCACGATCTCGTCGAGGAACTCGTAGCCCGCGCCGGGGTTGGGCTCGACGCGCAGCCAGCAGTCGCCGAACTGGCCGGCGCCGCCGGTCTGCTTCTTGTGGCGACCCTGGGCCGAGGCGGCCTTGCGGATGGTCTCGCGGTAGGGGATGCGCAGCGGCTCGAGGACGGCCTCGACGCCCGTGCGCTCGCCCAGGCGGTTGAGCAGCACGCTCACCTGCGCCTCGCCCACGGCGGAGATGACGGTCTGGTGCGTCTCCTCGTTGCGGGTGACGCTGATGGTCGGGTCGGCGTCGCACGCCTTCTCGAGGAAGGTGGACAGCTTGTCCTCCTCGTTGCGGTTCTTGGCGCGGATGGCGATCTGGTAGAGGGAGTTGTTGAACCTGAACGCCTGGGCCTCGACCTTGCCCGTCGCGGAGAGGGTGTCGCCGGTGGCGGCGTCGAGCTTCGGGACGACGATGACGTCGCCGGCGAGGGCGCGGTTGACGTCGGTGGTGTCGCGGCCGCACATCAGGTAGAGGTGGCCGAGGCGCTCGTGCTTCTGGGTGCGCGCGCAGACGAGCTCGAGTCCGGGCGTGAGGGTGCCGGCGAGGACCTTGAGGAACGACAGCCTGCCCGACTGCGGGTCGTTGAGCGTCTTGAAGACGAACGCGACGGGGCGCTCGTCGGCGGAGCTGATCTTGAGCGACGTCCCGTCGGCGAGCGGCATCTCGCCGTAGTCGAGCGGCGAGGGGAAGTAGGTGGTGACGTCGTCGATTAGGATGGAGACGCCCTGCTCCTTGACGGCGGCGCCGACGTAGACGGGCACGAAGAGGCGGTTTGCGATCGCCTTGCCCAGAAGCGACTCGATCTCCTCCTGGCTGAGGGGCTCGCCCTCGAGGTACTTCTCCATGAGCTCGTCGTCGGCCTCGGCGATCAGGTCGCAGAGGCGCTCGCGCGCCTGCTCGGCCCGTTCGGCGTACTCGGCGGGGATCTCGGTGACGGTCTCGGTCCCGTCGGCGTAGGAGCGGGCCTTCATGCGCAGGACGTCGATTACGCCGGAGAACGCGGGGCCCTCGCCCATCGGGAGGCTCACACAGCCGAGGCGGTTGCCGAACCGCTCCTCGAGCATCGCCATCGTGGCGTCGAAGTCGGTGTTCTCGCGGTCGATGCGGTTGACGAACAGGGCGCGCGCGAGGGGGAGCTCCTCGGCGGCGTACCAGAGCTTGACGGTGGTCGGCTGGGGGCCCTCCGCCGCGTCGACGACGAACAGGGCGGTCTCGGCGACCGAGAGGGCGGCGTAGGCGTCGCCGATGAAGTCGGGATAGCAGGGGGCGTCGAGGATGTTGACCTTGAACCCGTTGTGCTCGATGGGGGCGATGGACGTCGAGATGGAGAAGTTGCGCTTCGCCTCTTCGGGGTCGAAGTCGAGGGTGGGCTTCGACCCGGCGTGGCCGCCGAGGCGTGCGGTCTTGCCCGAGAGGTGCAGCATGGCCTCTGCGAGCGAGGTCTTGCCTACGCCTCCCTGACCTACAAGCACGACGTTTCTGACCTTGTCGGTTTGCGGTGCGCCCATGTGTGCTCCAATCCTCGTGTCGTCCGTTGCTGGCCGTTCACCGGGCGGCCGCGGGGCGGCCTGCCCGAACGCATATGCGTCTTATGCCCAATCATAGTTCACCGGATGCTGAATGTGCGTCAACGGAAGTAAATTGATGGGGGAGAAATTGCGGGTTCGCCGGCGCCGGCGGCCCGCGACGCCGTCGGCGGCGGCGATTCGCGCAGCTGTGGTAAACTGTATCGAATGCGTCGGCTGCCGGTGCGCCCGTGCGGCGCCCCGCGAGAGGAAGGCGGAATGCTATGGCCGGCTGGGTTTCGGGGATCGGGTACGCCGTCTCTATGCTCGACCCGCGCGTCTGCATCGCGCTGGGCGCCGCGTGCCTCGTCGCCGCCATCGTGGTGTACGCCCTGTGCGCCTCCCACGAGCGGGGAGGACGCCGGGGGTTCAAGGCGTTCGTCGACTTCGACCTCCTCCTCGTCGCCCCGATCGCGAAGTTCTCGTACCTGCTGCTCGCGTTCTCCCTCGCCGCGTTCGGCGTCGCCGCCGTCGTCTGGCTGTGCGTCGAGGGGCAGGGCCGCTACGAGGCAGGCGAGCTCGCCGCCACGTCGGCGGTCTGGGTCGTGCAGGTCGCGGTGGCGCAGGTCGTGCTGCGGGTCGCGTTCGAGCTCTCCCTTCTGCTCGTCAAGCTGGTCGAGAACACGGCGCGCCTGTGCGGACGCGCCGCCTGCGGGCCTTGCGGCGAAGCCGGGGCGCCCCGCCCTGCGGAGGATGCGGACGCCCCCGCCCCCGCGCCCTTCGCGGGGC
>DBEYOB010000075.1:0-10064 GCA_048173955.1 Coriobacteriales bacterium
GCCCAGGCGCGCAGCGGCGTCGCGCGGGGCGGCACATCCCCGGACAGGGCGCCCGCGGCGCCGCCGTCCCCGGCGGCGGGCAGCCCCGCGCCGTCCAGACGCCGCGCGATCTCCTCGAACAGGCCGCTCCCGATATCGATCGCCCGTCGTTCGGGAACTACCAGGTAGATGTCTTGATCGTGGTCGCGCAAGAAATCCTCGACCGCCCGACGGGCAACGGAGAGGCCCAGGCGCACGGGAAAGCCGAACGCCCCCGTCGAGACGAGCGGCAGCGCCACGGACGCCGCCCCCAGCCCGTCGGCGACATCGAGCGCGCTCGCGTAGCACGACAGCAGCGCGCGCTCCTCCCCTTCGCCGCCTCCCTGCCAGACGGGCCCCACGGCATGCACCACGAACCGGGCGGGCAAATCGAAGCCGGGCGTCGCCACCGCCGAGCCGACCGGGCAGCCTCCCACCTCCGCGCACGCCGCGCGCATCCGTTCCTCTCCCGCGCGGCGGAACAGCGCTCCGCACACCCCGCCCCCGTCCGACAGCAGGCCGGGGTTGGCGGGGTTCACGACCGCGTCCACCCGCATGAGGGATATGTCGTCGCAGACGACGATGTGGAACGGCATGGGATTCCTCCAAGACGCGAGGGCCGAGACGTTCGCGGCACGCACCGGGCACGGGGCGGTCCGCCGCGCAGGACCGCGCACCGTGCAGAGATTATACGCGGGCCGAGGGCCGACGGGGGCGATCCGGAGACCGGCGGGGCGGCGGGGATGCCGAGGCGGGGACGCCGGTGATACAATCCCTGAAACAGCGACCGATGGGCACCATCCGGGGGGATGCATGGCGGCAGCAGACGGACGGCAGACGAAACGGGCGGGGGAGAACCCCACACCGGCGGAGGGGGCGGCGTCGCCGGCCGGCCGCCGCATCGCGCTCGCGTCGGTGGGCCTGGGCTGCTGGATCGCGACCCTGCTGCTCTACTCGAACACCATCACGCCGTTCCAGCGCTTCGCGGGGACGGGCACGTTCGTGGGCGACTTCGCCCCGCAGGCTCTGGGCATCGCGGCCGCGTTTTCGCTCGTGCTGGCCGTCGCGGCGTCGTTCGGGCGCTTCGTCCCCCGCAGGGCGCTCCATGCTGCCGGAGGGGTCCTCTACGTCGGGGCCGCCGCCGGGTTCTCGGCAGCGTGCCTGGCGGGGATTCCCGCCGACCTGCACGGCATGACCTGGGCCCTGTCCGCATCGTCGGCGCTCGGCAGCGTGGCGACGGGACTCGTGTGGGGCCGGGCGTTCAAGGGCCTCTCCCCGCGCGCGTCGCTGGCGTCGGTCGCCCTGGCCGCCGCGGTGGCCGCCATACTCGGCGCGCTCGCGATTGTGAGCCCGCCGCCCGCCTGCGCAGCGCTCTTCGCGGCCGAGGCCCTGGCCGCCGCCGTCCTCCCCTGCGTGCTCGGCTGCAGCGAACCGGCATGCGAAGAGGCGTCGCTCACGCCCGAGGGCCTGCGCGCCCGCCCGCTCACCGAACGGCTCGGCTCCTTCGCGGGTGTGGCCGCCCCGGCGCTCATCGGCCTGCTCGCATTCGCCTTCGTCATGGGAACGATGCGGGCGCTCATCGTCGAGACGTTCCCCATCCACATCGGGGTACTGCTTGTCTGCGCCCTCGTCCTGGGCGCGTTCGCCTTCAACCACACGCGCCGGCCGCTCACCCGGACCGCCTACCGCAGCCTCATCCCCATGCTCGCGGTCCTGCTGCTCGCCGTCACAAACATCACCTCCGCCCTTTCGGCGGACGGCTCGGCGGTCGACACGGCCGTCATCTTCCTGCTCTATACGCTCGCCGCGCTGCTCACACTCGCGACCCTGGCGGCCATCGCCCACGCCGACGAGTTCCCCAGCGACCTGGTGTTCTCAATCGCGTTCATGCTGTTCTGCGCCTCGTCGTTCGCGGGGCTCATGTGCGCCGAGGCGATGTCGGACGACGCCACGAGGGTCTCGACCACCGTCATCACCACCGTGTACGCCTTCGCCATGGTACTCGTGACCGGCCTGCGCACGGGGCGCGCGTCGGCGACCGAGGCGGACGGGGCGTTCGACGCGCTGTTCGACTCGCCGCACGACGCGGACGGCGCGGAAGGCGGCGCGGACGGTCCCGCGGCGCGGGGGCCCGCAGGCGCGGCGACAGGACCCGCAGCCTCCCCCGTCGAGCAGCGCCGCGCGGCCATCGAGGAGCGCTGCGCCCAGCTGGCGCGCAGCTGCGGACTCACGCCCCGCGAGACCCAGATCCTCACCTACCTGGCCGAGGGGCACGGAAGCGGCTACATCGGCGAGGCGCTCTACATCTCGCCGAACACGGTACGCACCCACGTGCACAACATCTACCGCAAGCTCGAGGTCGCCTCGCGCGAGGAGGTGCTCGAGCTCGTCAAGCGGTAGGGCGCGCGATGAGGCGTGCAACGACGAGACGCACGGCGCGAGTATAGGCGCAGTGCAGGCTCGCTATCCGAGCAGGTCTTGCACCGTGATGGAAAGCCCTTCGAGAACGCCGACCGGCACGGGTGCAGAAAACGGATGGAGCGCAAGCTGCGGGCTATCCGTTTCCGGATGTTCCGCGGGGCCCCTCCGACCGTAGCGGTACACCACGACGCGGCTCGTCGAAGGGTCGACGATCCAGTATTCGCGCACCCCAGCCCGCTCGTACCTACCCGCTTTGACAAAATAGTCCATCGTGACGCTCGAGGGCGAGACAACCTCGACCACCATGTCGGGCGGCCCCTCAACGCCGCGCTCCGATATCTTCGACGGGTCGCACACCACCACGACATCCGGTTCGACCCATGTGGTGTCGTCGGCATCGAGATTGACCGCAATGGGCGCCATCGCAACCTGGCATTCCCCGCCACACCGCTCGATATGGCCCATCATCGCATGAGCGATGCCCAGCGCTATCTTCTGGTGCACCCAGCTTGGAGGCGTCATGTCATACAGCTTGCCGTCGACGAGCTCAGCACGAACGCCGTCAGGCAACGCCCAATAGTCTTGGGAGGTAAACTCGACCCGTTTGGGGACGGACATTTCCATCGACCTCCTCGCGGAAGACAAGGCTTCGGCTAAGTATACCCGGTTTCCAAACGCCGCCGTCCGAACCACGCAGGGCCCCGTCAGGCTCCCATCAGCCCGAGCACGTCCTGCGGCGTCATGGCGGGCACGGGCGCATGGCGAATCAGATCGAGGTCGTCGGTCACAAGCATGCCGGAACCCAGGCGCCGCACCGCGGCGACAACCAAGTTGTCCTCAATGTCGCGGTGGATCGTCCGGTACTTCTCGGCCAGCCACACGTCGCTCGCGTCCAGGCCCACGGCCGTTGCGATCTCCCGCATGTTTTCGATGCACGCCCAGGCAACCTGGTCGTCGGCCAACGCGGCAGCCTCCGAGACCTCGCCGCCCGCGGCCCGCCGCTCGCGCTTGAGCGTCTGGGCGACGATGTAGTGGACGTCTTTGACCGACGCGACGGCGTACGCCAAGGTGAAACCGCGCTCCAACGCCGTGACAACGAGGCGGCGGGCCGCCTCCGACCCGGGCCGGCAGCCCAGATAGTTGTCGAGCCACACGCAGGTGTCGAGCAAAAACGTCGCCGGCAGGCCGACAGGCGCGGGGTCCGGCGCGCTCACAGCGACCACCTTCCGGCATACCGGTCGTACAGGGCCTCCCCGTACAGCTCGTCGTCCTCGGACAACGCCGAGACCGCCCTACAGGTCTCCTCCGAAATCCCCGCCGCACAGCGCGCCGTCGGAACGATCTCCTGCCCGGCGCGCGCCGACGCCGCGGCAGCCGCCCGACGCCGCGCCTCCTCGCCGACCTCCTCGGCAGAGCGGGGAAACAGGGCGGCGCGCAGCGCCTGGGGCGAATCCTTGAGGCGCACGGCAAGCTCCCAAACCGCGCGGATCGCCTCGGACGGGGTTATCCCCGCATCGAAAAGCGCCGCGTCGCCCGAACTCTTGAGCGCGCGGTCGATGCGGACGTTGATCTGTGTGGTCGTTGCCGTCGAAGCCATCGGCGCCCCTCCTTTTCGCCCCTCGGTGCGTCGCCCCTCGACATGCGGCGGGCTTTCAGGTACAAGACTGTATAGACAGTATAGACGCTTTTTTCGCCATTTGCATCCGAGAAGCCCCACGCACGCAGCGGGCGGGCCGAACCTTTCCGGTCCGACCCGCCCGTCCATGCAACGCTATCCGCGCGGGCGCCGCCGCCTGCGCGCGCACCATCTGCATGCACGCCGGCGCAGGCGGGAACCCGCCCCGCCGTCCGAGCCTTACGCCTCGGACGAGAGCGTGGTCGCCGCAAGGCGGCCGAAGACCACGGTGTCGACCACGGCGTTGCCGCCGAGGCGGTTGCCGCCGTGGATGCCGCCGGTGACCTCGCCGGCGGCGTAGAGGCCGGCGATCGGGGCGCCCTCGGTGTCCATCACGTGGCCCGAGGTGTCGATCGTCACGCCGCCCATGGTGTGGTGCACGCACGCCTGGCGCGGGGTGGCCACCCACGGGCCGTTCTCAAGCTTGTTGGCGAACAGCGTGCGGCCGAGCGGGTCCTCGCCCGAGTCGACCGACGCGTTGAAGGCGTCGACCGTGGCCTGGAGCGTGGCGGGATCCATACCGAGCTTGCCCGCGAGGCCCTCGAGCGTGTCGTCCCAGGTGATGTAGCCGTTCTCCTCGAGGTACTCGAAGGTGAAGCCGTCGTCGCTGCGCCACTCGGGGTCATGGATGTCCTTGTAGCCGGCGCCGTCGCCCGACTCGAGGAAGTAGAACATCTTGTCGGTCTGCTCGAACACCGCCAGGCAGATCTGGTCGCGGCGACCGTCCTCCTGGACAAAGCGCTCGCCTTCCTTGTTGATGAAGATGACCTGGTCGGTGCCGCTCAGCACGCGCGGCGGGTACTTGGTCATGTGCCCGTCGACGGTGTTGCCCAGGTAGAGCAGCTGAATCTGATCCATGTCGGTCAGCGACACGTTGCCGAGCGCCTGCGCCATCGCGACGCCCTCGCCCTGCGAGCAGGTGGTGCGGTTGGTCGTGGCGACCTCGGAGAGGTCCGGCCACTTGCCGGAGGTGTTGTTCTCCTGGACCATGGCGCCGTTGGCCGAGAAGCCGCCGGTGGAGAGGATCACGCCGCTGTTGGCGGTGACGGTGAAGCTCTCGCCAGTGTGGTTGTCGGTCGCCACGACGCCGACGATCTTGCCGTCATCGCCCTGGACGAGCTCGGTCGCCGTGCACTCGGTGTACACGGTGATCTGGTCGGTCATCTCGGCGATCTGGGTGCCGTAGGTGCTGATGAGGCCGGTGCCCATCATCATGAGCGGCGAGTGGGTGCGCTGCCACAGCGAGCCGGCGCCCTGGCCGATGTTCTCGCTGTACTCCCAGCCCAGGTCGACGAGCCACTGCAGGCCGTCGTAGGCGCTGTAGGTGAGCACCTTGACGAGCTCGGGGTCGGCCACCATGTCGCCGTTGATCCAGGTCTGGAGGGCGTACCACTCCTGGGTGTCGAACAGGTCGGTGCGGCCGGAGGCCTTGTACTCGTCCCACTGGGCGCGGACGGGCTCCTGCATGGCCTCGAGGGCGGCCTGCTTGTCGGGGTCGTCGCTCGTCATCTCGAGGGCGGCCTCGACGGTCGACTTCACGGCGTCGGTCATCTCGACCTTGGACTGCAGCGCCTCGTCGGGGGCGTTGTAGATGCCGCCGCACACCAGGGTGTCGCCGCCGCACGAGCCGTTCTTCTCGATGATGGCGACCGTCTTGCCCTGCTGGGCCGCCGCGATGGCCGCGACCAGGCCGGCTCCGCCGCCGCCCACCACCACGACGTCGGCCGCGCCGTCGGTGCGGGCCTCGTAGGCGACCGGGGTCTTAAAGGCCTCGGGATCGCCGCCGGCCTGCTCGATGCAGTCGGACACGGCGTTGAGGATGGCGGCGGAGGTGATGGTGGCGCCAGTCACCGAGTCGAGCCCGATGGAGTTGTTCTCGACGATCAGGCGCGGCAGCAGGTCGGCCGGGGTCTCGCCAATGGCAGCGACGACCTCGTCGTTCTTGTTGACGAGCGAGGCGCCGATGCCGGCGGTCTCGGCGCTGTCGGTAACCTGGACGTCGGAAATCTTGCCCTCGGCGATGGTGACGGAGACGGTGACGTCGCCGTTCACGCCGGGCTGCACGGACTCGTAGGTGCCGTCGGTGAGGGCCGGGGCTTCGGCGGCCTCATCGGCGAACGCCCTCGCGCCGAACGAGAACGTGGAGATGGCCGCCGTGGCGGCGAGCATTCCCCCAACGACCTGACGACGCGAGAGCGTCGGACCAAGCGCGATCTTGTTCATCATAGATCTCATCCTCCTCGATCGTACGGGTGCATCCCGCAGAAGAGACCGCTTTCCGAGGCGTCTCGGCGAGCCGCCCCGAATCCCCTTGATCTCTTCTGTTCGCGTAAAGTATGGCACTTGTGTAGGATTTGTACATACTTATGGGAGATTTATGGGAGATATTTTAGTTTCTCGGTATATCCATATTGACGATTAGTTGAAGATACGGTATATGGGCACGGCCGGAGCGGCATGCGGAGGCAGGCAAACGGCCCGGACGAGCGCATGGCCATAACGGGCACGCTGCCGGAGCGGGACAGAGGGCCGGGAGCCCGTTGTCTGAAGAAATGCGAGTTGCGAACGATTGGGAAGAGCGGCGCGGCGTCCCGAGGGACCAAGTACGGCCCAAACAGAAGATTGGCTTTCTAATATGAAAAACCAGTCTTCCATCCCGTCCCCAACCCGCCCTTACGTACGTCCGAAAATCGTTCGCAACGCGTGATTTTTCAGGCATCGGGGCTTCCCGGGCGCCGGCCGCACCGAACTCCGGGACATCCGTCGCCCAAAGAGGTTCATCCGCCCCGGCAGGCACTTCCGCCCCGAACGGACATACGCAGCGGCCGGGCGCCGCCGAAACGGCACCCGGCCCGCACACATCGGGGCTTATCCCCGCGCGCCCTTTAGCGTCGCACGTCCCTCACGGCGCCATGCGGCTCTTGGCTTCGCGCGCCTCGGCGCTCAGGCGCCTCGCCTCGCATCCGAGACCCCGGACATCCCGCCTTACGCCCAGGCCTCCAGGGCGCTCACGTTCTGGCCGCACTTCATGCCGCTCGTGAATGCCTCGCAGATGTTTCCGCCGCCACTGTAGTAGTGGTAGAAGATCGAGCCGAACTCGCCGGCGCCGTACAGGCGGGGAATCGGCTGGTCGTTCCAGTCGACAAGCTGGAAGTCGACGGTGCGCGCGCCGCCGCCGTTGGTGTTGAGGTAGCACAGGCCGCACTCCATGGCGTAGAAGGGGCCGTCCTTCACGCCCATGCCACCGTTGTCCTCCTCGGTCTTGGTGGGCGTGCGCCCGAACACGGGGTCCTCGCCCTTGGCGCCGTTCTCGTTGAACGCGTTGATCTCATCGACGAACGCGGTGAGGTCGTCGCCCTTGAAGCCCATGAGCTCGCCGAGCTCCTCGATGGTGTCGGCCTTGAGCACGTAGCCCGCGTCGACCTCGGCCAGGTTGTCGTCGGACCACTGGTAGGGACCGAAGACCGACATCCAGCCCTCGTTGGCCGCGGCGTTCGACCAGCCGAAGATGGTGCCGGCAGCACGGCGGGTCTCATCGTAGACCATCCAGAACGGGTAGTTCGTCTTCTCGAGGTCGGGCTCGGCCTGGTTGAAGCAGGGGTACGGGTAGCGCTTGTCGTGCGCGGGCCAGCCCATGCCGCCGCCCTCGGCCATGAAGCGCTTGCCGTGCTTGTTGACGTAGACCATGTCGGTCACGTCGCCGGCGTTGTAGGTGCACACGGCCTGCTGGTACTCCTCGGAGAGGCCGAGGTGGCAGATGGCGCCGTACTCGACGGCGGCCATGTGGCGCAGCTTGGCGCCGGCCTCCATCAGGATCTTGATGCCGTCGCCGGTGTTGTAGGGGCTGCCGATGTGGTACTGGTCGAAGCCGGTCATGTAGAAGTCTTTGATCATCTCGTAGTTGGCCTCGAAACCGCCGCACGCCATGATGACGCCCTTGGCCGCCTTGACGCAGATCTCCTTGTCGCCCTGCTGCACCCGGACGCCGAAGACCTCCTTGGTGGCGGGGTCGAAGATGAGGTGGGTGACCGGGGAGTCGTAGTTAACCGTGATGGAGTCGGCGTAGCGCTCCTTGATGACGGCGTCGATGTTGTTCCAGGTGCGCTGGCCGCCGCCCATGCCGTCGTAGGCCTCGTCGAAGTTGATCGTCATGCTGTACTTGTTGGAGTCGGGGTAGTCGACGCCGTTGAAGTTCTTGGAGGTGCGGTCGGCTTCGTTCTCGACGATGTCGGAGGCGATGATGTTGTCGCTGAACCACTGCGGCATGAGCTCGGTGGCGTCGGCCACGGCCTGGCACTCCTCGTCGGACGCGCCGCCGTCGGCCAGGGCCTTCCAGTACTCGAACGAGCCCTCGCCCGTCACGATGTTGAAGTAGCCGCAGCACACCGCGCTGTTGCCGCCGGCATACTCCTGCGGGGCCTTCTCGAACACCTGAACCTTGGAGCCCTCGACCGCCGCCGAGATCGCCGAAGCCTGGCCGGCGTAGCCGTAGCCCATGACCACGACGTCGGTCTCGATGTCCCACGTCTCGGGAATGCCGTTGGGGTCGGCGGAGGCGGGGGCGGCCTCGTCGGCCAGGGCGACCGAGGCGCCCATGACGCCGGCGGCGATGCCCGCGGTCGCCGCGCCCTTGAGGAAGCTGCGGCGCGAGGTGGTGAGCTCGTTCATGTGGATCCCCTTTCGGTCTCAGATTGCATGCGCCCCGTTGGCGCATGCCGCTGCCCGGCGGCGGCCCGGCCCAAGCGCCGGGCGCCGTGCTTGCCCCATCGTGCCCCCGACGGCCCCGCGGGGCGAGACACGTTCGATGCCTATCGCAAAAAGGGCCCCGTACGAGCAGAAACGCGCGGTAGGCACGAAAGGTGTCCATCGTGCGGGAGCGCACGTCCGAGCGATGCGCTACACTCCTGATGTCAATCCGGGCATCGCCGCCCCGCAGCCATCGCCATGCGAGGGCCGTTCGACGGGGCGCTCAGAAGGAGCTGACATGACGTCAACAACCGCCGCACGCGGCGTCTCACCCGACCTCGGCGTCCTCGCCCTTCCCATCAAGCGGCTCTGGCCGTTCTTCAGCCTGTGGACCATGCACGTGTGGATCTACTGGTTCAACACCACCCCGCTGCGCGATATACCGGCCGAGCGGCCCTGGTGGGTCGGCATCTACGGCATCATGACCGCCGTGCTCCTCGTCGCCGCGTTCGCGCACCGCAGGCAGGGCGGCGCCGAGCGTGCCGGGAGGCTCGACGTACCCATGACCGCGGCGATGTGCGCCTGCTCGCTCTCGGTGCTCGCCGCCGGCACCGCGCAGACCGACTCCGTCGCCTGGTCCGCGCTCAACGTCGTCGCGGCAGGCACTTGCATGGGATGGGGCTACCTGCGCTGGTCGGTGCTCTTCGCGGACCTGGGCATCCGTGACGCGGTGGCGTGCCTGTTCGCCTCCTATGCCGTCGGCTCATCGCTCAAGGTAGTGTTCGACCTGGCGCCGGGCGTCGTCGGCTGCGCCATGGCCCTTGCGATCCCCGTCGTCTCGACGGCATCGCTGCGCCTCACCGCACGGACCCTCGCCGAAGAAGAGTCTGCCGCCCAGGGGCACCTCCGCCGCGAGGGCGGCCGAGGCGAGACGCTCTACCGCCGTGGCAGCTACAGCACCCTCGTGCGCGTCGCGCTGTGCGTGTTCGCGTTCTGCCTGGTGCGCCAAATCGCCTCGAACTCCCTCGACCGGCCGCTGCCGACGGTGGCGGGGACCCTGATGAGCCATGCGGTCGAGGTCGCGTTCGCCGCCGTCGCGCTCGCCTGGGTGTTCCGCCTCAACCGCGCCCTCGACTTCCCGCAGCTCTGGCGCTTCGTGTTCCTGTTCGTCGCCACCACAATCGCGGTCGACTGCCTGGGCCTCCCGCCGGTCGTATCGAGCCTGTGCAGCAGCGTGTCGGCGAGCCTCGTCGTCATGCTGCTG
>DBEYOB010000076.1:0-40288 GCA_048173955.1 Coriobacteriales bacterium
GTCCGGTACGACGCCCAAGAGACTAGCGGCGCCGTTGGCGAAACCGGCGGAAGAACGTTGGCGGGATTGGCACATCTGCGTTGGCGCAACTGGCGGGTATGCGTTTGCGGAATCGGCGGGTTTTACATTAGCGCTAACACCTGGCCGCCGATATCATCCCGCCGCGGGCCTGGCGCCTCTCCCTGGTCCTGAACACCGCCGAGTAGTCGAAGCCCGGGGGCACCGCCGCGAACGCGTCGCGCGGGCCCCCGGCGGGAAGGAGAACTTCGCGTTGAGGTAGCTCGCGTACGGGCCGTTGAACCAGTCGTTGAGCCTGCCGTAGTCGCGCACCCCGAAGCGGGCTATGTCGTTGACCAGCCTCAGCTGCGCCGTGCGCATGTAGCGCTCGACGCGCCCCTTGGCCTCCGGGGACTCCGCGAAGACCATCCTGACCCTCAGGCCCCTCATCATGAGCCCGAACTGGGTCCACTCGCCCCCCTTGGTGCTCCTGAACACCGAGTGCTTGTCCGAGCAGAGCGGCTCGGGGACCCCGCGGGAGCGCAGCACCGCCGCCATCATGCGCGCGTAGCCCCGCGTGCACCCCCTGGGCATGAACCAGCCGGCGGCGACCTCGGTCGTGGCGTCGTCCACCGCCAGGTGCAGCGCCCACGCCGACCCGTCGCCGAGCCAGTCGTAGGGCGTCGCGTCAACCTGCAGCATCATCCCCCTGCGCGGGAGCGGGTCGCGTATGGGGTGCGACACGCGCCCGCCGCAGGGGCGGGCGGGCCTTGAGGCGGGGGAGACCCAGCCCTCCCGGGCGAACAGGCCCCGGAACCACGAGGCGCTGCGCGGCCTCAGCCCGTAGCGCTCGACGTCGCCGGCCCTCTCGGGGTTCTCGAGCACGTCCTCGAAGAATATGTCGCGGAACTGGGCGACCGTTATGTGCGGGTAGGGCCGCTTGAGCTCGCGCATGAACTCCAGCTCGGCGTCCGTGGCCGCGGTCGACGGCGGCCTGCCGGAGTTGCCGTGCCCCAGCGCGGCCTGCCTGCCACGCTCCGCGAGGTCCTTGGCCAGCCTCATGAGCTGCCGGCGGCTGTAGCCGGTCCTCCTGGAGATATCCTCGTAGGTGATCGACGGGTCCGCCCTCTTGGCCTCCAGCAGGTCCAGGGCCCTCTCCTTCGTCCTTTTGTCCACGCGCCCCTCCGTTCCCGTGTCCGGTTCTGGAGGGAGGGTACGGCACGGTGACATTTTCATTTGCGCCGGGGAAACCTAAAGGGTGACATTCTCATTCGTTAATAACACAAGATAGCCCTCAAAGTTGACAGGAGGAGGTCAATCGGCAAAAAATATAAGATACTGATAATTTATAACACTGTCGGCAGATCGCTGATATGAGAAGGGCCAAGCTTTTAATGGCTTGGCCCTTGGGGTAAAGCGTTATATCAGCGTTGCATTGCCACGAGGAAACTACAATGCCGTTATTCCCAATTGTCCAACTTGGCAGCATCTATGGCGGCTATATAGGCGAACACCATTCCCGGCGCAACGGTTCCGCCGGCGCCGGCATAATACTTTCCGGGGGCGCCGCAGCCGGCACAGTTGCCGCAGGCGTACAAGCGCGGGACGATGCCTCCGAGCACGCTTTCGACCTGGCCAAATTCGTTGGTCTTGGGGCCGCCCTTGGTTCCCTGCAGGAATGGGACGATTTCGGCGGCGAAATAGGGCGGGTTGTTCATCGGCTCGAGACAGTCGGCAGGGCGGCCCGGGCCTCCCTGGTCGAACGTCGACTCGCCGCGGTGGAACTCGGGGTCGGCGCCCTCGGCGGCATATTTGTTGAAACGCTCGACCTGTGCGAGGAAGTTTTCAGTCGCCAGTTCGTCGAAGCCCATCTTCTCCGCCAGCTCCTCGAGCGTGTCGGCTTGAAGCACCCACTCGGGAGGCTCTGCGGCAGCTTCGACCCCCCAAAGGTTGCCGCCCGAGTCGGGCGTTGCGACGCCGTCGCCTCCGGCGTTGCGGTTGCGGTTGCCCTGATCGCACACGTACCAAGCGGGGATGTTGGTGTAGAGCATCTCGCCGGTGGTCTCACGACCGTTGCCGAAGCCATACCAGAACGAATCGTAGCTGGCAGCCTCGTCGCAGAAGCGACGCCCGTAGCGGTTGATCCACATAGACGAAGTGTCGTTCTGGTAGCAAAGCGGGGCGATGTTGGCGTCGACGATCTTTTGCGCGTACGCTTCCTCTCCGATTTGTTTGTAGGCGGCGTTACCCCAGCCGTAGCACATCATGGCGAGGTCGGCGCCCACGCCCTGGGCCATGCGAATGCCTTTGCCGTCACAGGTTTCAACCTGGAATGTGCAGGGCGAGGGAATATCGAGGTAATGGAGTTTCATGTCTTCGTTGTAGTCAAACCCGCCGGTGCCCAGCAGTACGGCCTTGTTGGCCTTGATGCAGATAGTGTTGCCGTCCTTGTCAGTTGCAACCACGCCGAGCACTTCCTGGCGACCGTCGTCGAGCGTGCGGGCGATGAGACGTTCGGCGGTGGTGTGCATTAAGAACTGCCCGCCAAGTTCTTCGAACTTGTCGGCTTGAGGCTGGGTGTAGCCGACGCCGCTACCGGTCTTGCCGGTCTCGGGGTCCGTGATGGGTTTTACGGTACGCACCGCACGCGTAGCGCCTTCCCACTGTTCATGGTAGTCGGTACGGTCGGCGATGGCCCATTGGACGCCGGTCTGCTCGGTTATGAAGTTAATCATGGGTGAAGCGTTGTCGATGAACGCATCGATGATTGCCTCGGTCGACAGGCCGTCGGCGACTTTTACCATGTAGGTCTTGGCGGCTTCGCGGTCGTCTTCGGCGTAATCGTTGCAGGGGATCCAGACCGAACCCCCTGAAAGCGCGGTCGTTCCGCCCACGATGTCACGCGCTTCGATGCAGATGACGCTCATGCCTTCCGTAACGCCCTTGAGCGCTCCGGTGAGCGCCGTACCGGCACCCACGACGACGAAATCGGCCTCGTAGTCCCATGTTTCGGGAATGCCGACACTTGTCAACGGCGCCGCCTCATCTGCCAGTGCGGTACCGGCTCCGGCGAGTGCGGTTGAACCGAGGGCTACGCCCAACGCGGCCCGTCCTACGAACGACCTTCTGCTGATGTCCTGTGCCATGGTGTTGCTCCTTTCAACAAAGGTTGGGCGATTAGCGTTTGAATCGCCCGACTGCTTCCGAGGATAGGCACTTTGACATGTGGGACCATCCTATCTCCGGTCCGATGGATGGCGGAGAATTGTTTGCATGCAAATCTCCTACTTAAGGTAGGATGCATGGCGTCGGTGCCTATTGCCAAAGGTCGGCTTACAATATCCGCGAAGGTTTTTACGGTTCGAAGCTGATGACTCTAAGGGGGTGGTAATGCTGGATAACCGACTGAACAAAGAGTCTGGCAGGGGTTTACCGAAAGCCATGGTCGCGTCTGCGGTCTTCGCCATGACCTGGGTTTTGCTTGCGAGGTTCTCGTCCGTGCTATTTGTGTTTGACCCAACGGTGGAGGCAAGCGGATTGGTATCCGTATGTGCGCTTGCGGCGATGCTTCTGGGTGCATGCGTTAGTCCGGCGCTGTCGCGTGCGCTCCGTTCCGTAAAAAGTTGGCTTGCGTTCAATGTCGTTTCGTGCGTCGCGGCGGTGCTGGTCAGTGTGACACCGCATGTGGTACGTGCGATTGGTGCAACGTGCGAGCTCTCGTGGGCTGTAATTGGGCTGCTGTATGGGTTCGCCCTTCTCGGATATGCGGTGGATGCCGTTGCACTCATCGTGCGCATCGGGTGGAGAGGAGTGTTGCGGCTGGCGGCAACCGTGCTGCCACTCGCTCTTGCCTGCTATGCCGCAATCGGTTGTCTTGTTCCTGGGCGTTGGGGTTTTCTGATAGCCCTGCTGCCTCTGTTGTCGTGCTGCAGTCTTGCGGTTTGGTTTGACGGGCGTCCCGAAACGCAGGGATGTGTTTCGTTCGGTTCGATGTTCAAGCCGGTTGATGCGTCTGAATCGAGCAGGGCTCTTTTTCGGGTTCTGCTGTTCTTTACCGGATGCCTGACCGCTTTCATGCCGGTTATGCACCCCAAGACAACCAACCTTGCTCCGTTCTTTTTGGAACAGGGGACCTATTTCGGCCAAGTTGGCTGGAGTTGCGTTGCCGCCATCGCGCTTTTGGCCATTTTGCTGTCGGTGCTCAACGTGGTTTTCAATAGACGCAAGGCCGGGGTCACGTTGCTTGTAGCTGCGGTGCTCGTCTTATTTGCCGCAATGTTTTTCTTTCTTCCCTCCATGAGCACGAGCGCGCTGCCGTTCGTGCTCATTATGCCGTTTTCGGTTGTGCTGATGCTGTTGGTTGTTGTTTTGCTCGTAGAGCGCTCGAAGGCAAACGAGAAGGGCATGCTCTTTGGATTGCGCGAAGGGTTTACGGTTATGGTGGCGGGAGGATTGTCCGCCGGTATATTTGCCTACGCGTTTCTGGGTCCCCTTTACAACGTATCGGTGTTTCAGGACGCATTGTTTAGTTCAATCCCTGCCATATTGCTGATAGTTGTCTTGATTTTGATTTTCTGCTTTCGGAACGACTGTACTCGGTTGGTGCCACCAAAAACTGTTTCCGATGCGGGGCAAGGAGATGAAGGGGCCAAATCGTCAGTTTCCATTCGATGCTCGCAGATTTCCGAGAAGCATGGGTTGACGAGGCGCGAAACAGAAGTGCTGGTTTTGCTGGCCGAAGGTCGCAACGAGCCTTATATCGAGGATGTTCTGGGCATATCGCGTACGACGGTAAAAACGCATATTACCCATATCTATCGCAAGGTGGGGGTTTCATCGCGACAAGGCTTGCTTGACGTGCTTTGGGAGTAGTATGTTGATTGCCCGATGGTGAAAACAGCCGTGGGGGGTCGCATTGGACAACGCCAAGGTCTACGCGATGCCGTTTGCCAAGGTCTACGGGCTGCTCGTGCAAAAGGCCGAGCGCAAGGGTCGCACGCGCGACGAGGTCGACGAGGTGACGTGCTGGCTTACCGGCTACGATCGAGCGGGCATCGCGCAGCAGCTCGAGCGCGATGTCGACTACGGGACGTTCTTCAATGAGGCGCCCGCCTACAACCCGGCGAGCGAGCTGATTCGCGGTGTGGTGTGCGGTGTGCGGGTCGAAGACGTCGAGGAGCCCCTCATGAAGCGCATCCGCCAGCTCGACAAGCTGGTCGACGAGCTCGCCAAGGGCAAACCGATGGAGAAGATCCTGCGCGGCTAGGCCCGCTTTGCGGCGTGGTCAGCCCCAGCCCCGTGCGCAGCCATCGCCAAGCCCTCCGGCAGCGCTTTGCAACCCCATGCAGCCCCGCCTCTGTAAGACCATGCGAGTGAAAGGTCCGCCCATGTCCCTCGAGTCCGTCCGCGAGTTCCTTGCCGAGCGCGGCTATGCCGACCGCGTGCTCACCTTCGACATCTCGAGCGCCACGGTCGAGCTCGCCGCGCGTGCGGTGGGCGTGCCCGAGGCGCAGATTGCCAAAACCCTGTCGTTCGACGCCACGGCCAAGGGCGCGACTGTGTCTCCAGGTGTCTCGGCGCCGCGCACGGTCCTCGTCGTCGCGGCAGGCGACTCGCGCGTCAATTCGAGCAAGTTCAAGCATGCTTTCGGGGCAAAACCAACGATGCTCGGGCATGACGAGGTCGAGGCGCGCACGGGCCATCCGATAGGCGGGGTGTGCCCCTTTGCGACGGCTCCGGGTGTTGAGGTGTGGCTCGACGAGTCCCTGCGTCGCTTCGACGTGGTGTACCCGGCGGCCGGTACGGCGGCGAGCGCGGTGCGTCTGACGCCGGACGAGCTCCAGGACGCCTGCGGGGAGGCGTTCTCCGGTTGGTGCGATGTGTGCAAGACCGTCTTGGAAGGCTGACATTCATTCAACCCGCCTTGCCTGATAGTATGGATACAACGGATGGCTGTGCGCATACCGCTGCGAGGGGGAGCGGGTGTCGTTGCCGTCTGGCCCGTCGCGCCGCGGCGGGTACATCCAGAGGGAGAGGGGAGTACGGAATGGACAAGGCTACGCATCCGACCTTCGGCCGGCCGAGCGCGTCGATGAGCCGCCGCACCTTCGTCGAGTGGGCGGCCGTGCTGGGCGGCGGCTGCGCGCTTGCCGGCAGCGTCCCGGTGGCAGCGCTTGCCGACGACGCGGCTGCCGCAGCGTCTGGCGAGGCGCCCGAGCCGCCTGCAGCCGAGCCGTTCGACTACGACAAGATAGTGTGGAGCGGGTGCCATGTGAACTGCGGCAGCCGCTGCCCGCTCAAGATGTACGTCAAGGACGACACGGTGGTGCGCGTGGGCATCGACGACGACGGCAGCGACGTCTTCGGCCCCGGCGAGATCTACCAGATGCGCTCGTGCGTGCGCGGCCGCACCAACCGCCAGCGCCTCTACAACGACTCGCGCATCCAGACGCCGCTGCGCCGCGTCAAGGGCACCAAGCGCGGCGAGGGCAAGTACGAGGCAATCTCCTGGGAAGAGGCGATCGACGAGATCGCCAGCGCCATGGTGGCCATCAAGGAGAAGTACGGCAACGACGCCTTCTACATCCAGTACGGCACCGGCCAGCTCGGCGGCACGGTGAGCAAGTCGTGGGCGCCCGACAACACGATGTTCGCGCGTCTGCTCAACTGCTTCGGCGGCTACCTGCGCCACTACTGCGACTACTCCACCGGCCAGATCAACTGGGAGCTGCCGCTGTTCAACGGCGACGCCTACTCCAACAACGAGGTCACCGACCTGGTGAACTCCAAGAACATCGTGCTGTTCGGCAACAACCCCGCCAACACCCGCATGAGCGGTTCGGCAATGCAGTACCTCATCACCCAGGTGCGACTGCAGAACCCCGAGGCCAAGATCGTGGTCGTCGACCCCATCCTGTCCGACACCGCGGTGGGCGTCGCCAACCAGTGGATCCCCATCAAGCCGGGCACCGACATGGCGCTCATCGCCGGCATGGTGTACTACCTGCACACCAACGGCAAGCTCGACGAGCAGTTCGTCCGCGACAACTTCATCGGCTTCTACAGCGACACGTTCCTCGACGAGGTGGCGCAGGGCGAGCCCCCGAGCAACGCGTTCTTCGGCTACGACAAGAGCGGCACCCTCACCGTCGACCAGGACATGTCCTACGAGGCCTACCTCATGGGCACCGGCGCCTACGAGGGAACCGGCGAGAAGACCCCCGAGTGGGCGGCCTCCATCACCGGCGTGCCGGCGCAGACGATCGTCGACCTCGCCGAGCTCTACCTCGACGGCCCCACCGCCACCATCCAGGGTTGGGGCCCGCAGCGCCACCAGGCCGGCGGCTACAGCGCCCGCGCCATCGGCATGATCGCGGCGCTCACCAAGAACGTGGGCATCTCGGGCGGCGGCACCGGCGCGCGCGAGGCCACGGGCGGGGTGGGATACCCGTTCCCGGCGCAGATCCCCAACCTGGTGGAGAAGAACACCGTCACCACGTGCGTGAGCTTCTTCGACTGGTACCACGCCATCGAGGACTACCAGTCGATGAACGACGCCACCTGGGGCGTGCGCAACATCGACAACACCGGCGCCATGACCTACGCCGAGGAGCCGGGCACCGTGGCGCTCAAGGCCCCCATCAAGTTCATCTGGAACTACGCCTCCAACGTCATGATGGGCCAGCACGGCGACATCAACGAGATGCTGCGCCTCTACAACCTGCCCGACGAGGACGACTCGGGCCTCACCATGGTGGTGACCGACGACGTGTACATGACGCCCACCGCCATGATCTCCGACATCATCCTGCCCGGCACCACCGCCTTCGAGGAGACCGACATCATCACGGGCGGCAGCGCCTGGACCGGGTTCGCCCTGTGCGAGGAGCCCGCGGTGGCGCCGCTGTTCGAGGCCAAGCCGGTCTACGAGATCTGCTGCCTGCTCGCCGAGAAGCTCGGCGTGTACGACGAGTTCACCGAGGGGCGCACGCAGGAGGGTTGGGTCGAGTGGCTCTACGACCAGGCCGTCGAGGCCGGCGCCGACCTGCCCGCGACCTTCGAGGAGTTCAAGACCCAGCAGTACTTCAAGCAGACCGACGACCACACCCCCGCGGTGTACGAGAAGCCCGAGCAGCTCGCCACGCCCTCGGGCAAGTGGGAGGTCTTCTCCAAGCAGGCGTACAACATCTCCAAGCAGTGGGACGTCACCGGCGGCGGCTACCTGCCCGACGACGGCATGGGTGAGATCCATCCCCTGCCCGAGTTCTTCGTGGCGCCCGAGGGCGAGGGCGACGAGGCCGCGATCGCCAAGTACCCCTACATGTGCATCGGCCAGCACCAGAAGACCCGCACCCACTCGAGCTACGGCAACGTCGAGTGGCTCAAGCAGGTCGCCCCGCAGCAGCTCTGGGTCAACACGGCCGACGCCGCCGAGCTCGGCATCTCCAACGGCGACATGGTCGAGGTCTACAACGACCGCGGCCGCGTGCAGATCACGGCCAAGGTCACGCCGCGCATCATGCCCGGCGTGATGAGCCTGCCCCAGGGGGCCTGGTACGAGCCCGAGAGCTTCGAGCCTGACATGGTGGGCAGCGTGGACAACGTGGACCACGGCGGATGCGTGTCGGTCCTCACGAGCGTGCGCCCCACGCCCATCAGCAAGGGCAACGGCGTGCACACCTGCCGCGTCGCGGTGAAGAAGCTCTAGCGGCCAGTGCCAGGAGAGGAGGAACCAGCCATGACCCAGTACGGCTTTTATGTGAACACCGAGATCTGCACCGGCTGCAAGGCGTGCATGACCGCATGCATGGACCGCAACGACCTTGCAGGCGACGAGAAGATCCGCAAGGTCTACGAGTTCGCGGGCGGCGACTACACGCTTGACGAGAACGGCGCCTACGCGAACACGGCCTTTGCCTACTACGTGTCGCTCACCTGCCAGCAGTGCGACAACCCCGCCTGCGTGGCGGCCTGCCCCACCGGCGCCATGCAGAAGTACGCCGACGGCATCGTGCGCTCCGACCACGAGGTGTGCATCGGCTGCGGCTCGTGCGCTACGGCGTGCCCCTACGGCCACCCCTTCGTGAGCGCCGAGCTCAAGAAGTCGATCAAGTGCGTGCTCTGCACCGACGAGGCGAGTGAGGACGGCGTGCCGCACTCCGCATGCGCCACAGCCTGCCCGGTGCGCGCGCTGGAGTTCGGCCCCATCGACGAGCTGCGCGAGAAGTACGGCGACACCTGCACCATCGCCATCTTCGGCGACGAGACGGCCCCCAACGTGGTGATCAACCCCCACCGCGACGCCTCCAAGGGCGGGGAGCTCATGAACCCCGCCGAGGTCGGCATGGGCGATCTCGAGCATCGGTAGGTACGCGCCGGTGGCCGAGGGCGTCGGATAGACGGATAGGTTTTCGAGGCTGCCCGGGTCTCGCTGCGGCGGGGCCCGGGCAGGGCGTGCGGCGGCGCGGCGTGCGGTTGACGCCGGGCATGCGACCGGCGACGGGCACAGCCTCGGGAGGACGGAGACGGGGATGGGAATGGACGAGCGGTCTGCGGTTGAAGGGGTCGAAAACGGGGCGTCTGGCCAGGGCGGGAGCCTTGGGAACGTTGGGCTGACCGACCAGTCCGAGCTGCTCGAGCGCCTCGCGATCGCGTTCGGCGTCGTGGGCCGCCTGTTTTGGGAGGACCCCGATGCCGGGGTGGTCGACGACCTGTCCCCCATGCGGGCGGCGCTCGAGGATGAGCCGTTCGCCTCGATGGCGCCCGGGGGCGCACGTGCGCTCGCCGAGGTGCTCGCGGCCTATGGGGACGACCCGGCGGCGTGCACGGCGCAGTTCAAGCAGGACCGGGCGTACCTGTTCTACCAGGTAAGCTACAGCCGCACGAGTCCCTACGAGTCGGTGTACCGCACCGAGGACCACACGCTGTTCGGCCCCACCACCGCCCAGGTCAAGCGCGAGTTTGCACGCCACGGCCTTGCGCTCGGCACGGGGCGCAACGAGCCGAGCGACCATTTTGGCCTCGAGTGCCTGTTCGTGTCGCAGGTGGCGTGCGCCGGGCTCGATGCCCTGGCAGCCGGAGGGGCCCTGGCGGCAGACGACGCTGCGGCGACCGACGGCGCCATGACCGCCGAGGGGGCGGTCGCCGCCGCGGGTGCGTGCGCCGAGGTCGGGCGCTTTATGGCGGAGCACCTCCTCGTGTTCGCGCAGGTCTACCTTGCCAACGTCGAGCGACAGGCGAAAAGCGGGCTCTACCGCGCCGCGGCGGCGCTCGCCCGCGAGGTGCTCGCATGGGCGCAACGCGAGCTCGACGTGCGGCCGGTCGAGGTGCTCGACCCGGCGGACTTTCCAGTGTAGCGGGGCGCCGGGCCGCGAGCGTCCGCCGCGCGCCCTGCGTCGAGGTGGCGCCTCCCTGCGCGTGACACATCTGTCACCGCCGTGCCAAGCGCACGTCATCCATCATTTCCCCCCGTTCCCTATGCTTATCCCATAACCGGGCTGCCGAACGGCGCCCCGTCGGGAGCGGGAAGGGGAGGCTCGCCATGCGCAGGATTCTCGCGGTGCTCTTCTGCGCCATCAGCGCGGTGGTACTCGCATGCGTCATGTTCCTGTGGGGCATGACGTCCATCTCGACGCTCACGCAGGACGGTACCACCGAGATCAGCCTGCTCGCCAGGGCGGACGTACTCGGCGACACCTACGTGCGCGACTGGGTCGAGCCCATCCCCGAGAGGTTCGGGGTCGAGGTCTCGCGCGTCGTGTACTCCGACTCCGGCACGGTGGACGTCTACGCGAGCGACATGACGCTCGGTGGGCGCATCTCCCTGACCGGAGGCGCCTGGCCGCCTACCGACCGGGACTCCGACGCGTTCGTGTCCAACACCGACACCGGCTCCGAGCTGCAGGTCGGCTCCTTCGAGCTGTTCGCGCCGGGCACGCAGGTGCTCGTGCACCCGCTCGACGCGCTCGACCATCGCGACGGCTACCTGGGCTATCTGCGGCTCTACACCACCGACGACGCCGCGGTCGACGAGATCGTGGACTACCTCACCGAGCACGTGGGTCTGGCCAGCCGCGACACCGGCGCCTCGACGGACGCAGCGTCGAGCATCCTCTACTGGCTCGTGAGCAACGCCCTCACTGCCGGCATGCTGCTGCTCCTCGTGGTGCTCGCGGTGTTCACCCTGGTGCGCTACGGCATCCGCGAGAGCCGCAACGTCGCGGTCCTCGAGCTGCACGGCTGGGGCAAGCTCCGCGTCGCTTTGGGTCACTACGCGCGCGGACTGCTGCCGTGCGCCGGGGCGAGCTTCGGCCTGTGCGCGGCGGGGCTCGTCGTGGCGGCGTGCGCGCTCGGGGCGCCGTTCGTGCTGCCGGCGATGCTCGCGCTCGACCTCGCCCTGGCGGCGGGGCTGCTCGTGCTGGGCGTGCTCGTGCTTGGCTTCACCACTGCGCTGCAGAACGCTTTCTACTCCAAGGTGCGCATCATCGGCGGCAAAAAGCCGTTCGCCGTGGTCACGGCGCTGCAGTTCGTCCTCAAGTACGCCGTGCTCGCGGTGCTGCTCGCCGGCGCTGCCCAGATGGGTGGCCAGCTCGATTACCTGCGCCAGCAGGACGCGGCCAACGACGTGTGGCGCCGGGCCGAGAACGTCTACCACGTGGTCACCAAGGACGCCGGCCAGATCGCGGCCGAGCAAGGCGGCGACTACGAGGCCAATCGCGCCTATATATACCAGGCGTTCGACACCTACCGGGCGCTCAACGACGAGTACGGCCTCATGCTCTGCTATGCGGGCAACTACCAGGACATGGGCATGCCGGGTTCCGAGGGCACCAAGCTCTGGCAGGTCAACACCGGTCCCGACAGCTACAACAAGGAGAGCCCCTGGGCCAGCACCAGCGGCACGTGCCTCGTGGTGAACGAGAACTACCTGCGCGCCAACCCGGCGGTCGACGTGGAGGGCGACGACGTGCTCGACGGCCTGGTGCGCGACGATACGACCATCAACCTGCTCGTGCCCGAAAGCCTGCGCGCCCACGAGGACGAGATCCGCGCCGGCTTCCGCAAGGACTTCTGGTTCTGGAAGGTCGACGTGGCCGAGATCTACGAGGAGCGCATGGGCGAGCCCGCGCCCGACCTGGCCGAGGACGACCTCGCCGTGAACATCGTCTGGATCCCCGACGGCCTGTCGTGGTTCGTCTACGACGCCTCGATCATGCCCGAGACGGGCAACGAGGTGACCGACGCCGTGCTGGTGGTGGACGAGGGCAACATCGACCCGAGCTACTACTACGCCTGGATGACGAGCAGCTGCTACTACGCGGCCGACCCCGCGAACCCGACCGGTCCGCTTACCGAGGCTGCCGCGCGCTTCGATGCGACGGACATGTACAACACCGTGCAGTCGGTGTTCGACCAGCGTGCGAGCGCCGTGCTCATGGTGCGCAACAGCCTGCGGTTCACGGTGGCGGCCGAGGTGCTGCTGGCGGCGGGGGCGCTTTTGTGCATCTACCTTTTCTGCACGTGCTGGTACGTGCAGCGGCGCCGCGCCATCGTGGTGAAGCGCCTGCACGGTTTCGGCATGGTGCGCATCGTGGGACCCATGCTCGCGGTGAACGTGGGGCTCACGGCGTTGCTCGCGCTAGCGTGGCCCGGAGGCGGGGCGTGGCCGGGCGACATCCCCCTCGCGCTGCGCGTTGCGCTGCCGGCGTGCGACCTGCTCGTCACGCTCGCGTGCTGCGCGCTTGTCCAGCGCGCCGTGGTGGCGCGGGCGCTTAAGGGCGAAGAGTAGGTGCGGACGGGTTTGCCGGCGGGTGACGAGGCCGGCCGGTTCCGATACCGGCCGGAAGCCGGGAAGGCCATGGAAGAAAGGGGTGCGACATGCTGGAACTTAGGGGTGTCACCAAGCGGTTCGGTGACCGTGCGATCTTCGAGAACCTCGATTTGGCGGTGGAGGACGGGGCGTTCCTCGTGGTGACGGGCGCCTCGGGCAGCGGCAAGACCACGCTGCTCAACGTGATGGGCGGTTTGGAGAAGCCCGACGCGGGCGCGGTCTTCGCGGACGGGCAGCCCCTGCGCGGACGCCGCCGCACGCTGCTGTTCCACCGCCGGCGCGCCGGGTTCCTCTTTCAGAACTACGCCCTCATGGAGGACGCCACCGTGCGCCGGAACATGCTCGTGGCGCTGGTCTACCGCAAGGCGGACAGCCGCAGCGAGCGGGCGGCCGCCGTGGAGCGCGCGCTGGCGGCGGTGGGGCTGCCCGGTGTGCAGGGCAAGAAGGTCTATCAGCTCTCGGGCGGCGAGCAGCAACGCGTGGCCCTGGCGCGGCTCACCCTGCAGGACCCCGCCTACGTGTTCGCCGACGAGCCCACCGGCAACCTCGACGCCGCCAACCGCGACCTGGTGCTCGGCCGCCTCGCCGCGCTCAATGCCGCGGGCAAGACCGTCGTGGTGGTGACGCACGACCCCGCGGTTGCCAACGCCGCCTGCGTCACGCAGCGCGTGGAGCTGTGAGACGCAGGCGGCCGGTCGCCGGATAGTTGTCGCCCCTACAGCTCCACGAGCTCGTAGTCGCGGGTGCCGTAGTCCAGCTCGGCGGCGGCCTCGATGGTGTGGATGCCGTTGCGGCTGTTGACCCGCTCCATGAAGTGCTCCTTGCCCGGGTCGTCGGACGCCATGACGAGGTCGATGCAGGCCTGGTCGATGGCCACCGGGTTGAGCGAGGACAGGATGCCGATGTCGGCCATGCAGGGGTCCTCGGCCACCACGCAGCAGTCGCAGTCCACCGAGAGGTTCTTCATCACGTTGACGTAGGCAATCTTGCCGGCGAAGTGCGCCACCACGGTCGACGCCGCGTCGGCCATGGCCTCGGGGAAGGCGACGCTGTCGGCGTGCTGCTTCCAGGTTTCGAAGCGGTCGTCGGTCTTGCCGCCCGAGTGGATGAGCGCCTTGCCCGCGCGCGAGGCGCACCCGATGGAGAGCTGCTTGAGCGCTCCGCCGTAGCCTCCCATGGGGTGGCCTTTGAAGTGGGCGAGCACGAGCATCGAGTCGTAGTTCACGATGTTCCTGCCCACGAGGTTCTCCTTGAGGACCTTGCCGTTGGGGATGGGCCACACCAGGTCGGGCCCCTCGGCGTCCATGAGGTCCACGTCGAAGTACCTGTTCCAGCCGTGCTCCTCGATGAGCTTGAGGTGCGACTCGGTGTTGTCGCGCACGCCGCCGCTCGCGTCGCCGTAGGCGGTGTTGCACTCGACGATCGTGCCGCCGACCTCCTCGACCATCGGCCGCCAGAACTCGGGGTGCAGGAAGTTCTGGTTGCCCTTCTCGCCCGAGTGGACCTTGACGGCGACCTTGCCAGGGAGCTCGACGCCCAAGGCGCGGTACAGCTCGACGACCTTTTCCGGAGTGATCTCGCGGGAGAAATAGACCTTTGCCTTGTCAGCCATGGGGGACGCCCTCCTCTTCGCATTGCTGCATCGCCGCGCCGCCGCGAACCCATGGGCCCTACGTCGGCGCATGAATACTGTAGCACTATTCTGACATCGTGTCATCTCATGGGAATGTTGCATCACCCGTGGGAACCTGCGTCGCCTGCGGGAAGACGTCCGTGACAGGTGGGTTGGTTGAGGCAGCAGGGACGCCAGCTCTTTGGGGGAGGGGGAGGCATGCTCGTGTCAATGGAATGCCACCTCGCTGGCCAAAACGTTCGATTGTGAAGAGCAGTGGCGGAGTGCTTGCGGGCAAGATGGACCGATTGCCCTATTCTGACCTGCGTTTTTATCGGACGGCCTGTCGGATGGGCGCTGGTATGGCGTCCGGATGGGATCGAAACCCTGCTATCGACGGTCTTGATGCTCTTCACGATTGCGCATTTTGGCCAGAGGAACGCAGTTTTCCTGACACCAATTGCCGCTTGCGGCGCTGCGAAACCCCGGATGCGCCCCGCGGCAAACGAATCTGCAAAAATACGAACATATGTACTATAATAAACCTCAACGCTGTCTAGCTGCCCAATCGTCTGGTTATCCAATCGTCCGACCGTTTGGGAAGGGGCCATCGCGATGATCATCAACACCGGTGCGCGGACCGACACGGTGCAGTACTACACCGACTGGCTGCTCCGCCGCTTCGAGGAGGGCTACGTCCTTGCGCGCAACCCGCTCTTCCCCAACAAGGTGACGCGCTACGAGCTCGACCCCGCCGTCGTCGACTGCGTGGTGTTCTGCTCGAAGGACTACCGTCCCATCCTGCCGCGCCTCTCTGAGATCACCGGCCGCTTCAACACGTACTTCCACTACACCATCACGGCGTACGGCCCCGACATCGAGCCGGGCGTGCCCTCCATCGAGCGCAGCATCGAGACGCTCGTCGAGCTCGCGCGCCTCGTGGGCACGCAGCGCGTGGCGTGGCGCTACGACCCGGTGCTGCTGACGGGGGAGCACACGGTGGAGCGCCATCTCGAGACGTTCGAGCGCATGGCGCAGAGGCTCGCGCCCCACATCGACCGATGCATCTTCAGCTTCGTCGAGATGTACAAGAAGCTTGCGTGGAACATGCCCGAGCTCGTGCCGCTTTCCGAGGGCGACAGGGACCGGATCGCCCAAGGTCTGGGCGCCATCGCCGGTCGCCACGGCATCCGCATCCAGACCTGCGGGACCAACGGCGACTTTACGCGCTACGGCATCGCGGCGTCGGGCTGCATGACGCTCGACATCCTCGGTGCGGCCAACGGCGTCGAGTTCAAACGGCTCAAGCACCGCGGTTTGCGCGAAGGCTGCCACTGCATCGAGAGCCGCGACATCGGTGCGTACGACACCTGCCCCAACGGCTGCCGATACTGCTACGCCAACAAGGACCATCGCAAGGCGGCCGAGAACTACCGCCGCCACGACCCCTCGTCGCCCCTGCTCATCGGCAACGTGCGGCCGGAGGACACGGTGACGCAAGGGGTGCAGCGCTCGTTTTTGAAGCCCGGCACCCGTCAAGCGAGGCTGCCCCTGTAGGACCTCGGGATGCGGGCGCGCGGCACGGGCGGCGGAGATGGTGGGGAGGGGAGGATAGGGTTTTCCGACGCGAATCGCGCGTCTCGTAGCAAATCGTGCGGGTATGTACGGGTGGTTGCGGGCCGGTTTGGGGCAAGATGCCTTTTCGGGCGACTTCAGTGTTTCGTTTATGCAGGTCGTTACGTATGTAGAATCAAATTAGCAAAACAAATGAGCTGCTTCGTCCGTGCATACCCGTTCGATCTGCTACGGATGGGGCATTTTCTGGCAAGGGAAGAAACGAACGTCCCGCATTCGTGCCGCATGGCCGCATCCGCCCCCGTGCGCCGTCCGCTCGGCTTCTCCGATCGTCCGCTGCTTACGGTCTCTTCGGGCGGCTGTCCCCATTGGGTCGTTCCGCCCGTGCCCGTTGGGCCTTTCTGAAAACGCTTTGGAGGCAGGGGCCGTCCTTGGGCCTCATGGTTGCGGAGAAGTCCGTTCGGATAGAATCGGACGCGTACGGTCCAGGCGGTGACGTCCCGCGGACGTGTACCGCGAGGCGAGGGGAGACGCGATGGCACGCAGGCATGGCTCCGAGAGCGCCGCTGCAGACGGGCAACTTTCTGCAGATGGGCAGCCTCCCGCAGACGGGTGGCTTTCCCGGGACGGGCGGCCCTCCGCAGGCGATCGTCCTTCCAAGGACAAGCGCATGCTCCATCTCGGCATCGCCTTCATCGTGCTCGTCGCGGTGGGCTTCGTCGTCTGGCTCTTCGCCTCGGGCACCGCGGGATCGTTCTTCGACGCCATCGCGCAGGCCGATCCTCGCTGGGCGCTTGCCGGTGCGGGATGTTTCCTCGGTTACCTCGTCCTCGACTCGCTGTGCTACCGCGTGGCGGGCATGCTCACCGGCTCGCGGCTCGGCGCGCGCGACGTGACGAGCGTGGCGGCGGCGGGCATCGTGTTCGGCTATCTCACCCCGAGCCAGATGGGCGGCGCCCCGGCGCAGATCGTACGCCTCACGCAGGTGGGTCTCAAGGTGGGCGACGCCTCGGCAGTGCAGATCACCAAGTTCTTCGTCTACCAGGCCGGTGTCACGCTGCTCGGTGCGGTCGTCATGCTCGCCGAGTCGTCCTATTTCATCGAGCGGTTCGGCAACATCGTGATCGTGTCGGTCCTCTCGTTCGCCGTGCACCTGCTCATCATGGCGTTCATGGTGGCGGTGGTGTTCGCCCCCGGCCTCATTCGCAGGCTGTGCCATTTTCTCGTGCGGCTGTGCGTGCGCTTTTTGGGCCGCATGCGCGCCTTTCAGGATCCCGACGCCCTGCACCGCCGGGTCGACGACGAGGTCGACGCCTACTCGACCTCGGTGCGCGCCGCGATCAAGCACGGCGGCGTGGTGGCGACCGCCGTCGTGGTGACGCTTTTGCAGCTTGCGGTGCTCTACTGTGCGCCCTACTGCGTGTTGCGCGCGCTGGGCGTCGAGGGTGTGGACTTCTTCACGACGCTGTGTGCGGCGGCGTTCATCCAGCTCATCATGACGGCGGTTCCCCTTCCCGGCGGCACGGGCGGCGCCGAGGGAGGCTTCGTGCTGTTCTTCGGCCCCGAGCTCGGCGCCTTCACGGCGGCGGGCGTGGTGCTGTGGAGGGCGTTCACCTTCTACATCCCCGTGCTCGTGTGCGTCCCGCTCCTGGGTCTGCGCTCCAAGATGGGCCCCGCGGAGCGGCTCGAGGAGTTCGGCGAGGCGCACGTGGGCGTCGAGGGTGCGCGCGATACGCTGCGCATCGCGCGCCGGCGCACCGTCGAGCTGCGCGACGCGGCCGGTGCCCGGATTCGCGCCCGCGCGCTCAAGCGCGGGGACCGGGCGTTTGTGGCGGTGCGCCTGGTGCAGGGGGCGGCTGCGGTGGAGCGCCGGGCGCGCCAACGCGCATGGCGGCTGATGCATCGCTTGCGCCGCAGGGACGGCGGATCGTTGCCGATGTCTGAAAAACGGCGCGATATGAACGATTTCGAGTAGACCAAGACGCGCGACGGTGGCATCGGAACCAACTTGGTTTGTTAAATCGGTAACTGTAGTTATCAATTGCGGCTATGTGCACTTGAACGGATTCTCTGCGTCGGTCTCTGATTCGTTCGCAAAGGCGATTTTTTCAGACAAACGCCAATCTGGGCTGCGGGCGGGTCGCAGAGGAGCCGCGGGCGGGTCGCAAATGAACTGCGGGCGGATCGCGGGCGGGCCTCGCGGGAGGGCTGCAGGTGCGGGCCGCACGTCGTTCGTGCGTCGTGGGCGCCTTTTGCTCCGCGAGGCCGGGAGTGGCCGGCGATGCGCTATGCTTGCATTGTCGAATGTCTCACCGAGTGCGGGGCGGGCGGCAGGCGAGCGCGAAACGCGTTCGATGCGATGTGCCTCCCTGCGGAAGGAGAATCCATCAGGGCAACCATGGACGACAAGATTCGCGCTATGGATTCCGACGTCGCGCAAGGCAACGCGACCAGTGTTCCGGGCACGGGGCTCGACGACGGGGCACTCGGGGAGGTCGCAGGCGGCGGCGTCATCGCCGGCGATGACATCGACGGGTATGCGCGTTGTTTGGACTGCAAGGCCATATATCCGCGTCCTTCCACCGATTCCGGCGACGCGTGCAAAGCCTGCCCGGTGTGCGGCTCGACCTCGTACGCCTATTTGTAGCGATTTGACCAGTCGACTTCTCGTCAGAGGCCTCGTATCGTTGTTGTTTTCCAACGGGCCCATTTGAGTCGCGAACGGCCGTTGCGGCCGGCTGACTTTTTGTCGCCGGCCGTTTCGCGTTGAAAGGCTCGGTCGGTGGGAATAAAAAGACGGGAGTAGACCCCCCGCCTGCTGGGACCTCTGGGGCGGGACCGACGTCTTGGTATTTGGAGGAGGAACGATGACACTGCGCACCACGACCAGAACAGCACTGGTGACCGCCTCTCTCGCCGCGAGCCTCATGTTGGGCGGCGTCGCTCTGGCCGATGGGTTCTATGCCGACGGTTCCGACAGCGGCAACGGCACCGCCGCGACCCAGACGCAGCAGGGCGGCGGGCGCGGCAACGGTGCTCAGGCCGGCAAGGGTTCCCAGGGGAACGGCGCCAAGCTTGTGGCGGCCTCGAACGGCAGCGTGTCTTTCCAGATTCCCGCCGGGTGGGATCATGCCACCTACAGCGATGACGGCATCACCTACGACATCTACACTGGTACGAATGCCGTCTTCCAGGTTGCCACGGTGACGGGCGACCGCATTCCCAGTGCCGACGACGACCTGCGCTTCACGGCCGAGTTCGTCGAGGAGCTTGCCGGCGACGTCGACGTCGACGAGGATTCCCTCCTTGCCGGCGAGGTGCAGGACCGCACGGTCGACGGCGTCACGATTCGCGACATCTCCTACACCGAGCGCGACGATGGGCGCGAGATGCGGGGCTATGTCTCCATCGTCTACGGCGCGGGGTCGGTCACGGTGGCCGTTTCGGCCTTCCCGGCCGACTGCGGCGTCGAGGAGATGGGCGCCTGCGCCGACATCCACCTCTCTCTGACGCCCGACGCCTCTACGGCCGACGACGGTGGCTTCTTGGCGGAGGACCCCTCCAAGGGCGACGTCGCGGTGGGCGACACCTTGCGTTACGAGGACTTCGACTACGCCGTGAGCGACGACCCGTCGACCTACACCACGGTCGACGTCAACGGGACGACCCTCATCGGCGTGCCGGTGACGATCAAGAACTACGAGGACGAGCCCGAGCGGCTCGATGTGCGCGAGATTACTTTGAGCGGGCCTTCGGGCAAGGCTCAGGTGACCGACGCCTCGGTCTACCCCGAGGATTCGATCTACAGCGTCGGGCGCCTTGATCCGGGCGAGGAGGTTACCGCGATGCTGTACTTCGTCGACGAGGGTGAGGGCGACTACATGGTGACCTTTGCCGACGACGACCACGACGACCGCTATGACGAGGACATGATGACGATCGTCATCGAAATGTAGTTTCACAGGCACTGGTTTGAAGGGCGCTCGGCGGGCCTGGTCTCGTCGGGCGCCTTTTTGCGGCGGGGTTTGCGGCGCGGGTGGGACCGTGGTGCAAGCGAGGCCGCGACGGTGGGACAACGATGCGGGCGGGGCAGGCGGGCTGCGGAGCAGGTGTACTGATTAATCAAAAATCTTTGTATCGCCCGATGTGTGCAAATCTCTCTCGAGTGTATTGGCTGTAGAGAGCCCGAAGCGCCGACAGAGCATCAATATTAGAATGAATGACATATAATTTACCATAAACGTAAATTGTTATTTCAATTTAACAAGACAGTATCATCGGGCTGGAATTCTGCCGGTAGCCGCAGCATTCACTCGAGGGTGTTCTGCACACATCGAGCAGTTTTTAGGTGCAGCGCTGGGACATATCGCCCCGGCTGTGCTCCACGTATCGATTTGCGAACGAGGAGTTATTCTTTCCAATGAATAAAGGGCGGACTTTGAACCACAAGGCCTTTGTTGCTCTCAGCCCCCAGATTCAAAGCCCGCCCGAAATCCTAAAACCTGCCCGAACTCATCCTTTGCACGCTTGCTCTCAGGGCGCACTCCGCTAACCCCGCGCGCGATCGCACCGCTAACCCTGCGCGCGATCGCCGTTCGGCGCATCGCCCAGCTCGCTCCGCACGGTCGGTTCGAACCGCTCCGGGGGCAGACCGTCGTTGGGGTTGCCGTTGAGCGGCAGGCCGTCCTGCGTGGGCTCCTCCATCCTGACCGCGGAGACCGCGCCTTCGCCCGCACCTGCGCCGGCACCTTCGCCCTCGCCGGCCGCAGCCACAAAGTGCTCCTCGCCGGGCAGCACGAGGTTCGCCACGAGCGCCACGATGAACGCGGTAGCCACGCAGTTGTGCGCAAAGATCGACTGCACGAGCGGCGGGAACACCGCAAAGATGTCGGACGCCTGGGTAAAGCCGATGCCCACGGCCAGGGCGAGCGCGGCGATGGTGATGTTGCGCTGCGTGAAACCGGCCGAGGCGATGAGCCTGAAGCCCGACAGCACGATGTTGCCGAACATCATGATGGTGCAGCCACCGAGCACGGCCTCGGGCAGCGAGTTGAACAGCGCCGAGACCGCCGGCACAAACGCCGCCAGGATCAGGATGGCCGCGCCCGAGGCGATGACCTTGCGGTTCACGACGCCGGTCATGCCCACGAGGCCCACGTTCTGCGCGAACGAGGTGATGGGCATGCAGCCGAACAGGCCCGACACGGTGGATATCACGCCGTCTCCGGCGATGGAACCGGCCACCTCGCGGTCGGTGGGGGTGCGGTTGAGGCCCACCATGGCGAGCGCGGTGGTGTCTCCCACGACCTCGGTGGCCGAGACCACGTAGAGCAGCGCCACCGACACGATGGCCCCGATCTCGAACTCGGGCGCGAACGGCATGAAGTGGGGCAGGGAGAACACGGTGAGCCCCTCGAAGCCCGAGAAGTCCACCATGCCCATGCACAGCGCCACGATATAGCCAACCACCAGGCCGAACAGCACCGAGAGCTGCTTGAGCGTCCCCTTGGCGAGCACCTGGAACACGAGGCACCCCACGAGCGACACGCATCCCAAGATCAGGTTCTGCGGGCTGCCGAAGTCCGCCGCGCCCGAGCCGCCGCCAAAGGAGGTGGCGCCGGTCGAGAGCAGCGAGAAGCCGATGGAGGTCACCACCACGGCCGCCACGACCGGCGGCACGAAGCGGCGCCAGTACCGGGCGGTGAGGCCGAGCACGCCCTCGAGCAGGCCGCCCACGATCACGGCGCCCACGGCCACGTTGTAGCCCTGCGTCGCCACGATGGAGCACATCACCGTCACGTACGTGAAGCTGATGCCGGTTACAATGGGCAGCCGCGCGCCGATGCGCCAGATGGGGTAGAGCTGGATGATGGTGCCCAGACCCGCGATGAGCAGGGCGTTCTGAATGAGCGCCTCGGTCTGGGCGCCGCTGAGTCCCGCCGCCGCGGCCACGAGGATGATGGGCGTGAGGTTGGCCACGAACATCGCGAGCACGTGCTGGATGCCGTAGGGCAGGGCGTGGCGCAGCGAGATCTTGCCGTCGAGGCTGCGCAGCGCCTGCGCGGTGGTCACGTCCTCGCGCGGTGCGGCGCCGGCGACCCCGTCAGCCGCGCTGCCGGACGCACCGTCCGGCCTGCTGCCTGCCGCGCCGTTCGGCCCGCCGCTCGCGTCCTGGGCAGTGCGACCGGGCTTGCCAAGTTTGAAAGCCATCATGCGAATACGACCGTTCCCGTCGCGGCGTCCATCGAGGCGATGACGGCGAGCGACTCAACCTGGTAACCCTTGGCGCGGATGCGCGCGCCGCCGTCCTGGAAGCCCTTCTCGATGGCGATGCCGATGCCCTCGACCACGGCCCCTGCCTGCTCGCAGATGTCGATGAGCCCCTCGAGGGCGCAGCCGTTGGCGAGGAAGTCGTCGATGATCAGCACGTGCTCGCCGGCCGTGAGGTAGTCCTTGGTCACGATGACGTCGAAGTCGCACTGCTTGGTGAACGAGTGGATGTTGGTGTGGTACTGCTCGCCGTCGAGGTTGATCGACATGGTCTTCTTGGCGAACACCACCGGGGCGTCGCCGAAGTGGCGGGCGACGCAGCAGGCGATGCCGATGCCCGACGACTCGATGGTCAGGATCTTGTCGATCTGCTTTCCGGCAAACAGGCGCGCCCATTCGGCGCCCATCCGGTCGAACAGCCCCACGTCGCACTGGTGGTTGAGGAACGCGCCCACTTTGAGGACCCCGCCCTCCTTCACCACGCCGTCGCGTTCGATCCGCTCCTGCAGCTCCCTCATAGCACCGCGCCCTTTCCGCCGCTCGTGGTTGACGTGCCGTTTGCGCAATTGTACACGCATGCGGCAGCGCCGTCTTCGCGGGTATACTGTCCAAGATATCGACGATTGCGTTCAGAAACCGACGGGAGGACGGGCGGCTATGGGTGGTGGCGCGACTGGACAGTTCGAGCGCGACGGCGGATGCCCCCGTCTGCCCATCGGGGTGACGAGCTTTCGTGAGGTTGCCGAAGGGGGCTTCTATTTTGTTGACAAGACGCCGCTCATTCGCGACGTCATCGACGACGGAGCCAAGGTCGTGTTGTTCACGCGTCCTCGGCGATTTGGCAAGACGCTCAACATGGACATGCTGCGCGTGTTCTTCGAGCTGCCGATTGAAGGCGGGGGCGAGGGCGGCGACGCCGCGGTGCTCTTCCGCGACAAGGCCATCTGGGCATGCGGCGAGCGCTACACCGCCCATCAGGGTGCCTACCCGGTCGTGTTCCTCACCTTCAAGGACGTGAAGTTCCCCACGTGGAGCGAGACGCTCGGCGAGATCGCGCACCTCGTGCAGCTCGAGGCCTTGCGCCACGGCTACCTGCTCGAGAGCGCGGCATGCAACGAAGCCGAGCGTTCCGGTCTGGCGCGCCTGTGTCGCGGCGAGGGTTCCACCGTCGAGCTGGCGGGCGCGCTCTATCTGCTGACGGCGATGCTCGAGAAGCACCACGGTCGCCCCGCCATCATCATCATCGACGAATATGACGCCCCCATCCAGCAGGGTCACTTGCACGGGTATTACGGCGAGGCGGTCGACTTCATGCGGGTGTTCTTCTCGCGCGGCCTCAAAGACAACCCCAGCCTGTACAAAGGGTTCATGACGGGCGTGCTCAGGGTTGCCAAAGAGGGAATCCTGAGCGGGCTCAACAACCTGGTGGTCGAAAGCGTGCTCGATGCGCGGTATGCGTCCTATTTCGGCTTTACGCCCGACGAGGTGCGTGCGATGGCGCGACGCTACGGCGCCGAGGACCGCTACGACGAGATCTGCTCGTGGTACGACGGTTACCGGTTCGGCAAGGCGGAGCTGTTCAACCCCTGGTCGGTGCTCTCGTACCTCCACAACGGGTGCGAGGCGCAGCCGTATTGGGTGTCGACCAGCAACAACGCCATTCTGGGCGAGATTTTGTCGAAGGCGCCCGCCCAGACGCTCAAAGACCTGCGCGGGCTCATCGAGGGTGGGTCGGTTCTCACGTCGGTCGAGATCGGCACCGTCTACCCGCGCATTGCCGACGACCCTTCGAGCGTGTGGAGCTATCTGCTCATGACGGGCTACCTCAACGCGGTTGATAGGATACGCACGCCCATCGGAAGCATGCTGTACCGGCTGGCCATTCCCAACCGAGAGGTCAACCTGGTCTATCGCAGCGAGGTGCTCTCGACGTTCTGCGACGTGGTTCCCGCGGCGCAGGTCGGTCCAGTGCAAGGTGCCGTCATGGCGGGCGACGCTGCGGGGCTGCAGCATGCGCTCGGCGAACTGCTCGCACGCATTACAAGCGTGCGCGACCCGGCTGGCGAGGGGTTTTACCACGGGTTCGTGCTCGGGCTCGTCGCCATGCTTGACGGGCTCGGTTACAAGGTGCGCTCGAACCGCGAGGCCGGGCTCGGCTATTTCGACGTCGCGCTGGAGCCGACTGCCTCCGGTCTGCCGGGCGTGGTGATGGAGTTCAAGGCAATCGGCGCGCGCGAGGCCCGCTCGATAGGGGAGGACGACCTCGATGCCCGCCTCGACGCGCTTGCCGCCGAGGCGCTGGCGCAGATCGACGGGCGCGATTACGCGTGCGAGCTGCGTACGTCCGGCGCCGATACGCCGCTGTTGAAGTACGGCGTGGCGTTTTGCGGCAAGCGCGTGCGGGTGAAGAGCGCGTAAGACGCGACTCCGTACCGGTCCGATCCTTGGCGACCGAACCGAGGTCTGGCAGCGCCCGCGTGACAGAAAACGCCGCCCCCGCCTACCTTTTTCTTCGCTGTGTACGATTGCGACGGTCGGCGGACGGCATTTCGGCGCGCTCCAGGGTGATTGGGGGCGCCCCTGCAAGCGGACGCTTGCAGGGGTTGGGATTATATGTCCAGGTAGATTGGCTGTCGGTATTTTGAGGTCGCCGCAAGGGCAATCTATCATTCTTCGAATGTCTTACACAACGGCGAAAAAGGTAAGCCAACGCGGTGTCAGCTGTCACTCGGCCGTAGGATGGCGACGCTGCGCGCCGCGAGTTGCACGCCGGGACGGTCCCGCGGGCACCTATCCCGCCAGCGAGTGGTACACCAGCGCGATGATCATCGTGAGCAGGCCCGACACGCCAATGGCGATGCCGCTCATGGCCCCCTCGAGCTCGCCGATCTCCATGGCCTTGGTGGTGCCCACGGCGTGGCTGCACGTGCCGATCGCCACGCCGGCGGCGATGGGGCTCTTCACCTTGAACAGGCGGATGAGCGTCGGGGCCAGAATCGACCCCATGATGCCGGTGGCGATGACCACCGCCACGGTGATGCTCGTGATGCCGCCGAGCTCCTCGCTCACGCTCATGGCGATGGGCGTGGTGACCGACTTGGCCAGCGTGCTCATGGCGACCGACTCGTCGAGGCCGAACAGCCGGCACAGCGCGTAGGCGCTCACCATCGAGGTGACGCTGCCGGCCAGACACCCTGCGAGTATGGGCAGGAAGTGCTTCTTGAGCACCGCGATCTGCCGGTAGATCGAGTAGGCGAGCACCGCCGTCGCCGGTCCCAGGAAGTACGAGATGACCTGTGCGCCCGCCTGATAGTCGTTCAGTGGGATGTGGAACACGCTCAGCACGATGATGATGAAGGTCACCGCTACGAGCAGGGGGTTCAGGAAGGGGGTCTTCACCTTGCGGTTGAGCAGGACGGCCCCTTGAAACGCGACGAGCGAGATGACGATGCCGAACGCGACATGGACGAATGCGTTCACGGGTTCCTACCTTCCCTCTTTGTCGCCGGCGGTCTGCGCCTTGGCAGTGTGGCGCGCCATCAGGTTGGCGACGGTCGACACGGTGAACGACGTCACGAAGAAGACGAGTATGGTCGTGATGAGGCAGATGACGACGAGCTTCACGATGTTGCCGGCGAGCAGGTCGAAGCTTCCCATGATGGCGACGGCCGCAGGTATGAAGAAGACGGCCATATGGTCGAGCAGGAAGTCGGCCGCCTCGGCGATGCTGTCCATGCGCACCACTCCGCTTATGAGGAACACGAGCAAGAGCACCATCGAGCATATGTTGCTCGGGATGTCGATGGGCAGAACCTCGCTGAGCTTTTCGCCTGCGAAGCAGATGGCGATGATGAGGCCGAGCTGCAGCACGATGCGGCAGGTCTTGCGGATGAAGTTGACCACCGTCTCGGAAAAGGGAAGCGAGTAGGCGCGCTGCAGCACGCCGGTCCCGTGGACGAGCGGGTTCACGCGCAGGGGGGACTGCAGGGCCGGGGCCGTCGTCGTGGACGAACCCTCGCGGGCCTCTTCCTGCTCGACGGCCTCTTCGTCGACGGCAGTAAATCTATCGTTGCCGTCGAGGACCGGTTCCTCGCCCTCGCGGGCCTCTTCCTGAGACGCTGTGCCCCGCATGGTGCCGCCCGTCCTTTCCCATCGCATGCCGTAAGACGACAACGGCAAACAATAGGGCTTGACCGGTTCGATGGCGGCCGCATCGGGGCTTTTTCACGCGAGCTGCGCTGCGCTCACACGGAGTTCACACACATGGGGCGGGGTATTCGGTTCGTGCGACTGACGGTCGCGGTCGATGCGAAGGGGCCCGCCCGACAGGCCAAGCTGTCGGACGGGCCCCTCGATCTCCGGCACGCTCTTCGCTGCTGAGCTATGCCATCTCTGCCAGGATGGTCTCTGCGGCTTGCAGGCCGTAGGCAAGTGCCTGGGTGTTGCCGTTGCCATAGTCGCCGCCGTCGAGTGCCTCGACCGAGCCGGTTACAAGACCGGCGGCATATAGGCCGCTGATGCTCGAGCCGTCTTCGCGTAGGACGCGCGCCTCGGGGTCGATGCGCAGACCGCCGAGCGGGATGTAGGCGCCCGGCTCGATGCGCATGGCGTACATCTTGCGGTCGAGCTGCAGGTAGGGGAGGTTCTTGCGGCCGAACTCGTCCTCGCCTTCGCCCTTGGCCACGGCGTTGCTCTTTTCAAGGGTTTCCAGCAGCTCGGGCATTTCGAGCTTCTCAGCCAGGTCCTCGGCATTTTCGTACTCGATGATGTCGTTGTGCTCGATGAGCCAGTAGTAGCTCAGGTCGTAGGTGTCGCTGTCATGGGCGAGTTCCCAGCCAAGCTCGTCGAAGATGTAGTAGAATGCGCCGCCGTGTTTGGGGTCCTTGCACTGGCGCAGATACTTCTTATAGCTTGAGCTCTCGTCCACGAAGCGCTCGCCGTGGGCGTTCACCAGCACGATCGGGATATCGGTCGAGAAGAAGATGGTGTTGTTCTTGGAGTGGTAGGCCTTGTTCGTGGAGGTCACGCCCAGGTCCATGCCGATCCAGGCACCGCCGACCTCTTTTGCCATGTAGAGACCGTCACCGGTGTTGGTCACCAGGGCGTTCACGTAGTAGTCCTCGTATTCGGGGAGATACTCGTGCACCAGGTCGGGGTTGTGCATCCAGCCGCCCGTCGCCAGCAGCACGGCGCCTGCCGTGACGTTGTGGGTCACGCCATCTTCGCCTTCGGCGACCAAGCCGCACACACGGTCCCCGTCGGTCACGAGCTTGGTCGCGGAGGTCGAGAGGAACACCTCGCCGCCGGCCGCGCGGATGACCTCGACGTAGCGCTGGACGATGTCGGCGGGCTCGTTGTTCTGCTTGTAGTTCGCCCACGGGCTCGGGCCGAAGTAGATGTGCACCTGGCTGTACTTGCCGTAGGGGCAGAAGCCGAAGCCTTCCTGGGTGATAAGCTTGTCGACCATCTGGCCGCTCTTGACCAGCATAGTGCGCATCAGCGGGATGTCGGGATTGTAGAACGGCGAGTCCTCGGTGACGGTCGACTGCTTGTAGGCGATGATGTTGTCCATGGAGCGGACGACCTCGGAGATGGCCTCTTCGCCGTTGGCGGCGGCGAACGCCTTGTGGACGATGGTGTCGGCCGTGAAGACCGTGCCGCCCGAGCACAGGAAGCTGGCGCCGTAATAGGGGAGCTTCTCGTACACGTAGACGACCTTGCCCGCCTTGGCCAGGTTGTAGCCGGCGGTCAGGCCGGCGAGACCGGCGCCGACGATGGCGACGTCGGGGGCGTCCGCGACCTCGCTCTTAGTAACCTCCTTCGGGGCCACGGGCGTCTCGAAGGCCATGGGGTCGCCACCGGCCGCCTCGATGGCGCTGCGCACGGCGGAGATGATGGCGTTCGACGTGACGGTTGCGCCGGTCACGGTGTCCACGGCAAGGCTCTGGCTCTCTACAATCCGGCCGGGGATGGTGTTTTCCGCCGCATCGGAGAGATGGCGGGTTTCGTCGCTGCTGATGACCTTGACCTCGGCGATCTTCCCGTCCTGGAACGTAGTCGACACGCGGACGTAGGAAAGCATGCCCAGCGCGCGGGTGACGTAGCGGCCGTCTTGAGGGGCGCTACCGATCGCCGAGCCGCTTGCCTCGGCAAGCGCGGCGGTGCATGCGCGTTTGATGGCATCGGAGGTTATCGTGGCACCTGCGTTTCCGTCGACCTCGACGGAGTTGGCCTCTACGATGCGCGCGGGGACGTCCTGCAGCGCGAGATCGCCGATGCCTGCGGTTTCCTGCGGGCCTTCGGCGGTGACCGAAATGATACTCGTCTCGTCGACCTCGACGGTCACGGTGACGTCGCCGCCCTGGCCGCGTGTCGTGGCCGTGTAGACGCCGGGTGTGTACGAGGCTTCCGGGGCCGATGCAGTCGTCTCTTCCGCGATGGCGGTGCCCATGCCGACCAAGGCGGCACTTGCTGCGATGCCCGCACCTGCCGCCGCCGCGCCCTGTACGAAGTTCCTTCTGCTGACGTTCTCGAACATGGCGGTTCCCCTTTCGAGCTGTCCCCTTGTGTGCCGATTGGGCTTGGCGAATCGCCCGCTCGGGCACCTTGACGCCGCCCACGATAGACCGTGCGGTCGGTCGTTGACCTTAACGACTTGTTAACGCTTGCGTTCGTGCTTGTCTTTGCGCTGCCCTTGCCTTGTCTCGGATGCACATCGGTGAATATGAGAATGGAACGAAGCATGACATTTTGGCAGGTAGGGATATATGCAAGAGAGTATGCGTTTTAAGATGCACGCACTGATCCACGGGGTGCGGGGTTGGCGCGGCGTTTGGTTTTTAAAGAAGTTTTAAGGTGCCCTCTTTCGTGGCACAGGTACTCTGAAAGTGTTCGTGCGCAAGGGCTGCTTGGCTGCGAAAGGGGCTGTTATGAGCCATGTTCCCTCAAGGGGTCGCACATTGCGTCATCCATACGACAAGCGTGCCTATGTTTGGCCGGTATTGGCGCTGATTGCTTCGTTTGCCATTGCTGTTGGCGCGTTCTATCTGCTGAGCGGCATTCAATCGAGTGTCGAAAGCGGGGGTGGTCTACCCGAAGATGATGGCGTTTGGGCGGTTGCCGGTGAACATTGGGACGAGGGAGGGCATCTGTGCGGCTTTTCTTTTGCCATCGAATCCGGTCGCGACCTTGCCTTGGCCGTTGTTCGCCCTTCGTCGGGGAACGTGGTCGTTCGTGTCAATGGGTCCGCGCTGCCATGTGATACTGAACGCTTTGCAGGCCTGCGGCAAGTTCATGTCTACCTAGTTCCCGAAGGCCTGCTTGAAGGCGAGGCTGGTGAAAACCATATCTTGAGATTTGAAGTTGAAGCGAACGGTTGGTCGGGGTCCGACGCCCTCTATATTGGTTCTCCCGATGCTGTGCACGACGTGTTCTGGCTATTTAATCATGCAACGAAGATATGTGCCCTCACCATGCTCGCCGTCATGGTCGTTTATGCCCTCTCTTTGTTTTTGGCCAAGCGAAGCGAGACATATCTCATACCATTTGTTGCCTATACGTTGTTTCTTATCGTATGGATAGCGTTTGCCAACGTATCTGGTCCTGATTTTCTTCCTGCAAGGCTGTTTAATTTCGTGCAGGTGTGCGGGCATTTCTATGTCGCCTATATCCCATCTGCCATTTGCGTACTTTTGTCCGGCCTGGAATTGCCGCGCCCGCTTGCCCCCCTTGTACGCTGGTACAGTCTGCTGCTTGTGCCGGCGGCCTTTGGGACGCTGGGGTTCTTTGTCGACTTCGGAGCGACTATGGCGGTCGTGACGGTGCTCTGTTTTGTCTTCGCCGGGTGGGCCCTTGTCCGCAGTGCGGCACTTGGGCGTCCCGGCGTCATGGTGCTTGTGGTCGGTTTTGGAATCACAATAGGTTTCAAGCTTGCGGCGACCTTGGTCGATGTCGGTATGGTAAGTGACAGCATCGTCCTGTATACCGTGCGCAAGGCTCGCCTCTTGAACGTGCCGATCGTCATGGCTGTCATGCTCTATCTCAATCAGCTTTTCGCGCGCAACTTCTGTAAGACCGAAGACATGAACACTCTGCTTGAGGGGTTGGTCGAACAACGTACGGCCGAATTGCGCCAGCAGCAGGGTATGCGCTTGGGCATGATGGTGAACATCTTCCATGACCTGCGCGGTCCCCTGTTCACGATGCAGAAGTGCGTTGAGGTGCTCGAAGCGAAACCGTCCGGGGATGTTGGACCGTCCGGATGGGAAGCTCTTCCCGATGCAGGGTTCCGCATGCAGGTGGTCGACATCCTGGCCGATCGGACGGCGTTCCTTGCACGGCTTATAGAGGATCTGTTCACGGCGGCCAAGCTCGAAGACGGAGATTGCCTGCTTGCCGAAGATCCCGTGGATGTGTCGAGCGTACTTGAAGGTGTGGTGCGGGCGTGCGGCCCCCTTGCTGGAGAGCGGGACGTGCGTATCGACCTTGTGTGCGATGGGGGTGGGCTGACGGGAGGGCTCGCGACTTGGGGAGACCGTAGGTATCTGTCCCGGGTGTTCGAGAACCTCGTTGCCAACGCTGTTCACCATGCCCCTACCGGTACCTGCGTGGACGTACGTGTGGATCGGGATGGAGATGTTGTTCGCGTTGCGGTGCACAACGGCGGCGAGCCCATTGCGCCCGCTGATCTTCCTCACGTGTTCGAACGTTACTACAGACGCAATACCAAGGCCCCTGAGGACTCTTCGGGTATCGGTTTGTCCATCGTGCGAGCTGTGGTGGAACGTCATCAGGGATCGGTCGGCGTGACGAGTTCCGAGGAAGGTGGTACCGTGTTTACGATAGAGCTGCCTCTGCTGGGCACGGGGACAAACAGGTCGGATGATGGGAAAGACGGTGCGGCCGGAACGGTTTCGTGTCAGGAATCGCCGTGCGATGGGCCGAGCGCATCGAATGTATAACCCTTGCCCCAGATGTTTTTGAGCCAAACGGGTTTTGTCGGTTCGTCTTCGATTTTCATGCGCAGGTGGCGGATGTGCACGAGTACGGTGCGGACGTCGCCGTAACTGTCCTTTCCCCACACGTAGCGATAAAGGTCTTCGGACGAGTAGCAGGTCCCTGCGTGTTCCATGAGAAACGCCAGCAGGCGGCACTCCATTGGGGGCAGTCGTATCTCGCGTCCATCTTTGAGGACGATGCGACGATGCACATCGAGCGTGAACGGCCCGGCTGTGACGGGCTGGGGCGTCGGGTCGCCGTATTCGTTGCGCGCACGACGAAGGTTCGCTTCGATATGGGCGAGCAGGACGTCATTGTTGAATGGTTTGGTCAAAAAGTCATCCCCACCAGCGTCTAGGGCGCGGATGATGGTCTCGCTGTCGTCGAGACAGCTGAAGAAGATGATGGGGCAGCTATGCCAGTTGCGCAGCTGACGGCAGAGTCCCACACCGTCAGCGTCGGGAAGCAGTATGTCGAGCAAGATGACGTCGTAGGAGTCGCGTGCCAGGCCAAGTGCCTCGCCTGCGGTTCCGGCGCAGGCGGTACGGTAGCCCTTCCCTTCGAGATAGAACGAAAGGACCTTTGAAACGAACTCGTCGTCCTCAACGAGCAATACGCGCGGCATGGCGTCACCTTCTATATTCGCGGATCTTCCCTGGACGGTCTGCCGAGAAGATAGGTCTAACCGCAGCCTCACCCCTTTGCCGGCGCCTGGAGGTCTGCGAGGTTACCTGCAGTTCCCCCGGTCTGTTCTTCGCGTAGTTTAGCAATCCTCCTGCCCTCGTGAACCTGGAATGCCGCGACCACGACGACCGAGCAGAAGTCGGCGGCCGACTCGGTGAAGGTGATCGACATCAGGTCAGTCATGCCCGGGGCGACGACGTGCGCCAGCGAGGGCATGGCGTAGAGCAGGGGGATGTAGAAGATGAACTGACGCGTGAGCGTGAGGAACATCGCCTTGACGGGCTGCCCCGTCGCCTGAAAGTAGTTCGATCCCAGGATGGCCAGGGGCACGACCGGCATCGAGATGATGAACAGCACGCTCGCCGTCATGCCGAAGTCGTGCTCGGCCTGGGTGAGCCCGAAGCTCCACAGGATGGGGCTGCGCAGCGCGATGACCACGATGAGGATGGCGACGGCCAGCACGGTCGAGGCGCCCGTCGCCACCCACAGCGTGCGGCGGACGCGGCCGTAGCGCCGGGCGCCGTAGTTGAACCCCTCGATGGGTTGGGCTGCGATGCTGATGCCGATGATGGCGAAGCAGCACATCTGGACGATCTTGTTGAGCGTGCCGATGACGGTGAGCCCGCCGTCGACGCCGATGGGGTCGCTCGCACCGAGGTTGCCGATCTGGTGGTTGAGCAGGGTCGAGATGAAGGCCGCCGCGACCTCCATCGCCAGGCTCGAGACGCCGAGCGCCACGATGCTGCCGAGCACGGAGAGCCGCGGCCGCACGGTCGACAGGCGCAGCTTCATGCTCGAGCGCGACGTGAAGAAGTACCCGAGGACGAAGACGGCGCACGTCGCCTGGCCCAGCACCGTGCCGAGCGCCCCGCCGAACACGCCCCAGCCGAGCACCATCACGAACAGCCAGTTGAAGAAGACCGAGGCCACGCAGCCGCTCGCCATGGTGAACAGGGCGTAGGTCGGCGAGCCGTCGGTGCGGATGAAGTTGTTGAGCGACGGGCCGATGGCCTGGATGACGAAGCCGCACACGAGCGTGCCGACGTAGACGCGGGCCATCTCCATGAGCGTGGGGGTGCAGCCGCACAGCACGAGCATGGGGTCGAGGAAGGCGAGCATGAGCGCCGCGGCAAGCGAGCACACCACGACGTTGAGGAAGATGGCGTTGCCCAGGCACAGCTCCGCCTCGTGCAGCTTGCCCTCGCCCATCTTGATCGCCGCACGGGCGTTGCCGCCGGCGCCGAACCACATGGCGAACGCGTTCATGACGGTCATGACCGGGAAGGCGACCGTGGTCACGGCGACCGCCTCGGACCCGACGCCCTGCCCGAGGAAGATGGTGTTGATGATGTTGTAGAGGGCCGTGCACATGACCGCCAGGATGGTGGGCGGCGCGAACTCGAACAGGAGCTTGCCGATGGGCTCGGTGCCCATGCGCAGGTTCTTCTCGGGGATGTCGGCCTCGGCCGCCGCCGTCGGGGTCGCCGCGGGGACGCCCTGCGGGTCGGCTACCAGGTCCCGTTCGTTGTCGCGAGGTGCCATATGCGCACGTCACCTTCCTCATGCGGTTGCTGACGGGCGGAGGGCCCGTTCGGGGCTTGCGGGCGGGCGGTGCACGGCGTGCGCCGCCGTCCCGTCCGACCATGGTAGCGCTTGGGCAAGGGAAGGGTGGTGCCGCGCCGCCGACGGTGCGCTTCCGGTCGGTATGCGACATCGTGTGCGGCAGCTGGCCGCCCCGGTCGAGTGCCGCGCGACGAGGGCGCCATGGCTGAACGCCGCGCGGCGGGGGGCGCCCCGGTCGGGCGTTGCGCGGCGGGCGTTGTGCGACGAGGGCGTCCCGGTCGAGCTCGCCTTTGTGGTACAGTGTGCCGGTATCGCAGGTTGCAGGGTTTGCCTTACGTTGCGAGGAGGGGCACGGCATGGGTGACGTCGAGAAGAAGCGCGTCTGGGAGAAGCGGGTCGTCTCCGAGATGATCGAGCTGCACTGCCGCAAACAGCATGACGACCGCCCGAAGGACGGGCGCGGCCTGTGCCCCGAGTGCGCCGCGCTCGACGACTACGCCCGCTCGCGCAGCGACCACTGCCCGTTCATGGAGACGAAGGCGTTCTGCGCCAACTGCCGCGTCCACTGCTACAAACCCGACATGCGCGAGAAGATTCGCGCGGTCATGCGCTTCTCGGGACCGCGCATGATGCTCTACCATCCCGTCGACGCCGTGCGGCACCTCGTCCTGAACACGCTCGAGAAGAGGCGCATGGCGCGCGAGGACGCCGAGAGGGAGGCGGGCAGCGCGACGGGGGAGGGTTCGTCGGAGCGGTAGGCGCCCGGATCCCGTGAGGCGGGGCTTGCCGCGGCAGCCGCCTCCTACGGCGACCGCCCGCTTCGCAGCGACCGCCCGTTCAACGGCAACCGCCCGCCGGGCCTTCGAGGTCACGGCGGGCGGCTGTTGGGCTCTGGCGCTGCCGATGGCGGCAAATGCCACCGGCGGCGACAATTGCCGGTAAAAAACTATCACAATCGAAAATGTCGGACGAAAGGAACGTTTTCGGTTCCCCATTCCGTAGCTTTCGCCCGACAACAGGGTGTCAACGCTCAGCGCGGGCGTGTCCGGCGCCCGGCGGCAGGCCTACCAGGCGTATCCGAACCCGCCGTGGCTGTGGAACCCGCGGTGTCCGAACCGGCCGTGCATGTGCCCTTGGCCACCGTGGCCCTCGCAGCCGCATCCCCCGTGCCAGTAGCCGTGGCAGCCGTTGCCGTGGGGACCATGAGGGCCGTGGTGGCCGTGGGCATGGCCGCAGCAGCCGTGGACATGGCCGTGAGGCCCGTGGTGGCCGTGCCCCTCGCAGCCGTCCCAACCGTGGCCTTCTTCGCCGGCCGGCCCGCGCCCGCACTCCTCGCGCCGCTCGGCTAGGCGCGCCTCGATCGAGGTGGCCATCTTGGCGAGGATGCGGTAGAGGTCGCGCCGGTCCTGCTCGTCGAGGTCGGCGAGCATGGCGGGGCTGCCGCCGCGCTGCTCGACGGCCCGGCCCGCCTCGGTGATGCGCACGTCCATCGTGCGGCGGTCGCTCTCGTTGGGGGTGCGCTCGACGTAGCCGGCCGCCTCGAGCTTGGCGAGCAGCTCGCCGAGCGACTGCGGGCGGATGCCCACGATGCGGCGCAGGTCGCGCTGGCTGATGGTGCCCGCCGACTTCAGGAGCAGCAGGATGCGGCCCTGGGCGCTGCGCGGGTCGCTCGCGGCGTCGCCGGGGCGGCGCTGGCCGCACGGGCCGCCGTGGCCGTGGCGCATGCGCGAGCGGCGGACGCGGCCGAAGAGCTCCATGATCTCCTCGTCGGTCGGTTCGTGCCCGAGCTCCTCGAGCGGGATGATCGTCGCGTTCTCGATGATGTCGTTGTCCATACAGGTCCTTTCGATGAATCTGTAGGTACCTTACTATTTGCAATATACCCTTCATGCCCCGCAGGTGTGCATTGAAATGAAGGTACCTGTAGAATATCCACAATTGCCCGCTGGCGCGTACGCCCGCAATTTCTATCGGCGCGTTCGCCCGTAATTGCCCGCCACCGTGTTCCAGGTCAGCGTCCACCGTGCCAGCCGGTTGCTCGCGGCGCCCCGGCCGCGTGATGCCCGCCGGTCGCTCGCAGCGCCCCGGCCACGCGTCCCGCCGCGTGCCGCGCTCCGCTCAGGCCAGGTGCCCCTCGACGCGGTCGAGCCAGTCCTGCACGAGTGCGTCGAGGGGTGCGGGCCGCTCGATCTGCAGGTTGTGGCCGGCGACGTCGAGCACGGCGAACGTCGCGCGGGGGAGTGTCGCGAGCGCGTCGAAGGCGGCGCGGTAGCCGACCAGCCGGTCCTGCCGCCCGGCGACGACGAGCGCCGGGCATCCGAGCTCCGTCGAGGCGACGAGGTCGCGGAGCCGCGGGCCGTAGGGGAGGCGCCCGTGCAGGGCCTCGACGAAGGGCAGGTCGGCCTGGGCGAAGCCGGGCGCCAGCTCATCGAGGAACCGCCGGTGGGTGCGCGCGTCCGCCACGACGGCGTTGCGCATGAAGCTTGCGCGCTGGTCCTCGGGCAGCGCGTCGACGTAGGCGCGGTCGATTGCGCGGAAGGGCTCCGGGCCGCCTTCGGCCGGGGGCGCATCGAGAGGCCGCGGCGCGTCGGGCTCGACCAGGGGGCAGAGGAGCAGCAGGCCCGCGGTCTGGCCGGCGAACTCCGCCGCGAGCGCCCGGGCGAGGTAACCGCCGTACGACTGGCCCGCGAGCGCGAAGGGTCGCGCCCCGACGACGCTGCGGACGAAGGCGGCGAGCGCCTCGACGACGGCGTCGGTGCCGGCGAGCGCAAGCGGCGCGTTCGAGTCGCCCATGCCGGGGAGGTCGACGTAGACGCGCCGGTAGGCGGTGCCGAAGGCTGTCTGCGCGTGGCGTTCGAACGACGGTTCCAGGCAGCCCTTCATGAGGCCGCGGTTGCAGCCCATGCCGTGGAGCATGACGACCGGCAGGGCGCGGCCCGCGGGCGGCGCGTCCGGGCCGACCTCCTCGTAGGCAAGGCGCAGCCCGGCTCGGTAGAACATTTTGGCCCTATGCATGGTCCGTCCCCCGCTCGTCCGTGCCCGACATGCCGGATGCCGTCGGGCGTGCCGATGCACCGCATGATAGCGCGCCAAGGCGTCGAGAGCACGGCACCCGCGGCGCCTGCGGCGTGACGGCGGCGTATCTTCGTCGACGCGTTCGCGGCGGCACGCTTGACATACCGAATCGTATGCATATACTGACATATGAACAGATGCTCATATATTGAAAGGTGACACGATGGAACACGAGACAGACCGCCGCTCGGTCGCCGGGCCGGCAGGAGGAGACCTCGAAAGCCGGAGCGAACTGGAAGGGGCGCGTGCGACCGCCGGGCCCGCGCACGTGGCCGCCGGGTCCGAGTCCGACATCTCGCGCCCCTGCCAGGACGAGGGCCCGTTCGACGTCGTCCCCGACGAGGAGCTCCTTTACGACCTCGCCGACCTGTTCAGGGTGTTCAGCGACACGACGCGTATCAAGATCCTCTACAGCCTGATGGGCAGGGAGCTGTGCGTCGCCGACATCGCCGACGCCGTCTCGTCCACCCAGAGCGCGGTCTCCCACCAGCTGCGCATCCTCAAGCAGGCGCGCCTGGTGCGCTTCCGCCGCGAGGGGCGCAGCATCATGTACGCGCTGGCCGACGACCATGTCTACACCATGCTCGCCCAGGGCATGACGCACATCTGCGAGTAGGGCCGCAAGCCTCCCGAGAGGTGCGAACCTCGTCACAGCCGACGGCCGCAGGTGCGGCCCGATGAAAGGAACCCGTCATGCGCAAGGTTTACAAGCTCGACGAGATCGACTGCGCCAACTGCGCCCGCAAGCTCGAGGACGCCATCAAGAAGGTCGACGGCGTGGAGGACGCCTCCGTCAACTTCATGACGCAGAAGCTGACCCTGGTCGCCGCCGACGAGCGGTTCGACGACGTGTTCGGCCGCGTGGTCAGGCTCGCCTCCAAGATCGAACCCGACTGCGCGATCTTGCGATAGAGGACCGCCCGGCCGTGCCTCCCGTTGTCCGCATAACGTCCAAGTAAGGTGAGTCATCCGTGAACAAGAAGCAAAAGCGCTGGCGCAACCGCATCGTCCTGGCGCTCGCCATCTTCGCCGCCGTGTTCGCCGTCGATGCCTCCGGCCTGCTCACGCAGCTGTTCGGGACCCCCGGCGACGTCTACGCCAGCTTCGTCCTCTTCCTCGTGCCCTACCTCATCGCCGGGTACGACGTGCTCGCCAAGGCGGCGCGCAACATCGTCCGCGGTCAGGCGTTCGACGAGTGCTTCCTCATGACGCTGGCCACTGTGGGCGCCTTCGCGATGGTCTTTTTCCCCGACACCGACCCCCATATGGCCGAGGGCGCCGCGGTCATGCTGTTCTACCAGGTGGGCGAGCTTTTCCAGAGCTATGCCGTGGGCAAGAGCCGCAAGTCCATCAGCGCGCTCATGGACATCGCCCCCGACTACGCCAACGTCGAGCGCGACGGCAAGCTCGTGCAGGTCGACCCCGCCGAGGTGCCGGTGGGAAGCGTCATCGTGGTCAAGCCCGGCGAGCGCGTGCCCATCGACGGCTTTGTCGTGGAAGGGTCGAGCCAGCTCGACACCGCCGCGCTCACCGGCGAGAGCGTCCCGCGCCACGTGGAAGCGGGCGAGGGCGTGATCTCGGGCTGCGTCAACATGACCGGCCTTTTGCGCGTCGAGACCACCAAGCCCTTCGGCGAGTCCACGGTGTCGCGCATCCTCGAGCTCGTGGAGAATGCGAGCGAGAAGAAGGCGCGCACCGAGAACTTCATCACCCGCTTCGCCCGCTGGTACACACCCGTCGTCACGATTGCGGCGCTGCTGCTCGCCGTGGTCCCGCCGCTGCTCGGCATGGGCGCGTGGAGCGACTGGATCCTGCGCGGCCTGACGTTCCTCGTGGTGAGCTGCCCGTGCGCTCTGGTCATCAGCGTGCCGCTCTCCTTCTTCGGCGGCATCGGCGGCGCCTCGAGGGTCGGCATCCTGGTCAAGGGCTCCAACTACCTCGAGCAGCTGAGCCATGTTGACACCGTGGTGTTCGACAAGACGGGCACGCTCACGAGCGGCACGTTCGACGTGGTGGCGGTGCGCCCCGAGGAGGGCGTGGACCCCGACTTCCTGCTCTCCAGCGCGGCGCACGCCGAGGCGTTTTCGGACCACCCCATCGCCGCCTCGGTCAGGCGCGCCTACTCCGGCGAGGTCGACGAGGCGCGCGTGGGCGACGCGCGCGAGGAGTCGGGCCACGGAGTGAGCGCCCGGGTGGACGGGCGCGCGGTGCTCGTGGGCAACGACAAGCTCATGGCCGAGCACGGTCTGCGCTGGAAGGACTGCGAGCTCGTCGGCACCGTCCTGCACGTGGCGGTGGACGGGGAGTACGCCGGCTGCATCGTGATCGCCGACGTGGTGAAGGAGGACGCCGAGCAGGCCGTCTGCGACCTGCATGCTGCGGGCGTCCAGAGGTGCGTCATGCTCACCGGCGACCGGCGCGACGTGGCCGAGGCCGTGGGGGAGCGCCTCGGGCTCGACGAGGTGCGCGCCCAGCTTCTGCCCGAGGACAAGGTCAACGAGGTGGAGCGCCTGCTCGCCCAGGAGCGCTCCGGCGGCAGGCTCGCCTTTGTGGGCGACGGCATCAACGACGCGCCGGTGCTCACCCGCGCCGACGTGGGGATCGCGATGGGCGCGATGGGGTCGGACGCCGCCATCGAGGCGGCCGACGTGGTGCTGATGGACGACAAGCCCTCCAACATCGCCAAGGCCATCCGCATCGCGCGCAAGACGATGCGCATCGTGTGGCAGAACATCGTGTTCGCGCTCGGCGTCAAGGTCGCCATCCTGGTGCTCGCCGCCGTCGGCCTCGCCAACATGTGGCTCGCCGTGTTCGGCGACGTGGGCGTGGCCGTCATCGCCATCCTCAACGCCATGCGCGCCATGAACGTGGCCGGCCTGGCCGAGAAGGCGGAACGGTAGGCAGGCACGGGAGGCGACGGTGCGGGGGAGGCGCCGGGCCAAACGCACCTACCCGGCCAGGCTGCCCCGCTCGAGCCACCTGCCCCGCAGCAGCCGCACCAGGAACAGCGTGCCGCGCACGCACAGCTCGATCGCCATGGCGATCCACACGCCGGACAGGCCCAGGTGCGGGGTGAGGAGCACGGCGAGCGTGATGCGCACGCCCCACATGGTCGCCAGGTTCATGATGCTCGGGACGAGCGTGTCCCCCGCTCCGCGCAGCGCGCCCATCGCCACAATCGCCGCGGCGAACAGCGGCTCGGCGAGCAGCTCGATGCGCAGGGAGGTCGCCCCCAGCTCCTGCACCGCGACGTCGGGCGTGAGGAGCCTGAAGACCGCCGGGGCGAGCCAGAACATGAGGGCGCCGGTCAGCCCCATCACCACCATGCCGAGTGCGACCGACATGCGCGCCGAGCGCCGCGCGAGGTCCTTGCGGTTCGCTCCGAAGCTCTGGCCGACGAGCGTGGTTGCGGCGGTGCCGATGCCGTAGCCGGGCATGTAGCAGACGCCCTCGGCGGTGATGGCGAGCGCGTGCGCGGCGACGGCGACGGTGCCCAGCGGCGCCACGATGGCGGTCGACACGATCTGGGCGGCGCTCATCACGATGCGCTCGAGGCAGATCGGGGCGGCGACGCGCGTGGCGGCGAGGAGGCACCGGCGCTGCGGGCGCCAGGTTTCGACCGTCGACGATGCGCCGCGCGCCGTCTGCCCGGCGATTTTCGGGCGCGCCTCGGTCCGGTTCTTGGC
>DBEYOB010000077.1:0-3633 GCA_048173955.1 Coriobacteriales bacterium
CCCCCGGGGCGCCGAGCGCGGCGACGAGCGACTCCACCGCGCGCGGCACCGCGCGCTCGACAGGCCCCTCGACGGTGAAGCCCGCGGCGGCGCGGTGGCCGCCCCCGCCGAAGACCGCGGCGACCGCGGAGACGTCCACCCCCGGGGACTTGGCGCGCAGGTTGCCGCGCATCGACCCGTCGGGGAGCTCGCGCATGAACAGGCACGCGTCGGGCCCGGCGAGGGAGCGGACCTCGTCGATCAGGCAGTCGCAGTCGCCCGCGGACGCCCCGCAGCGCTCAAGGTCGCCCTGCGTCACGTAGCTGTAGGCGACGCACCCCGCGCCGGCGGTGGCGAGGCGGCCCAGGACCGCCTCCTTGAGGCGCAGGGCGCTCAGTGAGAAGCTCTGGTAGACCCGCGTGGCGACGGCGGAGGGGGACGCCCCCGCCTCGACCATCGCCGCGGCGGCGCGCAGCGCGTGCGCGTCGGTGTTCTGGTACTGGAAGCGGCCCGTGTCGGTCATCACGGCGCACAGGATGCACGTCGCGACGTCGGGCGTCGGCGCGACGCCGAGGTGGGCCATGAAGTCGCAGACGATGTCGCCCACCGAGGCGGCCGACTCCCTCAGGAAGCAGACGTCGGCGAAGGCCTCCATGGTGGGGTGGTGGTCGAAGGCCGCCGTGCGCGCCGCGCGCCTCAGGACCGCCTCGCCGTCGGCCAGGCGGGAGGGCGTGGGGGTGTCGACCGCGACGAACACGTCGGGGCGCCCGTCGTAGCGCGCCGCGGGGACGAGGCGCTGCGACCCCGGCAGGAACCGGTAGGTCTCGTCGAGGGGCCGGTCGTTTGCGAGCAGCGGCTGGACGGCGAGATGCGGCCAGCGGCTCTCGAGGATGGCCGTCATCGCGAGGACGCTGCCGAGGGCGTCCCCGTCCGGGTCGGTGTGGCCGCAGACGGCCACGGTCCTCGCGCCCTCGAAGAGCTGCGCAATGCGGTCGAAGATGTGCGCTTCATCGCGTTCCATCGGCACGTGCGTCCCTTTCGATCGAACCGTGCGGGCGCCTACTCGGCGTCCCCGCCCTCGCCCTGGCCCAGATCCCCGCCGTCCGGGCCGCCCTCCCCGTCGGCGGCGCCCTGCGCGATGGGGTAGCCGAACTCGTCCTTGGGGACCGCCATCGTGGGCGGCACGTTCTTGAGCGCCTCGGCGATGCGCATGGCCTCGTCGGTCGAGCGGTCGATAGAAAAGATCAGCTCGGGGGTGACGCGCCAGGTGAGCGAGCGTCCGAGCAGCGATCGGATGCGCCCCTTGGCCGACTCGAGGCCGGCGAGCACCTCGTCGTAGGTCCCCGGGGCCGCCGCCACGTAGACGCGGCACACCGAGCGGTCGACGGAGACCTCGCAGTCGGTCACCGTCACCAGCGACAGGCGGGGGTCGGAAATCTCGGTCATCAGGATGGTCGCGATCTTGGCGCGCGCCTCCTGCGCCAGGCGCCGGGTCGCCTCGGTCTGCTTCATGGGGCAACCCCTCCTTTCACGATACGCCGCGACGGGGCATCTGCGGTGCCGCGCTCGCGCGCGCCCTGCATCTGCCCCGTCGCGTGGCAAACGAACGGTCTGCTACTCCTTGCGCTCGATCTCGATGGTCTTGTACGCCTCGATGACGTCGCCCAGGTGGATGTCCTGGAAGCCCTCGATGCCGATGCCGCACTCGTAGCCGCTCTTGACGGTCTTGACGTCGTCCTTGAAGCGGCGCAGCGACCCGATGCCGCCCTCGAAGACGACCACGCCGTCGCGCACGACGCGGACCTTGTCGTCGCGGCTGATCTCGCCCGAGGTCACCATGCAGCCGGCGATCGTGCCCACGCGCGGGACCTTGAAGGTCTCGCGGACCTCGGCCGAGCCGGTGTCGCGGTCCTCGAACGTCGGCGCGAGCATGCCGACGCGCGCGGCGTTGATGTCGTCGATCGCCTGGTAGATGACGCGGTAGGTCTTGATCTGGACGCCCTCGCGCTCCGCCGCCTCGCGCGCCTTGGCGTCGGGGCGCACGCCGAAGCCGATGACGATGGCGTTCGACGCGGCGGCCAGGGTGACGTCGGTCTCCGAGATGGCGCCGACGGCGCTGTGGATGATCGAGATCTTGACCTCGGACTGGTCGATCTTGGACAGGGCGTCGGCAAGCGCCTCGATCGAGCCCTGGACGTCGGCCTTGACGACGAGGTCGAGCTGCTTGAAGTCGGCCTGGTCCATCGCCTCGAAGAGGTTCTCGAGGGTGACGTGCTGGCGCTTCTCCTGCTCGGCCTGGCGCCGCTTGAGCGCGCGCTGGTCGGCGAGCTCGCGCGCCTGGCGCTCGTCGGAGAAGACGCGGAACTCGTCGCCGGCGTCCGGCACGGAGTTGAGGCCCTGGATCTCGGCGGCCTCGGAGGGACCGACGTCGGAGAGGCGCCTGTTGTTCGGACCGAGCATGGCGCGGACGCGGCCGTAGGAGACGCCTGCGACGATGGTGTCGCCCACGTGCAGGGTGCCGCGCTTGACGAGCACCGTCGCGACCGGGCCGCGGCCGCGGTCGAGCTTGGCCTCGAGGACGTAGCCCGAGGCGAACGTGTTGGGGTTCGCCTTGAGCTCGAGGACGTCCGCCTGCAGGATGACCGTCTCGAGCAGTTCGTCGATGCCGATGCCCTTCTTGGCGGAGACGTTGACGAACATGTTCTCGCCGCCCCACTCCTCGGGGATGACGCCGTGCTCGGTGAGCTCCTGGCGGACACGGTCGGGGTTGGCCGAGGCCTTGTCGATCTTGTTGACCGCGACGACGATGGGCACGCCCGCCGCGTTGGCGTGGTTGATGGCCTCGACCGTCTGGGGCATGACGCCGTCGTCGGCGGCGACCACGAGGATGACGATGTCGGTCACCTTCGCGCCGCGTGCGCGCATCGCGGTGAACGCCTCGTGGCCGGGAGTGTCGACGAACGTGATGCGGCGGCCGTTGATCTCGACCTCGGAGGCGCCGATGTGCTGCGTGATGCCGCCGGCCTCGCCCGCCGCAACGCCGGTGTGGCGGATCGCGTCGAGCAGCGAGGTCTTGCCGTGGTCGACGTGGCCCATGACCGTGACCACCGGCGGGCGGGGAAGCAGGTCCTTGGGGTCGTCGTAGAAGGTGAAGCTGTTCTCCTCCTCCTCGGTCATGACGCGCACGCGGCGGCCCAGGTCGTCGGCGATGAGCTCGACGAGGTCGTTGGACATCGACTGGGTCAGCGTGAGCGGGGAGCCGAGCAGGAACAGGCGCTTGATGATGTCGTTCGCCGGCACGCCGAGCGACTCGGCGAACTCCGCGACCGTGACGTTCTCGGGGACCTTGACGATGTCGAGGTCGGCCGGGTTCTGGTCGTTGGCGATGGCCTGCTCGATCGCCTGCTGGTGTCGCTGCTCCTCGGCGGCCGCCTCGCGGCGTTCCTTGCGCTTCTTGCGCCGACCGGTCTCGCGGCTCGCCTCCTGCACCGCGGCGCGCGCCTCGGCGAGCACGCGGTCGCGGTTGTACTCCTCGGCCTCGCGCGCCATGCGGGCGTAGCGGTCCTCCCCCGCCGGGGCGGGAGCCTGCTGCGGGGACGCCTGCTTCGCGCCGCGGCCGCCCTTCGCGGGGCGCTGGTCCGCGCGCTGCTGCTC
>DBEYOB010000078.1:0-9095 GCA_048173955.1 Coriobacteriales bacterium
CCGCCCCCGGGGGGGGCGGACCCCCGGCCGCGTGCCATGCCTTAACCTGACGTTGAACGTCAGGCTTACACGAAAAGCCCTTCTATTATTTCTGTACGGACGGGGAAGGAGAGCCACCCTGCCCGTACAATGTTCTACTGCCCAAAGAAGCCCCTCGCCGCGCATGTGGGAGGGGCCCAACCGTAAGAGAGCAGGTACCGCCATGGCAAACCTTTACACCCCCGCCTATCAGCCCGCGGGCGACGAGGTCGCCGTCTTCGAGACGAGCAAGGGCACGATCCGCGCCCGCCTCGACGCCGCTGGCGCCCCCATCCACGTCGCCAACTTCTGCGAGCTGGCCGAGAAGGGCTTCTACGACGGCATCAAGTTCCACCGCTTCGAGCCCAACTTCGTGATCCAGGGCGGCGACCCCAACACCCGCGAGATGACCCCCGCGGAGGTCCAGCGCGGCGGCAAGCCCGGCTGCGGCAGGCCTGGCACCGGCGGCCCCGGCTACTGCATCAAGGCGGAGTACCGCACCAACCCCAACAACAAGCACGAGGACGGCGCGCTGGCGATGGCGCGCTCCATGGCGCCCGACTCGGCGGGCTCCCAGTTCTACTTCTGCCTCGGCGCGCAGCACTTCCTCGACCCCAACTACACGGTCTTCGGTCAGACCGTCGAGGGGCTCGACGTCGTCAAGCAGCTGCGCGTGGGCGACGAGATCGTCCGCGTCACGATCGAGCACGCGGCGGAGTAAGCGGGTTTTCGCGTCGGAAACGACCGCCGGTCCTTCCGGGTCGGGCGGCCATGAGCTTTTTGCAAGGAGCCTCCTGGTGGATATCGCAACCTTCAACAGGGCAAAGCAGGCCTACGGCGCCCAGAGGTGGGACACCGCCGTCATCCTCTTCTCGCAGTGCGGGACCGGTCCCGGCACGGGGGAGGCCTGCCACCTGTGCGGCAACGCCCTCATGCGGCTCGGCCGCGTTCAGGAGGCCGTCCAGGCTTACCGCGCCGCGACGGCCGATGTCGAGTATCGCAACCAGGGGGCGGTCTACACCAACCTCGGCAAGGCGCAGATGGCGCTGGGCGACCTGCGCTGCGCCATCGACTCGCTGCGCCACGCGCTGAGCGACGCGACCTACCAGGGGGCGTACAAGGCCTACATAGCCCTGGGCGAGGCGTACTCCAAGATGGGCGACGCCCGCAACGCCGGCGTCGCCTTCCGCAAGGCCGCCTTGGAGGACAACAACCCCGACCCGGCGAAGTCCCTCATCAACCTCGGCGTCTGCTTCATGCAGCTCCGCCGCCCCGCGGACGCCGTCGAGGCGTACCGCACGGCGATCGACTTCTCCACGAGCGACGAGGAGCGCTGCCTCCTCAACGCCAACCTGGGGCAGGCCTACGTCGCCTCGAACCGCATGCTCGAGGCGGTGCAGGCCTTCGAGACCGCGATGTCGGGCGGCTACCAGCTTTCGCCGGCGGCGCGGGCGGACTACGAGCGCGCCCTCCAGACGACCAGCGGCGCGGGCCGCGGGCCCGCCCCCCAGGCGGGGGGCCCGATGGGGGCCCAGGACATGGCGGGCTACGGCGGCCAGCAGGGATACGACCCGCTCGACCCCGCGGGCAGCTCGGGCGAGCTGCTCCCGTCGCCGGACAGCTCGGGCTTCTTCGTCATCCCCGAGAGCGAGCTCATCGCCAACGCCAAGGCGTCGGGGCGCGGGGGGTCGGGCCACGTGGGCCTCAAGGTGCTCATCGTCGTGCTCGCCCTCGTGGTCGTCGCCGCCGGGCTTGCGGTATTCGCCTACATGCGCGGCTACGGCATCCCCTCGCAGGAGGCGTCGGTGAGCGCGGTGTTCGACGCCGCGGAGCGCGGCACCGACGCCGCCTCGTCGTGGGCGTCGTCTGTGGACGCCGCGGCGCGCACGCAGGCGATGGCGTCCGTGCAGACCGGCGACGGCTACGAGATCGCGGGCCTCGACTCCTCCGCGGGGGACAGCGTCGCGATCGTCGACGTCGAGCTCCCGGAGGGCGGCACGCTGTCCTACCGCGTGTCGCTGGTGCGCGAGGGGGTCGGCTGGAAGGTGTCGGACATCGAGCAGGTCGTGAGGGCCGAGTCCGACGAGACCTACGCGTCCGCCATGGGCGACCCGGTGGGCGCCTCGGTCGACGCCGCCTCGACGGCTGCGGCAGCCGACCCGAACGCCGCCACGGCAGATCCGAACGCGTCGACGGCCGACGCAGGCGCCGCAGACCCCAACGCCGCCGCAGCGTAGGCATCCGGCGACGAAAGGCCGCTGAACGCGCCCGCCCCGGAGGCGGGCCGCGAACAGATAGGGGCGGGGCGCCGGCGCGTCCCCGCACACAGGAAGCAACGACCGATCAGAAAGGACGACGATGACCGAGAAGACGTACATCATGATCAAGCCCGACGCCGTGGAGAACCGCCACATCGGCGAGATCATCAACCGCATCGAGCGCTCCGGCCTCACCATCGAGCGCATGGTTCTCGAGATGGTCACCCCCGAGCAGGCAGAGGCCAACTACGCCGAGCACAAGGGCAAGCCGTTCTACGAGGGCCTCGTCTCCTACATCACGAGCGGCCCTGTCGTGAAGATGGTCGTCTCGGGCGAGAACGCCGTCGCCAACATGCGCCGTCTCATGGGCGCCACCGACTGCGCCAAGGCCGAGCCGGGCACGATTCGCGGCGACTTCGGCCTGTGCGTCGACCGCAACGTCATCCACGGCTCCGACTCGCCGGCATCCGCCGAGCGCGAGATCGGGATCTTCTTCGGCGCATAGGCGCCGGCTTTGTTTCGCCGTGCCCGGAGGCCGCCTGCGCATGCGCGGCCTCCGGGCGCTTTTCCCGGACGGGTACCTTGGCCTGAGGGGCTGGTTGGAGCGCGCCTGCGCGCGGACGAGCACGGGTAGATGGGTGTGCTGCGATGTCTTTGTTCGATAGCCTGTTTGGGCATTCAGGCGGCGACCTTGCGATTGACTTGGGCACCGCCAACACGCTTGTCGCGACGCGCGACCGGGGGATCATCCTGAACGAGCCCTCGGTCGTCGCGATCGACCGCGACGAAAAGAGGGTGTTGGCCGTCGGTGCCGAGGCCAAGCGCATGCTCGGCCGCACGCCCGAGAACATCGTGGCAGTCCGCCCCCTCAAGGACGGGGTCATCGCCGACTTCGACGTGACCGAGGCGATGCTGCGTTACTTCATCAACAAGGCGCGCGGCGAGAGGCGCTACCCCTGGTCGTCTCGGCCCCGCGTGGTCATCGGCGTTCCGAGCGGCGTGACGTCGGTCGAGAAGCGCGCGGTGTTCGAGGCGGCGGTCCAGGCAGGTGCCCGCCAGGCGTTTCTGATCGAGGAGCCCATGGCCGCCGCGATCGGGGCGGACCTGCCGGTCGAGGAGCCGACGGGGTCGATGATCGTCGACATCGGCGGCGGCACGACCGAGGTCGCCGTCATATCGATGGGCGGCATCGTGGTCTCCCGCTCGGTCAGGACCGCGGGCAACAAGTTCGACGAGGCCATCCTCGACCACGTGAAGGAGGCCTACGGTCTCAACATCGGCGAGCGGACCGCGGAGATCATCAAGATCAAGGTCGGCTCCGCGGCGCCGCTGCCCGAGGAGCTCGACGTCGAGGTCAACGGCCGCGACGTCGCCACGGGCATGCCCAAGACGGTGCGCATCGAGTCCGAGGAGGTGCGGCGCGCCCTGCAGGGCCCCGTATCGCAGGTCGTCAAGGCCGTCAAGGACGCGCTCGACATGACGCCGCCCGACCTTGCGAGCGACCTGATGTACTACGGCATCCTCCTGTCGGGCGGCGGCGGGCTCCTTCGGGGGCTCGACCAGCGCCTGCGCGAGGAGACGGGCGTCCCAGTCAACGTGTCCCCCACGGCGCTCGAGAACGTGGTGAACGGGTGTGCGCGCGTCCTTGAGGCGAACACCCTGACCCGCTCCTACCTGCAGTCGAGCAGATCGTCGTGAGCCCCATGTCGAGGCTCGCGGGCAAATCGCCGCACGGCGCCTCGGGCACGCTCGTGCTCGTCGTGCTCGTGTGCGTCTCCATCGTCACGGTGACGCTCTACTCGCGCGATGGTTCCACGGGGCCCGTCCACACGCTGCGCGGCGCCGTCCAGATCGCGACATGGCCCTTCACGTGGCTGGGCTCGCACCTCACGGCGCCGCTCGACGCGCTCTCGGGCGCCGTCGAAGACGCTTCGGCCGACGGGGAGACGCTGTCCGAGCTGCGCGAGGAGAACGCGAAGTTGACGGCGGAGCTCGCCGAGCTCGGCGAGTACAAGCTCGAGAACGAGCGCCTGCGCGGTATGCTCGACCTGGCGAGCGCCTACGGTACCGAGGGCGTCGGCGCCCGCGTCGTCGGCGTGTCGAGCGACGAGTGGTCGCGCACCGTCACCATCGACAAGGGGAGCTCTTCCGGCATTGCGGCCGACATGCCGGTGACCGACGGCAACGGCGTCGTGGGCCAGGTGACGGCGGTCTCGACGTACACGTCCACGGTGACGCTCCTGTCCGACCCGACCTGCAGCGTGAGCGCCCTGCTCCAGGGCTCCCGCGCGACCGGCGTGCTGAGCGGGTCGGTCGACGGGTCGCTTCACCTGGAATACGTCTCCGCCGACGTCGACGTCTCTATCGGCGAGCTCGTCGTGACGTCGGGTCTGGGCGGCGTCTACCCCAAGGGCCTGGTGCTGGGGACCGTTGCGAGCGTCACGGGGTCCGCCTCGGGCGTCTTCCACGACATCGTGGTGGAGCCTCTCGCCGACAGCTCGAACCACGAGGAGGTCTACATCATCACCTCCTACGAAGCCGCCGTCGCCGACGCCACGGCGGAGGATTTGCTCGTGGGCGGGTCCTCCGACGGCTCCCAATGGCAGGGGGACGGCGCCGCGGCGGACGGCGCCGCGAGCGGGGAGGGGGCGTAGCGCATGCGCGACATGCTCGGGGGACGCACCGGCAGGTTCGATTGGGCTATCTATGTGTACGCCTTCGTCCTGGTCGTCTTGCAGCTGGTTTTGGGGGGACAAATAAAGGTGTTCGGCGCCTCGCCCGACTTTCTGCTCGTTCTCGCGGCGACGGTGGCGCTGGCGTACGGCTCGCGCACCGGCTGCGTCGCCGGCTTTGCCTGCGGGTTGCTCTTCGACCTTGCCGGCAGCGGTCCCGTGGGCCTGTCCGCGCTGCTCGGGTGCGTCGCCGGCTACGCCCTGGGGCGCGGCGCCGACCAGCGCAGCCCCCTGGGCGACGGATGGCGCCTCCCGCTGGCGAGTTTCGCCGTCGTCGCCGCCCTGTACAACGTTCTGTACCTTGCGCTGCTGCTTGCGCTCGGCGAGGCCGGCGTTCCCGAATGGGCGATGCTCGGCCGCCTCGCGGCCGCCGTCGCCCTCGACGTCGCCGTCGCGGCGGCGGCCTTCGCGGTCGCGTCGCGCGTTCTCGTGCCGCGCGCGCCCGGCCCGGGCGGGATGCCGCTTTCGTAGGGAGTCGCTTCGCCCCGTGGACGACACGCCGTGGAGGGAGGGCAGGGCATGAATTCGTGGATACCGTTCGCGCTCGCCGCGGCGCTCGTCGCGCTTGCCGTTGCGATCGTCGTCAACGTGCGCCTGAGGCCTGTCGACCGCGGCGTCCCCGCATCCCCCCGCAGGCGCAGGGGCCTGGGCCTGCCCTCCCGCACGCCGCGGTTCGCCGTCAAGGGCGCCGAGACCATCGACGCCCCCGTCGAGGTCGACATGCGCGGCCGCATCAAGGCGCTCGCCGGCGCGGTCGCCGTCTTCTTCGGCGCGCTGTTCGTGCGCCTGTGGGGCATGCAGCTGCTCGGCTCCTCGTCGTACTCCCGGCAGGCGGAGGAGAACCTGACGCGCGAGGTGTCCATCGCCGCCCCGCGCGGCCGCATCCTCGACCGGAGCGGTTCGGTCCTGGTTGACAACCGGGCGAGCATGGCGCTGGTCGCGGCCTCCGACGTGGCGGACGACTCCCGCGTCGTCCGGCGCATCTCGAACCTGCTCGGGATGCCCGAGGTGGCGGTCCGCCGCAACATCCAGAGCACCTCCGAGGGAGCCCAGTCGCTGCGCACGATCATGATCGACGTCCCCGAGGCGGCCGTCGCCTACGTGGTCGAGCACCCGGCGCAGTTCCCCGGCGTCGAGGTCGAGGCGCGCACCGTCAGGTCCTACCCCCACGGGACGCTCGCCTGCCACCTGCTCGGGTACTCCGGATCGATCTCGCAGGAGGAGCTCGACGCGTTCGCTGCCGACGAGTCGAACCCCATCGCCTACCGCCAGGGGGACACGGTGGGCAAGTCGGGGGCGGAGTACCAGTTCGAAAGCGTCCTGCAGGGGGTGCGCGGGACTAGGACGGTCAACGTCGACGCGAACGGCGACGTGACGGGCGTCGTGTCCGAGGTCGAGCCCGAGGCGGGGAGCGACGTGCGGCTGACGATAGACCTGACCATCCAGCAGGCTGCCGAGGACGCGATCCAGACGGGCATGGCGATGGGCGTCCACGAGCACTACAAGCCGACGGGCGGCGCGTGCGTCTGCATGAACTGCAAGACCGGCGAGGTCCTCGCGATGGCGAGCTATCCCAGCTACGACCCCACCTCGTTCGTCGGCGGCATCGGCACCGACGTCTGGGCACAGCTCATTGCCGAGGAGGCCAACGCGCCGCTGCTCAACCGGGCGATCAACGGGCAGTACCCCTCCGCCTCGACCATCAAGCCGCTCACGACCTGCGCCGCACTCGAGCACGGCATCGCCGGCTACGACAGCTCCTACTACTGCCCGGGCTGGTGGACCGGGATGGGCGAGGATGACGGTAAGTGGTGCTGGGACCACGCCGGCCACGGGTGGATGAACCTGCACGACGGCATCGCGAACTCCTGCGACGCCGTGTTCTACGAGATCGCGAAGGCCTTCTACTACTCCGACGTCCCCGAGGGCATCCAGGAGATGTACCGCCGCTGGGGCCTGGGCTCCGAGACGGGCGTCGACCTGCCGGGGGAGTCGGTCGGCCGCGTCCCCGATGCCGCGTGGAAGTGGGACTGGTACACCTCGGCGGCCGATGCAGACCGCATGTGGCAGCCGGGCGACACGGCCAACATCGCCATCGGCCAGGGCGACCTGCTCGTGACGCCGCTCCAGATGTGCTACGTCTACTGCGGCCTGGTGAACGGCGGCGTCGAGATGCGCCCGCATGTGCTGCTCGACGTGCTGTCGAACGAGAACCACGCGACGCTCGCGCGCGGCGCCGAGCGGGCCAACCAGACGGTGGCGATCGACGGGGGCATCCTGTCCTTCGTCGACGAGGCCCTGTGGGCGGTGGTGTACGAGACGTCCACCTACGCCTACTTCGACGGCCTGCCCGTGCAGGTCATGGGCAAGTCGGGGACGGGCGAGGCGGGCGACGACGAGGAGAACACGCACGCCTGGTTTCTGGCCGCCGCGCCCTACGACGACCCGACCTACGTCGTGTGCTCGCTCGTCGAGCACGGCGGAGGCGGCGCGGCGGTCGCCTCCCACATGTGCCGCCAGGTGCTCGGGGCGATCTACCACGTCCCGATGACCGACCCTGTCGCGCAGCTCGCCGTCGCGTCGGCTGCGGGGAACGAGGTGATGGACTGATGGCTTCCGGTTCCGTGTCGGTCGGCGGGTCGCTTGCGGGGCGCCTGCGCGACGGTTTGGTGTCGTTCGTCCGCCGGGTCGACCTCCCGCTGGCGCTGTGCACGCTTGCGCTGGTGGCGTACGGCCTGGTCGTCGTCTACTCCGCCTCGCTCTCGATCGCCGACGCCTCCGCGCCGCGCCAGGCGGTCGGCGCGGCGGCGGGGATCGTCGCCATGCTCGTGGTCGCCCGCCTCGACGTCAGGCGCGTCTCCGGGGCGGTGCCGGTCCTCTTCGCGATCGACTGCCTGCTCATGGTGGCGCCCCTCATCCCGTTCCTCAGCTACGACGCGAACGGCATCACCGGCTGGATCAAGATCCCCGGCCTGGAGCTGACGTTCCAGACGTCGGAGCTCGCCAAGCCGGTCACCATCCTCCTGATGGCGGCGCTCGCCTCGCGCTACGGCGGCAGGGTGACGAGCCTGAGGGACTACGTGTGCCTGTGCGGCGTGCTTGCCGTGCCCTTTGCGCTCATCATGCTGCAGCCCGACCTGGGCACCGGTCTGGTCGTGCTAGTCTCCGGGGCGGTGGTCGTCGTCATGGCGGGCCCCAAGCGGTCCTGGGTGCTGGCCACCGTCGGGATCCTGGTCGCGCTGGTGGCGGTCGTGCTGATGACGGACAGCGCGATCGACGCTGCAGTCGGCGACGAGCGCTCGCTGATCAAGGACTACCAGATGAACCGCCTCCTGGTGTTCCTCGACCCCGGCCACGACACGTCCGACGCCGGCTACCAGCTCCAGCAGTCCCTGATCGCGGTCGGCTCGGGAGGGCTGTTCGGAAAGGGGATAGGCAACGCCACGCAGGCGACGTCGGGCTTTTTGCCCGAAGCCCACACCGACTTCGCGTTCGCCCTGCTCTGCGAGGAGTTCGGCTTCGTCGGCGCGGCCCTGCTGCTCGGCCTCTACCTGGTCCTCATCTTCTCGAGCCTGAGGATCGCCCAGCGGTGCGGCGCGCTGTTCGGCAAGCTTGCGGTCGCGGGCATCGCGGCGATGTGGACGTTCCAGATCTTCGAGAACGTTGGCATGTGCCTGTCGCTGATGCCCATCACCGGCATTCCGCTGCCGTTCATCAGCTTCGGGTCGTCCTCCATGATCGCGCAGCTGCTGACGGTGGGGATAGTGCAGTCCGTATGCGTCCACGGTTGCCTGCGGGCGCCGGACGGGGGAGCCCTCCGTGCCGGACTGCAGGCGGCGCGTCTGACGAAGGGGTGAAGCGGTGATCGGGGCTTTCGACCAGATATTCAAGGCTTTCTCGTCGCGCAGGCAGGCCGCCGCGGACGAGACGGCCCAGGTGCGCCTGGCCGTGGCGGTCGACCTCGGCGCCGACCGGGAGCTGGCGCGGGCCGTGCGCGCCGCGCTGCTCCCGCGCACGGCGACGGCAAAGCTCTACGTCGCAGGGTACGGCCCCCGCGGCGGCATGCCTGCCGTGAACGGGCTGTCGG
>DBEYOB010000079.1:0-21428 GCA_048173955.1 Coriobacteriales bacterium
CAGCCACCGTCTCGAGGAGTCGCTCATGCTGGGCAAGTCAGGAAGCTAGCGGCGTGCCCGCGCCGAAAACCGAAAAACTTGCGTGACGAAACCCGAAAGAAAGGCTCGCTCTTTTCCGAAAGCAAGACTTGACTAAACACAAGCGGCAGCCGCCGGCAGGCCTCCGGGACGCTCATCCCGCTGCGGTGGAGCTCCCAGAGGACCCCCTCGCGCTCCTCCTTGGTGTACATCGGACTCCCTTCCTGGACCAAGCTCGGTCCGAGATTTTGTCCGGGGTTCCAAAGTTGTCAGAAATCCTCCAATCATTTAGAGGAATGATTATTTATCGCTGGAATTGATGTTCGCATCGTGGCTGTATCGCCGCAAGACGACATTCGCATCGCAGCCCCGTCAAGTTCGCACGTCACAGCTATTTGGCTATACCCTGCTGCACGTACTTCGGCAACTTGGCAAATACGAGCCCATAGCTCATATCGCAAAGATCAATTACCAGGCTCTCGGGCAAATCGGCCCCGAGATCGACCGAGATCCACGTGCGGCCATCGGAATAGTAGCCGGGCAGCACGGCGTCGGGATACTCCGCCCGCAGCTCCCGGATGCGATCGGGATCGCATTTGAGCGAGAGTAGGTGACGTCCCGCATAGGGCGGCTTGGCGTCCGGACCGGCGGTGAACTCGCAGGCAAACTGCCTGTCGCCCACCCAATAGACCATCCAGCCCCATTTCTCGTGAAACGCTTTGGTGGCGCCGGGATGTGCGAGCAGACGAGCATCGATGTGCGCAAACCCCACGGTCCGCCTCCTAACCCTTCGCTTCCGACCCCTCATCGGCCGAATCAGCCCCATCGTCCACCCTTGCGACCGTTCCCTTCACCCCTTCGAGCCCGCCGCGCCACCGCTCGAGCGTGGGAAGCACCGCGCCGAGCAGCGACGCGCACTCGTCGACCGTCCAGCCCATATACTCCGCCATGCGCGGGGCGCAGTCTTCGATCATCTCGTCCATCGTGGTCTCGTAGGTGTAGGCCCCGCCCTCGTAGCACCAGCGGCAGTAGCGCTCGGTTTCGGCGCCGTCCGCCTCATGGCCGTGCTGGTCGGGCCCGGTGAACATCATGCCGCAGCTCTGACAGTAGTGCTCGGGCATGTCGAGGAGCTCGGTTATGGGAACGTCGAGCTCGCGGGCGATGAGCTTGATCATGTCGATGCCCGGGCTCGTCTCCCCGCATTCCCACCGGCTCACCGCCTGACGGGTGATGTAGAGGCGCCGGGCGAGTTCCTCCTGGGTGAGCCCGCGCTCGCGGCGCAGGCGGGGCAAAACGTCCTTCATCAGCATCGCAGGCTCCTGTCGAATCGGGGGCGCGTCTCCCCCATTGTGACGGCGGCGCGGCACCGGAGCAAGCAACGGCCTGTTGCGGGCGGGCGGGGCAGGCGGGCGGGGCGGGCAGGTGGCGGCCGTGCGGGCGGGTGGCGGCTGTGCGGGCTGACAGGTGTCTAACTATTTACGAAATGGAAGTTTGACTTTCCGTTATAGCAATTTTTCCCATTTCTTATACAACTGTCAGCCCGCACAGCCGAAAGTCCGCCCCGCACAGCCGGAAAGCGGGAACGAACAGCCCGCCCGTCCAACCCGCACGGCCCGCGCAGCAAGCAGGCGGGGCCGCACCCGCAGGCACGGCCCCGCCCCGCTGTCGGTTCCGGATACCCGACGTCGGTCCGGCGCTTACGCTCCGGCCTGGGCCAGGCACTCCTCCACCGCGCTGAAGATCGCGTTGCTCGTGATGGTCGCGCCGCTCACGCCGTCCACGCCGGTCGTGCCGTTGGCCGCCACGATGGCGCCCGGCAGCTGCTCGATGGCGTTGCTGCCGATGCCCTGCGTCTCGGAGTTCTCGCCCACCTCGACGTTTGCAATCTTGCCGCCCTCGATCGTCACCGTGACGGGCACGTCGCCGCCCAGGCCGGCCCCAACCGCCTCGTAGATGCCGTCGGCATAGCTGGCGCCCGCAGTCTCCTCGGCTGCAGCGGCGGTCTCGGCGGCGGCGGAAAGCTGGGCCTCCTTCCACACCGAGGCATACTCGGTGATCGAGGTGTCGTTCGTGGCGGCCTCGCGTCCGGCGATGCGGCCGAACGTCAGGCAGATCGAGTGGCTGATGCCGCACACGATCGTGGGATAGTCGATGGCGAAGCGGTCTCCCTGCACGTTGCCGCATGCGTACAGACCGGGGATGGGGTTGCCGAACGTGTCGATGACCTCGGCCTTGGCGGTGGTCTTGAGGCCGCCCATCGTCACCAGGAAGTTCCAACTCTGCGTGCCGTAGAAGTACGGCGGGGTGCCCACCGGGAACAGGCGCTTGGCCTGCTTGCCGAAGTCGGCGTCGTAGCCGTTGGCGCACAGCTCGTTGTAGCGGTCGATCGTCTCCTGCAGCACGGTCGCGTCGACGCTGATGGCCTCGGCGAGCTCCTCGATCGTCCAAGCGTGCGCAATCGTGTTGCCCTCGGACTCGAGCATGGCCTCGATGGTCTCCTGGTCGCCCGTCTCGATGGCGGCGTTCCAGGCATCGATGTCGCCCGCATAGCTCATGTTCGCGCCGTGGCCGGGCTGGCTCCACTTGAGCTGGTTGGGATACTGGGCGTCGGCAATCTGCCAGTAGACCTTCTGCGGCTGCTCCTCGGCGATGTTGGAAAACGTCTGGCCGGGGATGTCCTCGTTGGTGAAGCGGCGGCCGTTGATGTCAACGAACAGGCAGGGGAAGGCGCCGAGCGGACCAGGCGTGCCGTGGGCCATGTAGGCGTGGGGGATGCCCTGCATCTTGCCGCCGACCCACATGCCCATGAGGTGGCCGTCGCCCTGGTTGGCCGTGGTGCCGTAGACGTTCAGCGTCGAGGCGAGCTCGGCCTGGCTCGGGCACCAGGCCTGCATGAGGTCGGCGTTGTGGCCGTAGTCGCCGGTCGCCAGAACCACGCCGCGGTTCGCGTTGAACTTGACGTAGTTGCCGTCGGCGTCCTCGGCGATCACGGCGGTCACGCGGCCGGTGTTGTTGTCCTCGCCGCGCACGAGCTGGCGGGCGCGGGTGTTGAAGTGGAACTCGGCGCCGGCGTCGATCGAGGCCTGGGCGAGCAGGTCGATGGCCCCGGGGAAGCCGCCGTTGAAGCCAGCCTCCTGCCCCTCGGGCACCGTGAACTCCTGCTGGTTGCAGAACTGCGGGAACCACTCGCCGTCCACCGGGTCGTAACCGACCTCGAGCGGCCAGCGGGGGATGGTCACGCCATAACCCGCCGGCTTGAGCAGCTCCTCGTACCACCAGTCGAAGTCGGCGCCGGAGTTGGCGGCCCAGGTGCGCATGATGGCCTGGTTCACGCGGTTGCCGGCGTAGCGGGTCATCTGCAGGCAGACCTCGTTGATGTCCTCCTCGGTGCACTCGAGGTCGTTCTCCTTCTGGACCGTGGAGTTGATGGTGCCGATGTCCTGGCCGCGCGTCTGCCAGGTATCGCACGCCTCGACCACGATGACGCTCGCACCCTCCTCGGTGGCGGAGCGGGCGGCGGCGAGACCGGCGATGCCGGCGCCCACGATCACGACGTCTGCCGTGTACTCCTCGGCGATGTCGGTGATGGGCTCGGGGACGGCCATCCAGTCAAGGCCCTCGGGCGTGCCGGCGGGGACGCCGAGCGGGTACTCGCCCACGGCGGGGACATGCGAGACGTCGACGGCAGGGGCGGAGGTCGAAGCGCCGGGGGCTCCGCCAGGCGCACCGCCCGCAGGCGCTCCGCCGCCAGCAGGCGGTGCGCCCTCTGCGGGAGGCTCGTCGGCCAGGGCGGCGCCGGCCATACCGGTGGCTGCAACGGTTGCGGCACCGGCCAGGGCGGCGGTGCGGATGAAGCTGCGGCGATCGACGGTGACGTTCATGTGCGTGCATCCTTTCGTCTCGAATGCTGCGCGCGGGTGCCCGACAGGCAGGTGCCCGGCAGACCCCGGCGCACGGATTTGCGATAGTGCCGGCCCCATCGCACGACGGGTCGGCGCACCGCACTGACGACGCCCACCCTACGGCACTCCGCAGGGCCGAAAATCCCCCGCGCTTGATGCCTTTTCGCCCGACGCGCACGGCCCCTACCCCTCGATGCGGCACGGACGTCTCACCCGTCGTGGAGTATTGCACCCAAACGCGCTGGCAGGTACACATATGGACCCGTCGGGCTGGCAACCGGGGCTTACGGCTGCGGGCTTGCCGTATAATGAGACGCTGGAACGGCGGGTTCGGCAGTGGGCATAACCAGAGGGGTTCACCGCAATGGAGGCAATTCGACAGCTGCTCGCAAGGCAGGGACTTCCGTGGCTTGCCGCGACCGTCGTCGGGCTCGCCATGTGCCTCATGGTGAACGGCGTGTTCGACGGAGCCCTCCTGAGACAGGTCGACGCCGTCTCGTTCCCGCTGCGCATCGCCGAGAGCCCCCTGTCGGGCGGCGTGGGCGTCATCGCCGCCTGCGCCGTCTTAGCGGTGTCGACCACGCGTGCCAAAACGGCCTGGCGCGTGACGACGCCCGGGGCCGTCGCGCTGGCAGCCTGCACGGTCATCCCCCTCGCGCTGCTCTACCTTTCGACCGCGAGGCTCGTGCCCGCGGCGGTCGGAGAGGTCGGCGGACTTGCCCTCTCGGCGTCGGCGACCGCCCTGCTCGCGCTGTGGGCGCAGGCCCTCGCCCCGCTGGGCTGGAGGCAGTCGCTGCTCGTGCTGTGCATGGCGTTGCTGCTCGACACCGTCGTCGACGTCGCGTCGTCGCTTGCCCTCGTCGACGGGGCCGCCGCAGGGGTCGCCTTCGTCGCCGCGGCGGCGTCGCCCCTCCTGCTCGCCCTCACGTGCGGCCGGGCCGAAGGCGCCGTGCGGGCGGATGCGGCAGAGGATGCGCCTTTCTCCGACACGGCGGGCAACGGTGAGTCCGGCACAACAGGCGGCGGGACGCACGCCGCGACAGGCAACGGCGCGCCCGGCGAGGCGATCGCCGGACCTCTCGACGAGCGGGGCACCGGGGACGAACCGCGGGGCGCCGGCCTTCCCCTGTGGCTGTCGATCGCCTGCATCGCGCTCTACGGGTTCCTCATGGGACGGGTGCAGTCGCTGGGAAACGCCGGAGGCTCCGTTGCGTCCGTGGGTTTCCTCTCGGACTACGCCATCAGCATCGCGGCCGTCGTCGCCTGCCTGTTCATGTACCTGCTCGCGCATCTGCGCAGGCCGCACACCGTCACGCGCGTCGCCGTGCTGGTGACCCTGGTCGCGGCGCTCTACCTTTCCGGCGTCTTTGGAAGCGCGATCGAGCCGGGCGGCACCATCTCCATGACCGTCGCCCGGTTCGCCTGCTTCGCCTACATCTGGCTGCTCACCTGCTCCGGGCGGGTCGGGCGGGAGGCCGGCGGGGCGGGAGCCGGAGGGCGGAGGACCCTCCTTCCGGTGCTGGCGTTTTCCGCCGGATGGGGCGCGTTCACCCTCGTGAACACGCTGTCGACCAAAATCGGGCTTGCCATCGGCGCGGGCCAGGGGGCTGGTTTTGCGCTCTACAACGTCGCGATGGTCGCGTGCTTCGCGGTGCTCATCCTCGTCGAACTCCTGCCGCGCAGGCTGGCGGTCGCCTCGCAGCCGGGCTCGGGGACATCCGGCCCATCGTCCGAAGACGCCCTCGCCGCACGCTGCCAGAAGCTCGCCCGCGAGCACGGGCTCACCGCGCGAGAGCTCGACGTGCTCGTGCCGCTCGTGCGCGGGCGTTCGGCGGCGAGCATCGCCTCCGCGCTCGGCATGAGCACCGAGACCGCGCGAACCCATATCAGGCATATCTACCAGAAGACCGGCATCCACAGCCGCGAGGAGCTGATGGACGTCATCGAGCGGTAGGCCGCGTACGCGTGCGCGAGCGCGGCGGGACGGGCGCGCGATGCGGCTGTGCGGGCGCGACGCGGCTGTGCGGGAAGGACGCGCGATGCGGCTGTGCGGGCTGACACGTGTATAAGAATCGCGCCGGCTGGGGGATTTGCGACAAAAGCCCTGGTGGCGGAAGTTGTAGTTACAACATGCTCGCAAATTAGACAGCTGTCAGCCCGCACAGCCGGAACCGCGCGCAGGCCGCCCGCACCCGCAGCCCCGCACGCTCGCCCGCACGGCCGGAACCGCCCGCTCGCCTGCCCGCGGCACGCTCGCCTGCCCGCGCCCCCGGTGCTTGTATCCCCGCCGGGGGTTGGAGGACAATACGTTTCGGGAGCGCCCTCCACCCCGGAGGGCAGAGGGGAAACGGCCCGGTGCCCCGTCCGCATCGCGCGCAGCGCACCAAGGGTCGATCAGGGGGGTTGGTGGCCATATGGAATCCAAAGCGGCTGTCGAAGGACCGCGTACAGCGAAGGCGTCGTTGGCCGCAGGGTTCGTGCTCGTCACCGCGGGACTCGTTCTCGCGGGAATCTGGACCGACGTCATCGGGTACAGCGCAACCCTGCTGCCCACCGACTCGCCGGTCCCAACCGTCGCAACCAGCACGGCATACGGTTGGGGAGGGTTCGCCATGACGCTCGCGCTCATAGCGTTCGCGCGCCCCATGCAACGTCATCTGACCTGGTTCATGTGGCTCGCCGCCGTCCTCATGGCCTCTGCGACCAACATGTTGCTCATGGCCTATCACCAGGACATCCTCGACCCCAACGCATACGCCGCCGTCGGCGCGTTCGTCGGCGGTGCCTGCTACTCCTTTTTCGTCATCCCGTTCTACATCCTTCTGGCCCGACATCTGCACGCGGGGGCGACCGCCGCGGCGATCACGCTCAGCCTCGTCGGGGAGCTCGTCCTCTCCACCTTCATCAGCACGTCGATATCATCGAACGCCCAGTGGCTCGTCAGCATAGCGGCACCGCTCGTCGCTGCCGTCTGCTACAGCGGCTCCTCCCTCGCCTTTGGGGCCGCAGATGCCGCGAGCGCTGCGGGCATCGAAGGCGCCGCAGCCCCTGCAGGCACCGCCGGCGCCGCCCCTCTCCCCTCCCGCGCCCCGACGGCACACCCCGGCGGACTCGGTCGGATACTCGGGAACACCCCGCCGTCGCTCGTCCTGTGCACGGTCCTCATCTGCATCGCAAGCCAGCTCATCAGGTGTCTCAGCAACGTGGGCGTCTGGGGCAAGGTGCGCGAGAATTTCGCCGGCATGAACACGCTTTCGCTGGCAGAGCTCGCGGTCGTCAGTGCGCTGGTCGTCGCCCTCGCCGGGGCGACGTTCATCATCCCCAAGAGGCCTTCCCTCCAAGCGCGCTCGGTCGTCGGCCTGCTCATCGTCGCAGCAGGGCTGCAGCTTCTCGCCTTGAGCAACGACTTCGGGTTTGGCACCATCTTCGACACGGTGACGACCAGCTGCGAACTCTACAGCCACCTGCTCATCTGGATGATTTTCATCGAATGCGTCCTGTGCACCGACGTGCCGCCGCTGCGCATATGCGGATTCATGGGCGTCGTCTCGAATGTCTGCTCGTTTCTGCTGCAGGCGTTTTCCGCCTTTGCGGACAGCGCAACCAGCATCGCGGTGATGGCCTTCATGTACATCCTCGTGTTCATCCTGGCGCTGCCGTTCCTCTTCCTGCTGGCGGGCCGGCAGAACCGGCAGCCGAACCAGAGGCCCGCAGGTCGGCGGTGGCCCTTCGGCGCATCGCCCGCCACGGGCATCGGCGCCAACGCGAGCGCCGGAACCGGCGAGGGCACCGACGGCAGCGGCGCGCAAGACCCCTTCCCCGCGGTCGACCCCTCCCTCGTGACGGCGTTCGGCGACGCGCACGGTCTCTCGCCGCGCGAGACTCAGATCCTCGGCCTCATCCTCGCCAACAAGACCCGCTCCGAAATCGAGGCGGAGACCAGCCTGGCCGAAGGAACCGTGCGCACCCATGCGACCAAGCTCTACCGAAAGCTCGGGGTGCACTCCCGCGCCGAATGCCAGGGTGCCTTCCGCCGCGAGACCGCAGTCGAGGCAGGCACGGTCGGCGGGACGAACGCAGCCGGAGGGGGGAGCGCGGCCGGCGAACCACAGGCAACCGGCGTCCCGACGCACAGCAACCTCGCAAAGCCATAGCTTCCCTCCGCACCGGGTCCCATCACGCACAAAAACGCGCCCTGCCGCAGGGGGATTGCGGCAGGGCGCAGGCAGGGGGTGGGGCGGAGTCCAACGGGCGCGGGGCCCCGCCCTCAGACGGAAAGGTCGAGCGAAAGCCGGCTCGGGCTCAGCCCGCTTTCGCGGCTCGGGCCTACTCCCACGGCTCCTCGGCGGCGGCGTTGTGGCCGCACACCTGGCCGAAGACGGTGAACTCGCAGATGTTGCCGCCGCCGGTGGGATACAGGAAGCCGTAGACCGAGCCGTTCTCGCCGCAGCAGTACAGGCGCGGGATAGCCTCGTCGAAGGCGTTCACGACCTGGCCCTTGGCGTTCTTCTTGAGGCCGCCCTGGGTGTTGGGTCCGCCGGGGTAGATCTTGACGGCATAGTAGGGCGGGGTCGCGAGCGGGATGAGGTCGCTCTCCTTGCGGCCGAAGTCCTCGTCCACACCGTTGGCGCAGAACTCGTTGAAACGGGCGATGGTCTCGGCGAAAACGGCCGGGTCCATGCGGCCGTTGTCCTCCTCGTCGGCAAGGATCTGCTCGGCGAGCTCCTCGGGCGTGTCGGCGCGCAGCAGCCAGCCGTTGGCGACGGCGGTCTCCTCGTCGTCCAGGCCCTCGGGACCCCAGTACTGCTGCTCCTCGGTGTCGCCCAGGAAGCCCTTCGACTGCGGGGCGAGCAGCGGCTTCTCAGAGGTGGAGTCGTAGATGATCCACGAGGGCGACGCCTTGTACTCGGCGGTGTCGCTCGAGAAGTTCACGAACTCGACCCAGGCGTTGTGCGACGGCCACGGGGACTCGTAGAAGAAGCGCTTGCCGTACTTGTTGACAATGATGAACGGGAGCTTGAGGGAGATCTGGGTGCCCTTGGGCCAGTCGGGGTGATAGGGGATGGCGCGGGCCGAGATGGCGTTCATGTGCCACAGGGCGCCGCCCACGGCCTCGCCCATCTTGATGCCGTCGCCGTTGTTGTTGGGGTTCGTGTAGAACCACGACGGGTAGCCGCACAGGAAGTTGCGCTTCATATCCTCGTCCCACTCGAAACCGCCGGTGCAGATGACGACGGCCTTGCGGGCCTTGACGTTGATGGTGGTGCCGTCGGCCTTCATGCCCACGACGCCCACGATCTCCTGCGTGTCGCGGTTCTGGATGAGGCGCGTGCCCGCAGTCTCCCACAGGACGGTGATCTTGTCGGCAAGACGCTGCTCGATGTTCTGCTTCAGTACCTGGAACATGCGGGGGCCGCCGCCGGGAACCAGCGACACGCCGATGCTGTGGCCGCCGGGCAGGTCGGGATACTCGCCCACGTCGAAGGTCGCCTCGGGATACTCGGCGCCGATGCTGTTCCACCACTCGACGTTGCGGTAGGCGCCTTCGCCCCATGCGTCGCAGATGTCCTTCGGGGTGGTGCCGAACGACAGGGCTTCGAGAGCCTTGGAGCCTTCCTCGGGGTCGTCGACGCACACGCACAGGCCGCCGGAGTAGCGGGCGGAGGGGGTGTGGTTGATCGTATCCTCGGTGTCGGCGGGGTACTTCTCGAGCATGATGACCTCGGCGCCGTCGTCGGCGGCGGTGATGGCGGTCACAGCGCCGGCTCCGCCGTAGCCCACGATGACGATGTCAGTCTCGTAGTCCCACGTCTCGGGCATGCCCGCGGCGGCGTGGTCGACGCCTTCGTCCGCCCACGCCGGCACCGTTGCGGTCGCCGCGACGGCCCCCGCCGCCACGCCGGCGCCCTTGAGGAAGTTCCTTCTGCTCAGAGACTCGTCCATGGTGCAATCCTCCCTGTTCGTTCCTTGCGTTTCCGAGGCATCGGGCGGCCGGGGCGGTCATCCAGAGGGTGCCCGCGTGCCGCACACGTGGCCCGCATTGATTGCACGACCGCATGCCGCACCCGCCGCCGGTGCCTCGCGGCGGCTTCACCTTAGGGCGGATGACCCTCATCCGTGCAAGATACGACCCTCGCCCGCGCCGCGGACGAAGCGGGGGTATGATGGCCGGGATGACGGGAGGCCTGCCGGGGATGATGGCCTGAGCTGGGATTGCGTTAAAGTTGGGCTGCAACCGGACGGGACCTGGCAGCGGCCAGGCCGGAATCGCCGCGCGTGGTTGACAGGGTGAAAACAGATGTGCGTGAAGCCCGGCACGTCCGTCGCGCCACCGAATCCGCATGGCGACGGGCCGACCGCTCCGGCGCAACCGGAGGACAAACCTCCAGCAACGTTCTATCATTGCACCAGTCGCCTTCGAACTGTCGGCCAGACTGCGGCGACGTCGCCAAGGAGGATCCTGATGAGGCTCAAGATACCGTGCATCGCCACCTCGTGCACCGCCGCCCTGTGCGCCGCCGCGATGCTGCTAGCCGTTGTTCCCGCCTATGGCGCCGAAAGCGACCCACTCCCCGAGCAAACGGCAACCTCTCAGGCAGATGTTCCCGAACTGATCCAGGTGGCACGTCCGTCGGAGGAGTATGACGGGTGGAGCTACCAGGACGTCGTCAAGGAGTTCGAGCAGGCCGGTTTCACCAACATCGTGCTCGAGCCCATCGGCGACCTCAACTTCGTGAGCTCTCTTGTCACGCCCGACGGCCGCATCGAGAGCGTGACCGTGGGCGAGGCGACCGGCTTCACGCGCGAGGCGACGTTCCCCGCGGACACGCCCGTGGTCATCCGCTACCACACCTTCCAGAGCTCCATCGACCAGGCCAACAGCCAGGCCGCCTACGACGAGGCGACCGCCCTGTTCGATGAAGGCAGCTACGAGGAAGCCCGCGCGGCGTTCGAGGCCCTTGGCGACTTTTCCGACGCATCGGAGATGGCCGTGCGCAGCTGGGAGGAGCAGCGCGCCGTCGACCTGCTCGCCGCCGACCCCGCGGCCGCGCTCGTCCAGGTGCCGCGTCACGCAAACGACTACGACGGGTGGAGCTATTGGGACGTCGTCGCCGAGTTCGAGCAGGCAGGTTTCGCCAACGTCTCCATCGAACCCATCGGCGACCTCTTCGTCGAGCTTGGCAACAAGGACGGGCAGGTCGAGCGCATCCAGGTGGGCGACCAGGACTACTTCACCGGCTCGGCGCGCTTCGCGGCCGACACGCCCGTCGTCGTCTCGTTCCACACCTACCAGGACCGCATCGACCGGGGCGACTACGACCAGGGGGCAGCCGAGGAGGCTCCCGCCGACGAGCAGCGCCACTACCTGGGCACCGTCGTGAACACCGGGCTCGACAACGGCTATTCAGGCTCGGAGCAGATCGGCGTCGACGACCGCCACTACGGCTGGGAGATCGGACGCTTCTTTGTGAGCGATTTCACGCGCGTCACGCAGGACGACGAGGGCAACCCCGTGTTCCTCAAGAACGTGGGCGACACGGTCACGCTCTGGTTCAACCTCGAACAGGCCGTCAGCCACCTCGACGGCAACGCCGACCTTACCGTTTCGGACGACACGAACGGCTACTACACCGCGTTCGGCGTCGACAAGACCGACCTGGGGCGTGGCGCGCTGCTCGTGCGCTACACCGACTATCAGAACAACACGTCCGAACCGCAGATTTACACCGACTACCTGGCGGCCAAGACCGTGGGCGCCGACACCAAGGTGCAGCTGTTCGAGGAGGGCGACTACGAGGTGGTCCTGCTCTACGAGCTCGAATACAACCCGCGCCGCATCGGCGACTTCGCCGTGGCGCCGAGCTACAGCAACTACCGCATCTCGTTCAAGTTCTCGGTGCGCAACTCCAACTGCATGGTCTACCCCTTCGACGCACAGACCGGCGCCGAGCTCGCCGACAACGCGGTGGCCGAGAACGGCTTTTACCTCGACCTCGCACGGTCGCGCTATCTGGACATCGACATCCGCAAAGAGATCGAGGTCGAGGGGCAGGACGGCCTTGTGGAGGACACGCGCTTCAACCGGGCCGCGGCCGACGGCGACGCCTACACCGAAGAGGGCATCTACACCATCACCGTGAGCAACCGCTACACCGGCGAGACGACCACCAAGACCATCCGCGTGGGGGATGCAAGCGATGCCGAGGACGACGAGCAGGAGAGGTAGGGGGCGAGGTTGATGGAGAAGAGTGCGAACGGGGGCATGGTCTCGAAGTGGAAGACAGCCGCCCAGCGTATCGTCACGCTCGTCGTGGCCCTGGCAGTCGTCATGTGCGGCTGCAGCGTGCAGAACTTCGCTTACGCAGTCGAAGTGGACGGGACCGAGAATGCCCGGAGCGACAACGCCGTCCCCACCGATCCTCACGACCCCGCATTCCTGCAGTATGCCGAAGACGAGCTGTACTCCGGTGCCATCGACGCTCTCGATGGCACCGATTACCTGGTTGAGGACATTCAGGCGATCTACATTTCCCAAGAATACCTCGAGGAGGTCGCCTACAACTCGCAGGCGAACGTGTACTTCGGCTACACACTCGCCGAGCTTGACGCGGCATTTGCCGGCACCCACTACGTGTTCACGCTCGGCGACGACGGGCAGACGGCCGTCGCCGAGTTCGAAACGTACGACGACACGTTCGACCGCGTGGTCCGCAACGTCGCAACCGGTGGCGGGGTAATTCTTGCGTGCGCAACCATCTCGCTTGTCTCCGCTCCGGCCGCGCCCGCAGTTGCCGCCGTCTTTGCCTTTGCGGCAAACTCCGGCACCGTGGCGGGCATAAGCTCCGGGGCCATCGCCGGAGCCATGGCAGGGATCATGGTTGGCGTGCAGACAGGAAATACCGAAGAAGCACTCAAGGCCGCCGCCCTTGCTGGCAGCGACGGGTTCAAGTGGGGCGCGATTACGGGTGCGGCGCTCGAAAGTGCCGCGGGGTTCAGCTTCCTCGCTCAGGCTCGCACCGCAGAATTGCTCATCCCCCCTACCGACGCGCTGGCCATTCAGCGTGCTTCGAAATATCCGTTTGGGGTCATCCGTCAGTTCCGCAGCATCGAGGAGTACCAGGTCTACAAGAGCGCCGGGCTTGTAGCAAGGCAGGTCAACGGCAGAACCGCGCTGGTAAGAGAGATTGACCTCGACAGCGTCGTTGACGAAATGGGACGAACCAATCGGGAACGCATTGTGGCGCGGCTCGCTCCCATCGACCCCGCATCGGGAAAGCCGTACGAACTGCACCATATCGGTCAGAAAAGCGATTCTGCCCTGGCAATTCTCACCCAAGCTGAGCATGACACACCTGGTCTTCACCCTAATAGAAACGCGTCCGAGGTAGAGCATGGGTCAGCCTGGGCAACCGCCAGAAACAACTTCTGGCGCGATTATGTCACTCTCTTTGGTTAAGGAGCCCGCCGTGACAGACTTATTTGCCAGACTTGCCAATAAGCCGTTCTTCACATCCTGGGGGCCCGTCTCTCCCGCCGCAATCTCTGCAGCCGAAAGCACGCTCGGGCTCACCTTCGCAGAAGACTATCGCGAGTACGTGGGGGTATGCGGAGTCGCATCGTTTGACGGGCATGAACTCACCGGAATCTGTCCGTTCCCGCGTCTGGACGTCGTTGAAGTCACCCAAGAAGAACGACGGTTTAACCCGGGCATTCCGAATGGCCTCTACGTCGTCGAGCAGGCAAACATCGACGGCATCGTCGCCTGGCAGTCCGCTTCCGGCGAGGTGTACCGAACCTCCCCCGGAACCGGGCCTTTCAAGCTCTGCGACTCCCTAAGCGAATACATCAACCTCTGACCCGCAGCCTTCGCCCGGCAGCCCCGAAAGGATTCCGCCATGTCCGACGAAAAGCGGCTCACACCGGCCGAGCCATTCGAAAACGTGCTCGCAGCAGCCGCTCAGGTACCCGGCGTTCGCATCGATCGCGAGGAATTCCTGCGAAGTGCCCTCGGAAAGAAATACTCCCCCGACGTCGTCGAAAAGGCAATCGAGGTTGCCCCCGCCGCAGCCGGCATCGGTCCTGAGGAGATTGGGAAGATTGCAAACGATTCGATTACCTGGGAGACCGCGCGGGTCACCGGCATCTCTGCCGTGACAGGCATCCCCGGCGGGTTGGCCATGGCCGCCACAGTTCCGGCAGACGTCGCGCAGTACTTCGCACACGTCCTGCGCATCGCCCAAAAGCTGGGGTACCTTTACGGCTGGGGAGACCTGTTCCAGTCAGGCGGCAAGAACCTCACCGATAGCGCCCGGACAACGCTCACGTTGTTCATTGGCGTCATGTTCGGTGCAGCGCAGGCCAACATCGCCATTGGACGGATTGCCGCACAGGCTGTCGAACCGGTTGCAAAACGAATAGCCGCGCGACCTCTAACCCAAGGGGTCATCTACCCCGTTGTGAAAACCGTCGCCAAATACCTCGGCGTGCAAATGAACAAGCAAATCTTCGGCAAGGCCGTCGGCAAGGCGATTCCCATCGTGGGCGGAGCCGTATCCGGCGGGCTCACGTTCGCCACGTTTCGTCCGATGAGCAAGAAGCTCAAAAACGAGCTCGCCAAGCAATCCATTGCCGACCCCGCATTCTATGAGACGTTCAACCCCGAGAAGGTCGACCCCGAGAGTTGTCCAAAAACAGAAGACGGACTCGATAGCACTATGCCCATCGAGGTCGAATGGGAGTACGATGTCGACGATGCGGACAAGGTCAGCGAACCCGTAGGATTCAGCGGAATCGTGGTAAACCGTAACGTCGACACCGCATTTGGTCACACCTGAGGCAACGACCTGGGCGCCGGTGAACCCATTCATATCCTTGGCTCTGGCAGGGGCTCGGCTTCAGCCGAAATCGGGCGCTCCGCCCGAATCGAACCGGGTGCCCGATAGTTTCCGCCCGATTGTTCCGCATTTTTGGGGTTCGTGCTAGGCCGGCGAGGGCGCCGTCGGGCGGGTTGCGGGGCCTTTTACGTCCAGGCATCTCGTGCGAGATGGTACGCACCGTTCCTACCAGGTGTTTTCTCGCGCTGAAAGATTGACCACCCTCGAAGCGCCGCCAACTGCCGCGCCGAGCGCGGCCGGATGCCTAGCACGAACCCCAGTTTTGCGGAAACAAGTCGGCCAATCGGGGTAGCATCTCTGCAAAACAGTTCGGAGCCACGCTTTCCAGCCGCGCTTTCCAGTCTTCTCAAATCGGGGATGCATTCCGGATTTGAGAAGACTGCATCCCGCGCAAACCCCTCTTCCCGCCATAACCCCGTGCAGCCAAAGCACCGTACCCGTCTCTTTGCACCAATCAACCGATGCGCTACCCTACCCTCTGACCACAGGGAGGCGGGAACCATCCATGGACATTCGCACAAAGTTGCAAACCGCAGTGCACAGCCTTTCGGAACTTGTCAACGCACCGTTCGTCATCGGCTTCGCGGCGGCATTGACGTGGATGGGGGTGTTCTACTCCGTCGTCGCCAACGACACCGCAGGGGGCGGGGTCCTCACCGACTCCACCGCAAACGACGTGTATCTTGTTTCGCTCATCGCGGGAACGGTTGTCGACGTCGCTTTCGTTATCACCCAAAAGGCGGCGCCATTCGCCGCGAGTCGCAGAGGGTGCGTTTTCTTCGCATTGCTCATGGCTCTCGCCGCCCTGGCACTCTCCCTGTCGCCCCTCGCCCCCGCCGCGGCCCCGGGCGTCCTCATCGGGGGAGGCACGGTGCTTGCCGGCGTCGCATCGACGTTCTTTCTCCTCTGCTGGGCGCTCGCGTTTGGAGCGATGGAACTCAAAACCATGTTCCCCTCGCTCATCCTCGCTTACGTCCTCATGAACTGCGCCAACGTCTTTTTTGCCCTGTCCAACACATACACGGCCATCTCCCTATCCCTCGGGCTCCCCCTCCTTTCGCTCGCCTGCCTCCTTGCCGGTCGCAAAGCCGCACCGGAAAGCGTCTCGACGCGTTATCGCCCCGGCATTCGCAACCTCGACGACGTCCGTACCCATATCTCCGACGGTCCCGTCTCCGGTCCCGGTGGCAACCCTCCCGACCCAGCCCCCAACGAAAGCTTTCCCGCCCGGCTCCTCCCCAAACTCTGCGCCGTGTTTTTCCTCTGGGCGCTCGTCAACAGGCTGTTCCGCTGCGTCTACGCGTCGTCGACAACGCACGAAGCCCTCGCGGCGGCCCTCATGAACAGCCTGTCAACTGCGGTGGTGACCGTCGTCATCGCGGGTATCATCGCCATGATGCTCCTCTGCCCCCAAAAGTTCCGCTTCGAGCATGCCTATCGCCCGTTCTTCCTCATCTCCCTCGCCGGGCTCACGCTGCTCCCTCTTTCGCTCGAGGGGGCCGACGCAGTTTGGGGATATGCGCTTAATACCTCGGGGTACCACATGTTCTGTATGTTCATGTGGGTCATCATCGCCGCCTGTTGCCACAACTACCCTGAACAGGCCCTGCGCATCTACGGCATGGTCGGGGCGTTTTGGTCGGGAGGGGCGGTTTGCGGCGTCGCTTTGGCCCAGACCCCTCCCGCCGTGCCCTCAACAACCGCGGTCGCCCTCCTTGTCTGCGGCGGCACCATGGTGTTGACATCCTGTTATCTGTTCGTGTTCACCGAGCGCGATGCCAGTCTCCTCGCCCAGATACTCCCCATCCAACGCCGCCGCCCCTTTAGAGAAAAATGTGCCGAGGTGGCGCGACGCCACGGCCTTTCGGCGCGCGAGCGAGAGGTCATGGAACTCATCGCGCAGGGGAGGGACACCGCGGCGATCCAGGAGCGCCTCGCACTCTCGGCATCCACCGTGCAGACGCATCGAGCACACATCTACCGCAAGCTCGGCATACACGGCAAGCAGGAGCTCATTGACGCCATCGAGTCCGAAGGTCTCGAAAACGTACCGTCTGAACAGCACGTTTAGCACAATCGTCAAGAACATACGATGCCGTCGTCAGGATTCCATCGACGCTTGACGATGTTCCTCTGCTCCCCTGCCGCCTACCGTGGGGAAGCGTAGCCGCACACACCGGCGGACGCACCGACCCGCATTCCGGGGAGAGAGGAGCACGTTCATGGAACATCTGGCAAACAGCTCGGGCATCGGACGCCGCACCTTCGTCAAGTGGGCGGGAGCCCTGGGAGGAACGGCCGCCATCGCCAGCACGTCGCTGCTGAACACCATCGAGCCGATTCATAGTGCCCTTGCCGACGAGGCCGAGGGCGCTGGCTTCGTGGGCAACTCCGACGCCGCGCTTCAGACCGGCGAGTCGGGCCTGCCTTACGGCGCCGACAAGGTCGTCCCCACGCTGTGCACCTGCGGCGATGTCTGCGGCATGCTGCACATGGGCCAGGCGTACGTCAAAGACGGCAAGGTCGTGTACTACGAGGGCTGCGACGCCGCCGAAAACCACGGCAAACTGTGCCCGCGCGGCATGAGCGGCATGTCGATCATCAATAACCCCAACCGCATCAAGTACCCCATGCGCCGCACCAACGAGAAGGGCGTCGAGGGCGAGTTCGAGCGTATCAGCTGGGACGAGATGTACGACATCCTGAGCGACGCCATCATCGAGGCCATCGAGGAAGAGGGTCCGCAGACCTGTTCCATCACCCAATACCACCAGGGCAACTTCATGGTGGGCGGCGAGTACAGCGCCTTCCAGAAGATCTGGAACATGGACGCCACGTACGGTCCCGGCGGCTGCTTCTCCGATCTGCAAATCGGTTGCCAGGCCACCATGGGCGACACGTATCACACCCTGATCAACGATCCCATGGAGTCCAAGTGCATCCTCATCTGGGGCGAGAACGACGCCGTGGCAAAGCCCACCGAGTGGGCCGAGTCGTACTGGAAGGCCGCCCGCGAGCACGGCGCCTATTTCATCATGGTCGAGCCGCGCATCTCCGAGATGGGCGAGAAAGCCGACCTCTACCTGCCCCTGCGCCCCGGCACCGACGCTTACCTCGCCCTCGCCATGTGCAACGTCATCATCTCCGAGGGGCTGCAGGACCAGGAGTTCATCGACAAGTACACCTACGGCTTTGAGGAGTTCAAGCAGCTCGTCGAGCGCTACACCCCCGAAGAGGTCGAGAAGATCACCTGGTGCCCGGCCGACCGCATCCGCAAGGCGGCGAAGATCTACGCCACCACCAAGCCCGCCCTTTTGTGCATGGGCCGCGGCGGCAACCAGACCGGCGGCGACAAGTCCAACGCGGGCTGGCTCGCATCGCGCGCCGCGCTGTGCCTCATCGGCCTCACCGGCAACGCGGGCGTCAAGGGCGCGGGCCTCTCGACCGAGGCGTCGCTGCAGCCCTCGAGCTGCCTGTACTGGCACTGGCCCTGCACCATGGTGGCCTTTGCCCACTCGGGCGCATGCGAGTCGCTCGTGGAACGTGACCCCAACCTCACGCAGGGCGGCACCTGGGGCGGCGCCAAGCGCCTCATCGACCGCGAGCCCTATGGTTACCGCGTGTACATGTGCAACCACAACCCCGTCTCCTCAACCGGCAACGCAGCCGAGATGGCCGAGGCATTCAAAAAGATCCCCATGGTTGTCGTACTCAACCGCCTGGCGCACTGGACCGCTTCGGCCTATGCCGATCTGCTCGTCCCCATCTGCTCGTGGGCCGAGATGTACAACTGGCGCCTCGACTGGCAGTACCAGGTCATCACCGAGCCGGCCATCGAGCCGATGTTCGAATCCAAGAGCGACTTCGAGTTCCTCAAGGAGCTCTCGCAGAAAATCGCCGAGAAAATGGGGCTCGACGTGGCCAAGGCGTGGCCGTGGGAGACCGAGGAGGACTTCCTCAACATCCTGATCAACAACGACACGCTGACTGCCGAGATCGACAAGCGTACTGCCGAGGGCTACACGCAGTTCGAGGAGTGGAAGGACTGCACCGTCCAGAAGATGGTCGAAAACCCCATCGGCATGCCCAACCCCTTCTACGCGGGCCTCGACGACTTCATCCCCTACAAAGCCAAGAACTACCCGGACCAGGCGCCTGCCGACATGGACCCCGAGGAGCTGTTCTTCCCCACGGCCGCCGGCGGCGACTACCCCGGCGACGGCAAGATCCTCTTCCGCTGCGACTGGCTGAACGAGCGCTCCGGCGGCGTGCTGCCCGCCCTGCCCATCCCCGAGGAGCCCTACGACAGCTGGTACGCCGAGGACAACCCCATCGAGAGCGGCAACTGGGAGGAGTCGCAGGCGGTCAAGGACGGCTTTGACCTCGTTGCCTGCGGCAAGGGGCACAAGCACTGGCAGTTCATCTCGTTCAACCAGGACAAGGACGGCGGTCCGGCGTCCCGCTGGCTTCGCGAGGCGTTCCAGACGGCCGAGATGCCCTGCGTCGAGATGAACCCCGTGGACGCCGAGCGCCTGGGCCTCTCCGACGGGCAGCTCGTCACCATCGAGTCGCTCTACGGTAAGGCGACCGACTGCACGCTCATCGTCACCGAACGCTGCATGCCGCAGACCATCGTGCCGCCGTGCCACTGGGGCCGCCAGCAGAACGCCATCTACCCGTGGGCGCAGTCGCTCGACCAGCTCGACGACGAGTACAAGACGAGCCTCAACCCCGGTGCCGTGGGCGAGTGGGGCCTCGTGACCACGAGCATCGGCGGCCAGAACGTGCAGTCGGCCGTGCTCTGCAAGGTCTACGCGCAAGAATAGTTTCGCAGCAAAGGCGCACCCGCCGAACACCGAAACCCCCGGGTCGCCCGCGCCGCAACCTCTCGGCGTGCACGCGGGCGACCCCCAGGAGAGCCACAACGGAGGAGAAACCCCATGGCTGAACAGTTTGGATTCCTCGTCGACACCATCAACTGCGTGGGCTGCAAGGCCTGCGAGGTGGCCTGCAAGAACCGCAACGAGCTCGACTCGCCCGGTCCGCGTCTGCGCAAGGTCACCTCGACCGAAAGCGGCGCCTTCCCGGACGTGCGCGTGGTGCACCTCTCGCTGAGCTGCATGCACTGCGAGAACCCGGCGTGCGTCGAAGCATGCCCCGCAGGCGCCATCAGCAAGCTCGACGACGGCACCGTGGTGGCCGACCGCAACCTGTGCATCGGCTGCCAGACCTGCAACGCGGCCTGCCCCTACGGCGTACCGCAGTACCGCGAGGACGACGGCACGATGATCAAATGCGACGGCTGCATCGACCGCCGCAACGCCGGACTCGAACCGGCCTGCGCGCACACGTGCTTCTACAACGCGCTCTACGCCGGACCGCTCAGCGAGCTCGAGACCATCGCGGCCGAGCGCGGCGCCGTGCGCATGGAAGGAGAGACGGGACCCGCGATCTTCATCGTCGAGACGCCCGAGCGCACCGCCGACGGGTGGGCGACCGACCGCACCATCGGCGCGGCCGCAACCGAGCGTGCAGAGTAGGAGCGCATCATGGAGACGACCAAGGCGCAGGACGCGCAGCGCGGACCCGCGGGCACGGCGGCGCTCGAAGGCGAACGACGCGACTTGAACGACGCCCTCGCTGCAATGGACGCGCTGGTGGCGCGGATGTATCGTCGGCCCATCGACGGGGAGCTCGCCGCGTACTTCCGTGCGGTGGACGTCGACGATTCCAACGACGCCTTCATGAGCGACGAACTGTGCAGACGCGGCGTCGGGCTCATCAAGGCACATTTCGCCGCCGACGACATCCCCCAGGCGCTGCACGACGCGTCGGCCGACTTCCACCGGCTGTTCGTGGGCCCCATGAAGCTTGTGGCCGCACCCTGGTCGTCGGTCTACATGGACCTGGGGTCGCTCTTCGGCCCCACGGCCCTGGCGGTCGAGCGCGTGTTCAAGGAGAACGGCTTTGCCATCCCCGAGGGCAACTCCGAGCCGTTCGACCACATCGGGTACGAGATCGCCTTCCTCGAAGAGATGCACAAGGCCGCCGCGGCGGCCTGCGACAGGGGAGGCGATTCACAACCCTACCTGGAACAGGAGCGCTCGTTCATCGAGACGTACCTGCTTCCCTGGACGGATGTCTTCCTCGACAAGGTCGCTACCGGGGCGCGTACCGACGTCTACCGCGGTCTGGCCGAACTCACGCGCGGCCTGATCGGGATAGAGCAGGTGTTCCTGGGATGCAACGACGGGGAAACCTCCCAAAAAGGCGCACGCAGGGTGAGCTAAATCCCGCACGGGCCCGTCGACCACCGGAGAACGGCACAGGCGGTCAACGGGCCCGTCAGTGCGTGATTTCAGAAAAGTGCCGGTCAATCGACCGTTGCGTGCATGGCAGAAACGGGAGCCGCCTCTCCGGTCACGCCGGCGCTTTCCACAAAACCCCAGGAAGACGTTCGCCCTCTACCACAAAGGATCGATGGGGCACACCCTTCTCGCATGCACTCAACGGTCGATTGACCGGGATGGTCGACGAAACCATGCACTCACGGCGCCGTTGACCATCCGCGGGCAATGGCGCGGACGCGCGGCGGGGTCGCGTACGCCACGAC
>DBEYOB010000080.1:0-4962 GCA_048173955.1 Coriobacteriales bacterium
CGCCGGAAACTCGGATCCGAGGCGGGCTAGCGAGAAGACGAACCGGGCGCGGTGCTCGCTTGCGCTGCGCCCGGTGCCGAATCGCGATGCACGCGGTGCTGAATCGCAATGTCAAGCGGTGCTCAAAGGGGCAAATACTCAGCATGCGGGCATCGCCGCTCCACTGCGCCTCTACGGGGCGTGCGGCGCGGGCCACACGGTCCTCAGTGCATTCGTGGCAAATGGGGGAACCGGCGCCAGCGTTGCCCTCTGGATAACATGCGCCCTCGCCCTCATTGCGAGTGCAGTTTCTCTTTGGCTGGAAAGAAAAGAGCAATCGGGCGCATCTCCCGCAGCGGTCACAACCGGCGGCTTGGCGCTCCCCGAGGCGCTGACGCGCGTCTGCAACGAGCTTGCGCAGGCCAACGACCTATCAAAACGCGAGGCAGAAGTCCTCAGGCTGCTCGCTCAGGGGATGTCGCGCCAAGCAATCGGCGAAGAGCTCCTGCTTTCGGAGGCAACGGTCAAGACCCATATCTACCGCATCTACAACAAGCTCGGCGTGCATTCGCAGACCGACCTGGCAAAACGGCTCTATGGTTAGCGGCGCCGCGTAAATGACCCACTTATTTCGCCGAGAAGTACCGACGGTTGCGCGTACTCCCCTCCATCCGTAGATTACCGGCACTCACGCCAGCATTGAGGTAGCGGCTCGCCGTTCGACTGGAAACGCCGGCTATGGATGCAGTCGAGGACGCGGTGGCAAAACCGTGACTCTCGATATCCTGCTCAATGGCCCGAGGAACATCGCCCGGCGAAGCTGCAGCAAAATCCACGCCGGCAGCTGATGACATATTTTCGGGCGCCCCGCCTACTCGTTCACGATCCCCTTGATTCGCCCCGGACTGATTCTCGCTAGACGATCCCATCCGAGCGGCAGGTGTATTGGCGCGCCCTCCGGCTGGTCCAACCACATAGTCTACGGGAACAAATGCCCTAAACACGTCGCCCTCCGTGAACACCGGATCCCTACCGGAATATATCCGTGAGTACCGGTACAGGTTATGCATACCACTGCCGAGCTGCTCGGCAAAGCCGATCTGCTGAAACACGCCGGCAATAAGGGGATTCTTCGAGATGGGGCTAAAATTGCCAAGGGTGATCGCCCCCTCGAACATCGAACGAGACGCGTTGCTTGCATGTATGCCGTCGTTCTCAACGACAAAACGTGCCGGAATAGCGCTGCTAAACTCCCGATGCATGAGCGAGTTGGCAACGAGTTCGCGAACGATAATGTCACGTGGGCTTACGCTGCGCATTCCTTCAAGATGGAATCTGTCCGGAAGCTGTCGGCAAATGAAGTCGATGATTTGATCGTAGGCATCAAGCAGGTTGGTCCTCACGATAAGGCGATCGTCATAGCGGTCGAGATCTTCGCGACGGACGACAACATCCGTCAGATACGGTGGGCATACACTTGCAATCACGTCATCAGGTGCGAATAGCAGGGCCGCCGCAAGCGTATAGCCCTCTGCCCCCGTGTCGTAGTCCGTGTCATACAGCCGAGCACTACGTAACAGCTGCACGTCATCCATCTCCCTCCATGGATGACCAGGGCTTCGAAGCACGGCCATTTTCCTCGCTCGTTCAATCAGGTCGCCGCGCAGGTCAGATAGCTTGAGATAGCGAAAGATCTTGCGCTCGCTGTAATAAGACTGTTTGCGGATATACATCGCCGAGATCGGGGCCGCTCCGCTAATCCTTACATCAACATCGGCAACCCGATCGTACACGACGCCCTTATAACGCAAGACATACGGACTTATCGGAACCCATAGACGTATAACGGTTCCCCGTGGAGTCTCTATGCTCTCAATTTCAACAGTGGGAGCGACATCAAACAACTTGGGATTGTTGAAGACGTTTACGAGATTGCGCTTTATCTCATTTTCTCGATGTGCTTCAATCCCGGCAATTGTCCCATCATCATGCACACCCAGGTAGATATCTCCACCATACCGGTTGGCAAACGCACAGACGCTCTCAAATACATCGCCACCCGGCAACCCGCCGCAACGTTTGAATTCGACATTGGACGATTCCCCCAAACGCAACGCCCTCTCAAGCTCGCTTGGCAGCATGAGGCCTCCAATCTCGACAACGACCGACGTTGAAGACGTCTAATCTGGACATAATCTCGACACATTTTACTGCCCATGTCGAGATTTGTCGAGATTATTGACCTGAGAAGCCCCATCGTGGCCAAAAGCCAGACGCATCCAACCGACCGCATCCCCTCGCACCACCCCAGCTCGACCCCTCACACTTCAAGGGGCAGTGACAATTCCCTCTCTCCCTGCCATGCTATATATGCGGTCGCACGCACGGCCGCACGGGACGGCGCGGATCCGGACGAGGCCCGCGCCCGAAGCCCGCAGCAGCCATTCGCACCAGGGAGGAGATTGCACATGGCCGACAACATGAACGTCTCGCGCCGCGCTTTCGTGGGGACGGCGGGCGCCGCGCTCGCAGGCACCGTGTTCGCCGGGGCCGCGCTGGCCGACGAGGCCGCGACCGAGGAGGTCGCCGACGACGCGGTCGCCACGCCGGGCGAGGTCCTCGACGACAACGCCGTCGACGCGTCCACCGACGGTCTGCTTTACACTGCGTCAATCAACCCGCAGGACTACAGCTACCGCACCAACTCGATCACCGACTTCACCCAGACCACGCTCTTCTCGACGTGGAACCTCGGCAAGATCGAGCTGCACCACCGCATGGTGAAGTCCGCCGCAGGCTCGGCCACCTACCTCGCCGGCCTCACCGACGAGCTCTTCCAGTACTACCTCAACTTCGCCAAGGGCGGCGTCGAGATGATCTGGATGGAGAACATCGCGGCCCTCGAGCCCGACGCCGAGACCGGCGAAATCACGCCCGAGGCCCTCGACTTCGGCCAGCGCCTCGTGGCCGCCGTCGCCGAGTACGGCGCGCACCTGGGCTACCAGTGGGCCCCGTTCGGCAGCAGCGTGGCCGAGGACGCCATGACCGTCGACCAGATCCACGCCATCCAGCAGAACGGCCTCAACATCGCCCGCGGTCTGAGCCGGATGGGCTTCGAGGCCATCGAGATGAACGCCGCCGGCTTCAACCAGGGCGAGCAGTTCCTGAGCCGCTTCTACAACACCCGCACCGACGAGTACGGCTACACGAGCATCGAGAACCGCGCCCGCTTCGTGACCGAGTGGATCGAAATGGTCAAGGCCGAGTTCGGTGACAGCCTGGCCGTCCAGATCCTCATCAACTGCATCGAGGACCAGGACAACCTCGACAACAACGCCACCCTCATGAACCTCGACAACACCCTCACCGTGGGCCGCAACAAGGCCACCACGGTCGAGGAGGGCGTCGCCATGGCCAAGCTGTTCGAGGCCGCCGGCGCCGACTCGATGCACCTGCGCCTCGGCCCGCTCGGCAACCACCCCTGCCAGTTCGGCAACGACCTGTACTTCATCCTGAACGGCATCGAGGGCGCCACGGGCTACGGCACCCAGTACGACTTCTCCAAGCACTGGCAGGGCAAGCTCATCGGCAACCACTCCGGCGCCGGCATGCTGCTCGACGTGGTGAAGCAGTACAAGGAGGCCCTGACCATCCCCTGCGGCACCGTCACCTACATGGACCCGGCCCACGCGCCCGACTATTTCGAGGCCGCCCTGGCCGACGGCAAGGCCGACTTCTTCCTGATGACCCGCCCGCTCACCGTGGACACCGAGTACGTCAACAAGCTGCGCGAGGGCCGCGTCGACGAGATCGCCCCGTGCGCCCGCTGCCTGCACTGCCACATCGGCGGCAACGAGCAGAACCGCCAGATGGGCTACTGCCGCGTGAACGCGCTCACCCAGCGCGTCATGACCGAGAACGGCCCGGCGACCTACGAGCTCGAGCCCGCCGCGGAGCCCAAGAACGTCATGGTCGTGGGCGGCGGCCCCGCCGGCATGGAGGCCGCGCGCATCGCGGCTGCCCGCGGGCACAACGTCACGCTCTATGAGAAGAACGGCATGCTCGGCGGCCTGCTGACGTTCGCCAGCACCGTGAAGGGCCCGCACGAGAACATCGACGACCTCAACGCCTACCTGCAGCGCCAGCTCGAGATCAACGGCGTGACCGTCGTCACCGGCACCGAGGTCACGGCCGACACCGTGGCCGAGGCCGCGCCCGACGCGCTCGTGCTCGCCTGCGGCGGCCTGCGCGACACGCTCGAGGTCGAGGGTGCCAACGTGGTGTCGATCGACGACTTCATGTTCAGCGACCTCGGCGACAACGTGGTCGTGTGGGGCTCCAACGCCCAGGCGTTCGACACGGCGCTGTGGCTCACCGTGCACAAGAAACACGTGGTCATGGTCACCCCGAACCCCGCCGAGGACCTCGACATGCAGCAGTCGCAGCACGCGATGCGCTTCATGACGACGGCGCTCTACGCCCTGGGCATGCAGGTCTACACGACCGCCCAGATCACCGGCGCCGACGACGGGCAGATCACCGTGTCCTCCGCCGACGCGGGCGTGGAGTACACCATCCCGTGCGACACGATCGTCAACGCGGCCGACATGCTGCCCAACACCGGCCTGCTCGACCAGGTCGACGTGGCCGAGACCTACGCGATCGGCGACTGCAGCGCCCCGTTCAACATCGCCCTCGCCATCCGCGGCGGCAACGACGCGGGCCGCGCGCTGTAACAGGGCTTCTGCCGCAGCGGGGTCTCTGCTACAGCGGAGCTTCTGACGCAGAGGGCCCCTTGCCGCAATCGGCTGCGCGCCGTCCCCGGTCCCACGGGGGCGGCGCGCTTTTTGCTGGCGGGTGGACGGCTGAGCGCCGGCGGGCGGGTCGCGCGGGCAGGCGGTTGCGTGCGGGCTGCGCGGACGAGCGCGGGCAGGCGGCTGCGGCTGTGCGGACGAGCGCGGGCAGGCGGCTGCGGCTGTGCGG
>DBEYOB010000081.1:0-11505 GCA_048173955.1 Coriobacteriales bacterium
CCCGCCCCCTCGCCCGCGCGTGGCTCGCCGACGCCCTGCCCGCCGCCGCACCCGCCCCATCCTTCGAGGGGCTTGCGGAGGCGCTGCACCGCCGGATCGTCGAGGAGGTCGACGCCTGGGCGGACTCGGTGTCCCGCGGGCTCGTCGGTCCCGGGCCGCTCGCCCCGCTGCTCGGACGCTACCGCGCCGCGGTGCCGATGCTCGGCCACCTCGTCGAGGTCTTCGACCCTGCGGGGGAGCTTTTGGGCCGCGGCGCGTTCGAGGACGTCGACGCCTGGGGCAGGGCGCTCGTGAGGTTTGCGGACGGCCGGGTCGTCCCCTACGCCTCCGAGCAGGCGTCGCTGCGACCGTACGGGGCGTAGGTTCCCGCGGGGGACCGCGCGTTTTCGAGAAGGAGGCCGGGCCATGGGCAACGGGGCGTTCGACGGGGGAGGTGCGGCCGCGCCGCGCGCGCGGGCGGGGCTCGAGCCGTCCGACATCGTGCAGGCGGGGCTGCTCATCGCGCTGCTCGCCGTCTCGGCGCAGGTCACCCTCGCCGTGGGGCCGATACCCTTCACCCTGCAGACGCTTGCCGTCGTCCTGGCGGCGCTCGCGTTCACGCCGGGGCAGGCGGCGCTCGCCCTGGCCGGCTACGTCCTTCTTGGGGCGTTCGGGCTCCCTGTGTTCTCGGCGATGCGCGGCGGCCTCGCCGTCCTGGTCGGCCCCACCGGCGGCTACATCTACGGGTTCGCGCTCTCGGCGGTGCTCGGGTGCCTCGTCCGCCGCGCCGTGTGCCCGCCCTCCGCCCGTGCCGGCCATGCGCGTCGCTCGTGCGTCGCCGACGTCCTCGCGGGCGTCGTCGCGGTGGCCGTCTGCTACGCCGTGGGGACCGCGCATTTCGTCCTCGTGTCGGCGGCCGCGGGCTCGCCCGTGGACGCCGTCTACGCGCTGGGCGTCTGCGTCGCGCCCTTTATCCTCCCTGATGCGGCCAAGGTCGCCGCCGCGGTCGCGGTCGCGCGCTCCCTGCGCCGCGCCGTCCCCTCGGTCGCCCGGCGCTGACGTTTTTTGGCTTTCTCGCGACCCCGTGGCTTTTCTTTCGAAAACGCAATTGGCGCGATACGGGGCCGATGCGCCACAATATGATGTACGTCATGGAACGGCACGGCGGCCCCATGGTATACCGGGGGCGTCGGTGCGGAGCGGACGCGCGACTGTGACACAGCGCGGGAAGGAGCTTCTGTGAACAAGGCAGCCAAAAAGCGCCTGGTCATCGTCGGTCTCGTCATCGCGATGGTCGCGGTGGCGCTGTTCGCCGTGCTCGGATCGGGCGGCGCGGCGACGGCGCTCTCGGTCTCCGAGGCCGTGTCGGGCGACTACGATGGGAAGAAGGTGCAGGTGTCGGGCGCCGTCGTGCAGGACTCCTACACGAGTGAGGGGACGTCGGCGGTCTTCGAGATCGTCGACGACGACGATCCCTCCGCGACGCTCGAGGTCACCTACGGTGGCGCGATGCCCGCGACCTTCGGCAACGGCGTGACGGCCATCTGCACGGGCGTCGTCGAGGACGGCGGCCTCACCTGCAGCGAGCTCATCACGAAGTGCCCGTCGAAGTACGAGAGCGCCGAGGGCTCGATCACCGTGGCGACGCTGCTGTCGAACGCGGGGGCCTACACGGGCACCGAGGTGAAGCTCGCCGGCTACGTGACCGCCGGGACGATCGCCGGCATCGACGCCGACGTCCGCTTCACGGTGAACTCGCAGGGGTCTTCGGTCGACGTCGCCTACGACGGGGCGCTTCCCGACGGGCTCGAGGACGGGTCGGCCGTCGTCGTGACCGGCGTGCTCGCCGAGGGCGGGGAGCTGTTCGAGGCGGCCGACGTCGCGCTCGACTCCTCCGTCGAGGCGCAGTCGTAGCCGCCGTTCGGAAACTGTTCGGAAACGGGATGCACGGGATCCGTCCGGCCGCGCCGCAGGGGCGCCCCGGGCGGGCAGTTCGGTAGGGAGAGGAACCGTCGATGGTTTCATACGCGTTGGGATACGTTGGCCAGGCGGCGCTCTGGGTGTGCTTCGCCGCCACGGTGGCGGCGATTGTGTGCCTGATCGCGGGGCATCTGTCGCGCACGCCGGCGGCGGCCGGGGTGGGGAAGGCGTCCGTGCGCGCCGGCAAGCAGCGCGCGGCGCGCGCCGAGTCGCTCACGAACCTCGGCTACATGCTCGTCTTCGTCGCGGCGCTGGCAATCTTCGTGTGCTGCGCCATCATCGTCGAGGGCTTTTTTACCCATAACGTCGCGATCCAGTACGTCGCCCAGAACTACCCCGAGGACACCGGGTCGCTCTTCTGGCTCTACAAGCTCTCGGGGCTGTGGGCGAGCCGCGCCGGGTCCCTTCTGACCTGGGGCTTCCTCATCGCCGTCTTTGCGGCGTGGGTCGCGTGGCACCGCCGCCGCGAGACCGACCGGCTCTCGAGCGTCGCCCTGGCGGTGACGATGGTCGTCCTGCTCTTCTTCGTGACGGTCATGCTGTTCTCCTCGAGCAACAACCCCTTCCTGCTGACCGACGCGTCCTACATCGGCGACGACGGCGAGCTGGTCGGCGTCGCGGCGACGTGGGGCATGAACGTGCTGCTCGAGCACTGGGCGATGGTCCTGCACCCGCCGACCCTGTTCATCGGCTACGCGGGCATGACGATCCCGTTCGCCTACGCCGTCGCCGCCCTGGTGTGCAACGACCCTTCCAAGCGCTGGGTCGAGCTGTGCAACCGCATCGCGCTGTTCTCCTTCATCTTCCTGACGGTGGGCATCGGCCTGGGCGCGGTGTGGGCCTACGTCGTGCTCGGCTGGGGCGGCTACTGGGGATGGGACCCGGTCGAGAACGCGAGCCTGCTCTCCTGGCTCGTCGCCGTCGCCATGGTCCACAGCTTCACGGTCTACCGCAAGCGCGACATGATGAAGGGCTGGGCGCTCTTCACGGCGGCGCTCACCTTCGTGTTCGTCGTCCTCGGCACGTTCATCACGCGTTCGGGCATCGTCGAGTCGGTCCACGCCTTCTCGAGCGACCCGGTCTCGACCTACCTGTTCCTCGCCATCATGGTCCTGTCGCTCGCCGTCCTGCTCGTGCTGTGGCTGATGCGCCGCAAGACGTTCATCGCCGAGGACGACATCGAGAAGATCGCGTCGAAGAACGGCTCGTACTACCTCACGAACATCGTCATGGTGTTCTCGGCGATCCTGGTCGCCTACCTCACGATCGCGAGCGCCCTGCCGAGCTGGCTGCCGGCGGGCGGTATGAGCATCGGGACGGGTGCCTACGAGACGATCGCGCGCCCGCTCGGCGTGCTGTTCGGCCTGCTCGCCGCCGTCTGCCCGTTCCTTTCCTGGAAGCGCACCGACGGCAGGGAGTTCTGGAAGAACGTGCGCATCCCGGCGCTCGTCGCCGTCGTGCTGTTCGCCGTGCTCGTCGGGCACTGGGCGGTGAACCTGCTCCCCGTCTACGACGCCAACCTCGCGCAGGAGGACGCGATGGCCGCCGCCGACCTCAAGGCGATGGGGCCGGCGTGGTACTACCACGGCCTTGCGGTCGCCGCCCTGCTCGTCGGGTCGCTGCTCGCCGCCGCCTCTGCCTACCTCATCGTGCGCGGCGTGCGCGCCCGCATGGCGAACAAGGGGGAGAACCCCGCCGTCGCCCTGGGGCGCCTGTTCGCCAAGTCCCCCGCCCAGGCGGGAGGCTACCTGACCCACCTCGGCCTCGGCATCGTGATGGTCGGCCTCGTCGGCTCGGCGATGTACGTGACCGACAGGACCTTCTCCTTCACCGAGGAGGGCCAGACGGCGGAGATCGGCGCTTACACCCTCACGCTCGAGAGCGAGGAGTCCTACTACGACGAGGACATGAACTCCTGCAGCGACGTGGTGCTCGCGGTGACGCGCGACGGACGCGACCTGGGCACGGTCAACCCCGCGCTCGAGTTCACGGCCAAGAGCTACTACGGCCAGGCGCGCGTCACGGCCGAGACCCGCTCGACCCCCTTCGAGGACCTCTTCATCGTGTATCAGGGCCACAACTCCGACGGTTCTATCGCGGTGAACGTGCGCATCAATCCGCTGATCTCGCTCGTGTGGGCGGGCTTCGGCGTGATGGCGCTCGGCATCGTGTGCGCGACGTGGCCGCGTCGCGGCCAGGCGGCCCTGCGCGCCGGCGAGGCCCCGGCGGGGGAGGGAGTGCCCGCGGCTGCGGCGAAGAAGGCGCAGCGGTGACGGCGCAGGGTCAAGGCGACGCGCGTCCCGATGCCGTCGAGGCGCGCGGGCTCGCCAAGGTCTTCGGCGAGCGGCGCGCGCTCGACGGGGTCTCGTTCAGCCTGCCCGCCGGTTCGTTCCTCTCGATCTTCGGCCCCAACGGGGCGGGCAAGACGACGCTGCTGCGCATCCTCGCGACGCTCTCGCGCCCCACGTCGGGCACGTTGCGCATGCTGGGGGTCGACGCGCTCGAGGAGCCGGGCGAGCTGCGCTCCCGGATCGGCCTGATCTCCCACAAGCCCATGGTCTACGGCGACCTGTCCGCCGCGGAGAACCTCGAGTTTTTCGCGAGCCTCTACGGCGTGCCCGACGCATCGGAGCGCATCCGCGAGCTCCTGCAGCTCGTCGAGCTCGACCACCGGCGCAACGACGCCGCCCGCACGTTCTCGCGCGGCATGACGCAGCGCCTGTCGATCGCCCGGGCGCTCGTGAACGACCCCGACCTCGTGCTGCTCGACGAGCCGTATTCGGGCCTCGACCCCCATGCCATGCAGCTGTTCGACGAGCTGATCGAGCGCGTGCGCCCGGGCAGGACGTTCGTCATGGTCTCGCACGACCTCGCGAAGGGCTTCTCGCTGTGCACCCACGCCCTCATCCTGGCGCGCGGCCGTGTGGTCGCGTTCGACGAGCGCGGCTCGTTCGACGAGGACGAGTTCCGCAGGTTGTATCTCGAGACGGTGGGAATGGGGGTGGCCTGATGGCCGGAAACGCCGACGACGCCGCGCGTCCCGCCCCGCGTCGGAGGGAGGGGGAGGCCCCGCAGGGGCGCCCCTCGGTGTGGCGCCAGTACCGGGCTCTGCTCGCCAAGGACGTGCGCATGGAGCTGCGCACGCGCGAGATGCTCGTGTCTATGGGCGTCTATGCGTTGCTCGTGCTGACGGTGTACGGCGCGACGCTCTCGCAGACGGGCGACTCGCTCGACGTCAAGAGCGTCGCCTCGGGCCTGCTGTGGGCGCTCATCGTGTTCACGTCGCTGCTCGGGCTCAACCGGTCGTTCTCCCACGAGACCGAGAACGGCTGCCTCGAGGGGGTGCTGCTCGCCCCGGTGAGCAGGCCTGCCATCTTTTTGGCGAAGGCCACGAGCAACCTGGTGTTCCTGCTCGCCGTCGAGGTGGTGGCGGTGCCGCTGTTCTTCCTGTTCTTCCTGAGTTCGGCGACGTTTGCGCCGACGACGCCCTACATCGTCCTGCCGCTGCTCGTGGGCACGGTGGGCATCGCCGGCGTGGGAACGTTCCTCTCGACGATGACCATCGACACGCGCGGCAAGGACGTGCTGCTGGCGATCCTGTTCATCCCGGTCGTGTTCCCGCTGCTGTACGCGTGCGTCTCCGCAACCTCGGTCGCCCTCCTGGGCATCGAGGGCCAGATGGTCACCTTCTGGCGGTCGCTCGCCCTGGCGGGGGGATACGACGTCATCATGGTCGCCGCCGCTTGGGGTCTGTACGAGTTTGTGGTAGGCTCATAGCTGAGGTTAACTTTTGCGGCGCACGTACGGTGCGCCGCGTCCGGTTCGCGGCGGCCTCGTTTCGGCCGCAATCGAAGGAGGGTGCTGTGGCACAGGGGGCTTTGGGCGCGTCGTCGAAGGGGCGCGTCAACTGGGAGGCGATTGCGATCGTCTGCGTCGTCGTCGGCCTTTTGCTCACGACGGTCGACTTTGTCTGGGCGTTCACCCGCGCGCCCATGGTGAACGGCGCCGCGCTCTCGGGCGGGGAGTCGGTGGTCATCAACGGCCAGACCGTCTCCAACGTGCAGCTGTTCTCCCAGAAGATCTTCTACTTCCACGTTCCGGTCGCGGTCGCGTCGTTCGGCTTCATCATCGTCGCGGCCGTGTACGGCGTCCTTTTGCTGGTGCGCAAGCGCAGCTCCTACGACCTGCGTTCCCGCGCCTGCATGGAGGTCGGCCTGGTGTTCATCCTCGCCACGATGGTCTCGGGCGATTTGTGGACCCGCTTCGAGTGGGGCGTCTGGTGGGTGTGGGAGCCGCGCCTGACGACCTACTTCATCCTCATGCTGCTGGTCATCGCCTACTTCGTGCTGCGCACCGCGATCGACGACCCTGAGAAGAAGGCGCGCTTCGCCGCGGTCTTCTCGGTCATCGCCGCCGTCGACGCGCCCATCTCGTTCATGATCACGCGCATGATCCCCTCGTCGGTGCACCCGGTGGTCTTCCGCACCGACTCGGGCCTGCCCCCCGACATGCTCATCCCGTTCTTGTGCGGGCTGTTCGGCATGTGCCTGGCGGGCTTCGGCATCTACCGCCTCCGCCTGCGGGTGTGCGAGCAGTCCGCCCAGGTCGAGGCGCTGAAGCGCCGCTTCGAGGCGCTCGACGAGTAGCGGGCGCCGCGGCGCGCGGGCGTCGTGCGGATGTCCCGCGTGCGGGCGTCCGGCGCGCCCGAAGGCGCCCGCCCGGAAGGTGTCCGGCGCACCCGCCGGACACGCGGTTCGTTAGAGAGGCATCCAGTCCGCCGCAAGGCATCCAGTCGGAAGGAACACCACCATGGATCCGATTCTCGAAGAGGTCTATTCGATCGTCGTCCCCTCTGCGCCCTACGTCATCGCCGCCTACGTGCTGATCTGGGCGATTCTGTTCGTGTTCGTCATCGTGATGCTGCGCCGCACCAAGAAGACGCAGAAGGACATCGACGCGCTCAACGAGGCGATCGAGTACCGCGAGCGCCGGCAGGCCGAGAAGGACAAGAAGTAGGCGCTGCGCCCATCCGACTCGCCGGGTCCCGCGCCCCGACCGACGGCGCCGCGCAGGCGCGGCGGGTCCGGCGGGGCGCCCGCGCGGCGGGGCATCCCTTCAGCAGGGCACCCGCGCGACGGGGCGCCCGGTGTGGCGGATTATCTGGCGCGGCGGGGTATCTTCGCGGTGGGGCATTCGTGCATTGCGAAACGGCGGTTTCCTGAAGAATCGCGCGTTGCGAACGATTTTTCGAGAGGGCAACGCGTCCGCTGTCAAAAAAATGAAGCTGTATTTGCGTAAATAGAAAACAGGATTCGTATCACCTGCAGGATTTCCCAAGATCGCCCGAAAGCTCCCTCCCCACATCGTTCGCAACGCGTATTTTTTCAGATACGGCATGGTTGCGGTTGCTAACGCGGTTGCGGCCGATGGTGCGGTTGAGGCAGATGACGGGCCAGCGGCGGAAGGCGCGTTTGCGCCGGATGGGCCGGGCTTACGGTGCGGCGCCCGCCCGAACCGCCTCCGCCTTCTCCGCGCGTCGAACACTCAACCGCGTGCTATAGTGATGGTTCGAAAACAGATGGGGCGGGCGCGCCTTCCGGCATGTCGGGCGGGCCCGGCATGTTGCGCACGCCCTCTGGCACGTCGGGCACGCCTTCCGGCACGGTGAGCGCGCTCTTCGGGCAGGCTGGGTCCGCCCCTCGGGTCTCGGCTTTCGGCTGCCCCGACCCCGGTGTCCGGGCGCGATGCCGTGCTCGGGGCGCCCCGGCTGCGCTGTTCGCAAGGAGGTTTCCATGCTTCGCGAGATCGAGTTCCCCCCCGAGATGGGAAAAGGCGAGTACCGTGCGCGCCGCGAGGCGGTCAAGGAGCGCCTCATGGTGCTCCAGCAGCACGCCGTCAAGGCGAACATGGGCACAGTCGTCGTGTTCGAGGGATGGGGGGCGGCTGGCAAGGGGAGCCGCATCTCCGACCTCGTGGTCAACCTCGACCCGCGCGCCTACACGGTGCATACGATGGAGGAGCCGGTCGGCTACGAGTCGCGCCTCCCGTTCATGGCGCGCTATTGGAGCCGCCTGGGCAAGCGCGGCACGATGACGATATTCGACCAAGCCTACTACGACGAACTTTCGCGCGCCTACGTCGAGGACGTCCGCCTGCAGGGCGACCCCAAGCTCGACCCCGAGGCGCGCGTCAACATGGCGCGCCGCGCCGAGGAGCGCATCAAGGAGCACATCAAGTCGGTGCGGGTGTTCGAACGCCAGCTCGAGGACGACGGCTTCCTCATCGTGCGGTTCTTCCTCCACATCACGCGCGAGATGCAGAGCCGGCGCATCATGGACCTCATGTGCGACCCGTCGAGCGCCTGGAAGGTCGACGACGCCGACATCCGGCAGATCCAGCATTACGACGAGTACCTGTCCATCTTCGACCGCTGGCTGACGGCGAACACCGGCAACGGGTTCTGGGAGGTTGTCCCCGCCGAGCACAAGCGAAACGCGAACATCCAGATCATGGAGGTGCTCGCCGACCGCATGGAGGCGGCCCTGCGCGCCCGCGGCGTCGACACCGACCAGCCCATTGCCGGCAGCGCCGCGCCCGCGCCGGGCGAGGACGGGGCCTCCGCTCCGGCGCCCAAGAGCGACGAGCAGCGCCACGCCGACGACCTCGCCCGCGCGAAGAGGAACACCGGCAAGGCCGACGACCTTGCCTCGCGCTACGAGCTCAAGCGCGTCAAGACGCTCAGCCAGTCGCGCAGCAAGCCCCATGCCGTCGAGAGCGACGAGGCATACCACGACGAGCTCAAGCGCCAGCAGAAGCGCCTTTCCGCCCTGACGCTCGAGATGTACCGCCACCGCATCCCCCTCGTCATCGCCTACGAGGGGTGGGACGCCGCGGGCAAGGGCGGCAACATCAAACGCGTCACCGCCGCCATGGACGCGCGCAACTACCGCGTGCACCCCATCGGCCCCGCATCGAAGGACGAGCTGGCGCGCCCGTTCCTGTGGCGGTTCTGGACGAAGCTGCCGCGCAGCGGCCATGCGGCGATCTTCGACCGCACCTGGTATGGTCGCGTCTTGGTGGAGCGCATCGAGGGCTTTGCGACGAAGGAGGAGTGGCGCCGCGCCTTCGACGAGATCAACGAGTTCGAGGACGACCTGCGCATCTGGGGCGCGGTGCTCGTGAAGTTCTGGATCGACGTCTCGCCCGAGGAGCAGCTGCGCCGCTTCGAGGACCGGCAGAACGACCCGAGCCGCCGGTGGAAAATCACCCCCGACGACTGGCGCAACCGCGAGAAGGCCGACCTGTACTACCGCTGCGTGAACGACATGCTGCGCCTCACCTCGACCGAGTACGCGCCCTGGCACGTCGTCCCCTCCGACGACAAGCGCTACGCGCGCATCAAGGCGCTCAAGATCATCAACGGCGCCCTCGAGAAGCGCCTGGAGATCTAGCCGCCGGCAAAGCGCCCGCGGGCGATGCGTACTCGGCGTACGTGAGCCCGCGGGGAACGCGGCCGGCGGGGACCCGCAGCAATCTACCCGTGGACCACGACGACGTCGCCGACCTCGATGAGGTTATACAGCTCCGCCGCGGCGTCGTAGGGCAGGTTGACGCAGCCGTGCGAGCCGTACCCCTCCGCATAGAGGGTCCCGCCGAAGCCGTTGGTCTGCCAGGTCGCGTCGTGCAGCCCCACGGAGTTGCCGACAAAGGGCATCCAGTACGACACGGCCGACTCGTACTCGGGCTGTCCCGTGGCGGGGTCGATCTCGCCGACGAGCGTCTGGTCGGTCGCCTTGTCGTTGAGATAGTAGACGCCGGTGGGGGTGTCGTGTCCGTCGAGCGTGCTCCCTGTGATGCAGTCGGACTCCCAGAGGAGCGACCCGTCCGAGCCGTAGAGCCGCACGTGCTGCTCGGCGAGGTCGATGTCGAGGTAGCGCGCCCCCCAGTCCTGCCCGCCGGGGTTGTAGACCGCGGCGGTCTGCTTGCAGGGAACCTCCTGGCTGCCCACGGTGCCCGAGGAGACGGCGTCGCGCACGATGGACTCGATCGCGGCCCCGTCGCTGATCCAGCCGTAGGTGCCGCCCGTCACGGTCGCGTATGTGCCGTCGGGGCGGGTGTAGGAGCGCGTGCCGCCGACGTTGTCGACGAGCGCCTCGACGCCGTCGACCCAGGCGACGAGCTGGGCGTCGTCGATCGAGACGGCGCCCCCTTCGCCGAACACGATCCACGAGCGGACCGTCGCGCCGTCGAGCGTCGCGACCAGGGTCCCGTTGAGCGTCAGGTCGAGACGGCATGCGAGGTACGCGTTCGCGGCGGCAGCCGCCTGCTGCAGGGTCGCGTCGTCGGCGGTGACGGCCCGCTGCACGAGGTGGCTCCCGTCGAGGGGGACCTCGCCGGATTCGGCCGCAAGCGCCTCGAGGACCGAGGCGGCGACGCGGCCGGCGTCGAGCTTGGTCCCCGCGGCGCCCGGGTCGACGACGTACGTCCCCGACGCCTCGTCGTAGACGACGGATGCGTCCACCGGGTCGGAGGCCGTGGCGTTGAAGGCCGCGAGGGCGCTTTCGACCGCGGCGCGCACGCTGTCTTCGGAGTAGAGGACCGCGACCTCGTCGCTGCCGTCGTGCAGGCCGACGAGGTGCGCGGGCCAGGTCCAGGCGGGGCTTGCGGCGAGCATCGCGTCGACGGCGTCGCCGGCGTTGAGGGCGATGCCGGAGTTCTCCGAGGTCAGGTGGAAGTCGACGCCCTGCCCGCTCACGTGCACGTCGATGTCGTCGCCGGCGCGCTCGAGGACGGCGACCGCCTCGTCGCGCGCCATGAGCGACAGGTCGTAGCCTTTGGCGCTGGTGTTGGGCCACAGGCGGCCCGTGAAGTAGGCGCACCCGGCGGCATAGGCGACCGCGATGAGGGCGAGCAGGCATCCGGCGACGATGCCGGCGGCGCGCAACCCCTTCGATCGGGGCGCGGGGCGGGGTTGGGACGGTATGGCGGGCGCGGCGGGGCGCGGGGCACGGCCGGCGGCGCGCCCGCCGGGCCCGGGGCTATGGGGACGAGGCACGGCGGCCTCCTTTCGCATGCAGCCTTGCAGATGCGGGGCGACGTCCATGGTAGGGGGCGACCGCGGGCGCGATGTCGAGCCCGTGTGGTTTCCTGAAAGCACACGTAGCTTAAGGGGGCGTTAAGGGCTCGGACGAATGTAGGGGAATGTAGGGAAATGGTGGGACGCCGTCAGGGCGTCTTGCGCGCGCCGAGGCCTTTTCGGATAATATCTTGCCGCTGTCCCCATCGTCTAGCGGTCTAGGACGCCGCCCTTTCAAGGCGGAGATCGCGGGTTCGAACCCCGCTGGGGGCACCATCGGATAGGTGCGCGCCGCTTAAGGGTGGTGCTGTTGCTGTGGTGAGGCCTCTCGAGGTCTCCCCATCGTCGTTTACGGGGGAGAATGGCCCCGAGGCGCGCCGTCGGCGACGCGCCCGTCGACAGGAGGATGAGCACAATGGATATGCATGCGATAAGCCGCCGGTGCGGCCTCGCCGCCGTCGCGGTGGGCC
>DBEYOB010000082.1:0-5077 GCA_048173955.1 Coriobacteriales bacterium
GGGTGCCGCCCTGCTCCGCCTGGCGCTGCCCCGACGAACGCCGCCGCGGCGTGCGGCGGCTGTCGAGCAGCGAGTCGTCGAGGGCGGCGTAGCCGCCGTTGGGGTCCATCGCGCGGTCGAGCTCGGCGAGCTGCATGGCCATCTCGGGCGTGCCGAGCGCCTCGAGCGCCTCGCGGGTCACCGTGTCGGGGCGCAGCGGGGAGTTCTGCTCGGCGCAGCGTTTGCGGCATCCCTCGCTGCAGGTCATGTCCTTGAGCGCGACGGTGAACGACTTGCCGTTTTCGAGGCGAAGCGTCAGCGTTTCGCGCGGCGTGTTGTACTCGACGATCTTCGCCTTGCCCAGGGGTGTGTCGATGACGGCGTTCTTCTTGGGGGCGCGCTGCTTGAAGTCGCGGTACGCCTCGAACTCGTAGCGCAGGCAGCACATGAGGCGGCCGCACACGCCGCTGATCTTGGCGGAGTTCAGCGGGAGGTCCTGCTCCTTCGCCATGCGGATCGAGACGGGCTCGAACTGCCCGCCGAACCGCACGCAGCACAGCTCCTGGCCGCAGGGCGCGTAGCCGCCCACAAGGCGCGCCTCGTCGCGCACGCCTATCTGGCGCATGTCGACGCGCTGGTGGAAGCGCGAGGCGAGCTCGCGGACCAGCTCCCTGAAGTCGACGCGGTCCTCGGCGGCGAAGTAGAAGACGGCCTTCTCGCCGCCGAAGAGGAACTCCACCCCGACGGGTTTCATGTCGAGCCCGCTCTCCTTGACCAGGCTGCGGAACACGGGCATCGCCTCGTCGCCCTTGCGGGCGAGTTCCTCGGCCTTTGCGAGGTCGGCCTCGTCGGCGACGCGCAGGACGGGCTTGAGCTCGCCTTTGACCTCGTCGACCGAGGCGACGAACGCGTCGGAGGTCACCAGGCCGAACTCGGTGCCGCGCTCCGTCGAGACCACGACGTGGTCGCCTTTGCGCGCGCCGGTCGAGTTGGGGTTGAACCAGAGGTCCTGCATGCTGTAGTGCATGCGGACGGGGATTACGGTCGGCACGCGATCAACTCCTTGATTTCGAACAGCATGGCCTCGAAGGCCAGCTGGGGTGAGACGTTGCGCCGGACGGCGTCTTCGGCGCGGTCGACCGCGCCGATCGCGCGGGCGAGCCCGTCGACGCCGAGCCTGCGCGCATAGGTCGCCGCGGCGCGCGCGTAGTCGTCGCAGACGGGTTGCCCGGCGTCGCCCGCGGCCGCCCCCAGGGCGTCGCGCAGCAGCGAGCGGGCCGCCCCGAGCTGCTCCATGATACCCGAACGCTCCCGCGCGGTGAGCTCGCGCTTCTGGCGCTCCTCGAGCTCCCGCATGGCCGAGGCCGACAGGAGCTTGGCGTTCTCGTCGAGAACCGCCTGCTGGGCGCTCTTGAAGTCCGCGAGCGGCGCCTTCGCGGCGAGGACGGCGGCCTTGGCGCCCTGGAGGACGTCGAGCTCGTCGGCGGCGGGCAGGCGGTCGAGGCAGTCGAGCATCGCGCGACGGGCCTGCTGGCGGGCCTCCGAGCCCAGGAACTCGCGCGCCTGCGCGGGGGAGGGGCAGCATGCCACGGCCCTCCTGCAGAGGTTCTCGGGCATCCCGAGCTCCTCGGAAAGCACGGCGAGGGCCTGCTCGGCGGCGATGGGGCGGAAGGGGACCACCTGGCAGCGCGAGAGCACCGTGGGCAGGACGGCGTCGCGCGAGGTTGCCAGAAGGACGAACATGGCGTTGTCGGGCGGCTCCTCCAGGCTCTTGAGGAGGGCGTTGGCGGTCGACGACGTCAGGCGTTCCGCCTCGTCGAGGATGTAGACCTTGCGCCGGGAGCGGATGGGGGCGAGCGCCAGGTCCTCGATCAGGGCGCGGATCTGGGCGATCAGGTAGCCCTGGGCGCTCTCGGGGCGCAGCAGGCGGATGTCGGGATGCGTGCGCCGCGCAGCGCGCACGCAGTCGTCGCACGACCCGCAGCCTCCCTGGGGGCACACGGCGGCCTGGGCGAGCGCGTACGCCGCGTCGAGCTTGCCCGACCCCGGTGCGCCCAGGAACAGGTATGCCTGCCCGAGGCGACCGCTCGCCACGGCGTTTTCGAGGAAGGAGCGGACCGCGTCCTGGCCCATGAGGCTGCGCGCGAGCAGCCCCGCGCCGCGCGCCGGCGCGCTAGCCACGGTTCGACGCCCCCTCCGGACGGCCGCAGGGACACGCGGCGGGCAGGTCGAACAGGTCGGCGAGCTCGCGGCGGACGCGCCCCCACACCTCGGAGACGCCGCCGCGCGCGTCGACGACGCGGACCCGTTCCGGCTCGGCGCGGGCGACCTCGAGGAACCCGGCGCGCACGCTGCCCTGGAACGCGGCGCCCTCGCACTCCATGCGGTCGGCCCCTTCGCACACGGCGCGGCCGAACGCCTCGCCGGGCTCCAAGTCGAGCAGCAGGGTCCGGTCGGGGGCCAGGCCGCCGCAGGCGACGGCGTTGACCGCGCGCACCGTGTCGCCGCCGAGGCCCCGCGCGAAGCCCTGGTAGGCGTAGGTCGAGTCGAAGAAGCGGTCGCTGACGACGACGGCCCCGCGGTCGAGGGCCGGGAGCACGACCTGTGCGACGAGTTGGGCGCGCGCCGCCTCGAAGAGGAGCAGCTCGCAGGTCGGGTCCATTGCTTGGGATTGGGGGTCGAGCAAGAGCGAGCGGACGCGCTCGCCCAGGGGGGTGCCGCCGGGCTCGCGCAGGCGGACCACCTCGTACCCCGCCGAGCGCAGGGCGTCGCACAGAAGCGAGCACTGGGTGGTCTTGCCCGCGCCGTCGACCCCCTCGAACGTCACGAACACGCCGCGGCGCGCGTCGGCGTGCAGGGCGCTGCTGTGCATGGGCGCGGCCCCTCTCTCGTCCGGTGCCGGGGCCGTGCCCGGCACGCACGCTGTCGAATGAAAGCGACAGTATAGATGTCCCATGTGCAGCGTTCGTGTCCCCTTCGCCCGTTTTTCCCGCCAAACGTGGCCGCCGTGTGGTCATTGCGTGGTGGGGGACGTCGAAAAAAGCCGAAACGAGTAAGATAAAAATGTTTCGGGCATACCGATGCGTGCGCCGGCGGCGCACGCCGACCCGCGAAAGGGAGCCGTTCGTGAACGTCAGCCAATACCTCGAGATCAGGCGTTGCTACAACCGCATGAGGCGCGAGACGCCCTCGTCGTCGCGCATCACCTTCGACGAGTTCGCCATCCTGTGCATACTCCACCAGCGCAAGGGGCTTTCGTCGACGCAGCTCGCTGCCGAGCAGGGCGTGTCCTGCCCCACGATGACCCATCGCGGGAACCATCTCGCCCAGCTCGGATACATGACGCGCTCGTCGAGCGACAGCGACCGGCGCCGCCTGCGCTGCGCGCTGACGCGCAAGGGCACCTCGTACGTGAACCGCACGGTGCAGCGCATCGCCCAGGCGGCCGACCCGGCGTCGGGCCTCGCCGAGCTCGAACCCTCCGAGGTCGTCTCGCTCGTGACGAAGATGGGGTCGCGCCCCATGTCCGCCGACGAGCTCACCCTGCTGTGCTTCGCGCACGCCGATACGCGCTCGATGCCCATCGTGCGCATCGTCGAGGCGACGTCGATGCTCCAGCCGACGGTCTCGATGGCTGTCCTGCGCCTGGAGGGTTCCGGCTGCATCGAGCATGCCGAGGGGCGTTCCGCCACGGGCCGCAGGCCGATGAGGCGCAGCTCGGGCTGCGTGCTGACCGACGCCGGCGCCGAGGCCGCCGCACGCGTCGCCCGGCAGGTCGAGGAGCTCTAGCAGTTTTCCCGCGCCCGCCGCGACCCCCGGAGCCGCAGCTCCCGGAGGCGGTCGCGGCGGGCGCCCGGCATATGCGCCCGGTGAGGATGGGGCTGCTGTGTGATATTCGCCCCCGCCGCGCTCCGATGCGTGCGTTTTATTTCCCGCGGTGGTATAGTCGCACCCGTAATCCGCATCCCCATATTTTGCACCGGTGCCGCGGGCGGCGGAAGCGCCGTGCGGCATCGACCAGGTCGGGCTGTCCCATGCGCCTCGTGCCCGGCGAAGGCGGGCCGATGCGCATGCAAGCGTTCGAGCAATCGTTGGAAGCAGAACAAAGGAGTCACCGTGAAGTTTTTCCTGGACACGGCGGATCTCGACGAGATTCGCGAGGCGGCGTCCTGGGGCGTCGTCGCCGGCGTCACCACAAATCCGTCGCTCTACGCGAAAATCGGGGGCAAGCTCGCCGATTTCGAGGACCACATCGCCCGCATCTGCGAGATCGTCGACGGCCCGGTTTCCGCCGAGACGACCGCGATGACGCGCGACCAGATCGTCGCGGACGGCCTGCGCCTCTCCAAGATCGCCCCGAACGTCGTCGTCAAGATCCCCGTTATGGCGGAGGGGCTCGCCGCGACGCGCGCGCTCGCCGAGCAGGGCGTCGCGGTCAACATGACGCTCGTGTTCAGCGCCCCGCAGGCCATCATGGCCGCCCGTGCCGGCGCGCGCTACATCTCCCCGTTCGTCGGCCGCTTCGACGACATCGCCGAGGACGGCCTGACGCAGCTTTCCGACATCGTGACGTGCGTGAAGAACTACGACTTCGACCACGAGGTCGAGATTATCGCCGCCTCGGTGCGCTCGCCGCACCACGTCACGCAGGCCGCGCTGATGGGCGCCGACATCGCCACCGTTCCGTTCGGCGCGCTCAAGAAGTGCATCGAGCACCCGCTGACCGATCGCGGCCTCGAGCGCTTCCTCGCGGACTGGAAGAAAGTTGAGCAGGCATGAGTGAAGGCAACCGCGTAGACGGCCAGGCTCCCGAGAGCCAGGTTTCGCCGGAGGCCGAGGCCGCCCGCGGGCACGTCGCCGCGACGGTTCCGGCGGAGCGAAAGCCCGCAGCGCTCCCGGAGGCCCCCCGTCCCGCCGCGCTTCCCGCCGAAACCTCCGTCCCCGCGCGGGGCGAGGCACAGGGCCAGCAGGCGGAGGCGGCGGGCGACGCCCGTCCCTCGGGCGCTCAGGGCCGCCGTCCGGCAAAGGCGCGCGCAAAGGCGGAGGAGGCGCCCGAACCCGCTCAGACCGCCCCGGGCGACGGGTCCGAGGGGAAGGC
>DBEYOB010000083.1:0-18711 GCA_048173955.1 Coriobacteriales bacterium
ACCAACGGCAGACCGTTGTCGAAATTCCCATATGCGCACGTCTCTCGCCGACGACAAGGGAGCCGGGACACTTGCGGGATGGCGTGAGCATGCGGGATGGCGGCGCGTCGGGAGGACAGGCGCTCCCGGACGGAACGAGCATCGTTGGGATGCGTCTGCGCCCGACCGCATCAATCATGGAAATAGCGCCCATATTTCGACGAAACGCGGTTCCGCTTGGCCAGAATCGCATGCAATGCGGTACCAAAGACGCGGTGCGAAACGCACGGCTCAAGAAAAGCCCTGTTCGCGGCTCGCGGGACGGGATTGAAGTCCCGATGCAGACGTTTGGTCAACCGCATTTGAGTCAATTTAGGGCGTTAATTTGAAGAAATTTTAGCAACTATTTATCTATTGCTATATCCGGCGACCCACCTTGTTCAATTCCCCGGTATTTGCCGAGGTTGTCAATCAAGATCGTTCTCGATCGAGATCGTTGCCAATCGAGATCGCCACGACGCCGCCTGCTCATCCGAACGAAGGCACTTGGATAACCGTAAGCCTAACCTCGACCCTAACCTTTATCTTTACGGTAAAGTATTAAACTTTGACTTTCGTAATATGTAGACCAATTTACGTATATAGTAATATATAGTACCTTATACGTAATTGAACGACTTACGAACAGGAAACAAGGAGGGGCAGCATGGGCATCTGTCTCGACGGAGCGTCTTCGCTGGAACTCCTGCGCGCCGAGCGTTTCCGGCATGCCGAGCCGGACTACCGTGTCAGCGAGCGCGAGGTCCGCCTTCCACCAAAATGGGACATCCTCCCCGATCGGACCGTGCCGGCGGATTCGTTTCCCAACGCCGAACTGCTCCAACGCTGCATCGAGGGACCGTTGCGCGAACTCAGGCAACCGATAGGTCTGCTCGTCGGATCCGACGGGATGCGCTCCAAGCCGTCACCGCAGTCACGTTGCAGCGTCTGCAGCCTGGAGCTCCCTTCGGGTTCGTTCGCGCGCGTTGCGGACGGGCTGTTCGCCTGCGCACCGGAGCTCGCCTTCGTCCGTCTCGCCGCGCATGCCAGCTTCACGGAGACGCTTCGCGCCGGCTTCGAGCTCTGCGGATCGTACGCCATAGCTCCCTGCGCGCCCGGTGGCCTATGCCGCAGCGCGCCGCCGACCCAGGTCCGGCGCATCCGGGAGTACTGCCGCGCATGTCCCTCCCTGAGGGGCATCGGCCTGGCGAGACGTGCCAGCGCGCATCTTATGGACGGATCCGCCTCGCCGCGCGAAACGGCGCTCGCCATGCTACTGACGCTCCCACATCGCTACGGCGGCTACGGTCTGCCGCGTCCCGAGCTCAACGCGGCCCCGTCGGCACACCGGCGCGGGCACCGCGGTTCGCGGCAGTCGGGCTCGTTCGTACCCGACCTGCTTTGGGAGCGCGCAGGTGTGGCGGTCGAGTACAACAGCAGCGGATGGCACTCGAAGACCGGCCAGGCCGCACGCGACTCCCGCAGGCTGAACGCGCTCTCCATGAACGGGATGGCTGTCTATGTCGTGACCGACGGGCTTATCAGGAGCGTGGGGGATATGGATGCGCTCGCAGGAGAGATCGCGCGAAAGCTCGGCGTGCGCACCCGAAGGCGCGACCGGGACGAACGTTGGCGCACTCGACAGGAGGCGCTTAGGGCGGAGCTCGACCTTCCAACCGACCGGGATTGACCGCGCGTCCTGAGAACCGCCGCACATCCCGTGAACGGCTGCTCACCCGCAGGATTGACCGCGCGCCACGCCGCGCCGTCCCGCGGCAGCGTCCGCACGCCCGCTGCGCAACCCTACACCCTGCGCACCAGCCATGCGCGGACGGCCTCCGCCACACGCTCGGCGGTCGCATAGGCGTCGCCGGGGACGGGGGCGACCTCGATGTCGGCCCATGCGCGATAGAGCGGCGCACGCTCCGCACGAATCCGCTCGACCCCCTTAGCCCGGCTCAGGGGGCGGCCCACAGTCGACAGCCGCTCGCCGTCACCTTCGTCGAGGCCGCGCGTCAGCAGGACGACCGGCCCGTTCTGTCTCAGATAGAACAGGTTGCGCTCGCGGGTTACCACGCCCCCTCCGCAGGCGACCACCACGCCGGGCCGGGCGAGAGCCTCGGCGGTGCAGGAGGTCTCGAGCTCGCGGAACCCCTCCTCCCCCCGCTTGGCGAACAGCTCCTCGACGCTCTCCCCGGAGCGCATGCACACGAGGTCGTCGACGTCGACGAAACCGTAGCCGAGAAGCTTTGCGACGGCGCGCCCCGTCTTCGTCTTGCCGCAGCCGGGCATGCCGATGAGGCTCACGCACGACAAGCGGCCGAGCATCGTCGTCAGGACCGCGCGCTCGACCTCGTCGGGGCGCACGACGCCCAAAAACAGGTCGCTCGACCGCTTCGCCTGGGCGACGAGCATCGCAAGGCCGCCGACGGACGGGACGCCGAGCGAGCGCCCCGCCTGCACGAGCCTGGTGGACAGGGGGTTGTATACGAGGTCGCACACGCAGGCGAGGCGCGGGAAGGCGGCGAGGTCGACGAGGGCGGCGTCGCCCGCATGCGGGAAGGTGCCGACGGGCGTCGCGTTGACGACGACCTCGACGTCCCGGCGCACGGTGACCCCCTGCGCATCGCCGGGATCGGCGAGGCGCGAGAGCTCGACGCACTCCGACGGGACGCCCCTCCCGTCGGATGCGAATAACGCGGGCGCGGACCCCGGCCGGCGAGTCGCCGTGACGATGCGCGCGGCACCGGCGTCCGCGAGCACGGCGCGCACCGTCGCCGCCGCGCCGCCGTCGCCAAGCACCAGGCACGCGCGCCCCGCGATATCGACGCCGGTAGACGCCAGCTCGCAGGCAAACCCGTGGTAGTCGGTGTTGTCGCCGAACAACGACCCGTCGGGCCGGACGACCAGCGTGTTGACGTTCCCAAGCCGGCGCTCAGCTTCCGAAAGCTCGTCGCAGGCCGCCGCGGCGTCGCGCTTGTAGGGGATCGTCACGTTGAGCCCGCGGTACGCCCTCGTCGCGAAGAAGGCGCCGACACGGTCGCGCGGCACCTCGACGAGCCGGTAGGGGGTGCTGCCGAGCTCGGCGTGGATGGCGGGCGAATGGCTGTGGCCCAGGCGCTCGCCCACCAGGCCGAACTCGAGGCGGCACTCCCCCGCGAGGACGCGCCCGTACAGCGCGCCGCCCTCGGAAACGCGCCCTTCGTCCGGACGCTCCCCCGACGCCTCTCCCCCACCCGAACCGCAGGCGCGCGCACACCCGCCCGAAACCGTTCCCATCGCATTACCTCCGTCCCCGCGTTGCCTTCCCCAAGCCTACGCGATCTCCGAATAGCTGCCGAGGTACTTGAACTCCTCGCAGATGTCGTCGAGCTCGCAGAGCAGGGCCGCGAACTCCGGGGCGTAGACCGGCGTGTCGAGGTCGAAGTAGAACATGAACTCGAAGTCGCGGTCGGGGATGGGGCGGCTCTCGAGCTTGGTGATGTTGATGTCGAGCGAATAGAGGCGGGCGAGCGCCTTGTAGAGCGTACCGGGCCTGTGGGGAAGGACCAGCATGAGGGAGGTGCGGTCGGCGCCCGGGAAGATCTTGAGGCCCTTGGCGATGCACGCGAAACGGGTGTAGTTGTTCGCGGTGTCGTTCACCTGGCGCGCAAGGGTCGCAAGGCCGTAGAGCTCAGCACAGCTGCGGCTGCTGAGCGCCGCGACGTCGGTGCGCCCCGACGCGGCGACCATGCGGGCCGCCTCGGCAGTGTTGGCGACCGCGGTGACCTTGACGCCCTTGAGCGTGTCGAGAAACCCGGCGCACTGCGAGATGGCCTGCTGGTGGGAGAAGATCTCGGTCAGCCCCTCGACCGTCGCCCCGGGCAGGGCCAGCAGGTCGTGGTCGACCTTGAGGCGGCAGGTGCGCACGATGTGGAAGTCGTGGCGCGTCATGAGGTCGTAGACCGCGTTCACCGTGCCGGCCGAGGAGTTCTCGAGCGGAAGGACGCCGTAGTCGCACATCCCCGCCTCGATGGCGCGGAACACGCCCTCGAAGTTCTTGAAGAACGTGACGGTGGGGTGTTTGAACATCTTTTCGCAGGCGATCTGGGAGTAGGCGCCCTCGACCCCCTGGCAGGCGACCGAGGCGGCGGGCGGGAAGAGCGGCTCTGTGTCGCGCAGCGCGCCCTCGATCGCTTCGCGCAGCGGGCTCGTGGGATGGAGCAGGCGCTCCTGGTAGCCGCGGCTCATCTCCATGAGGAGCGAGAACAGGACGGTCGCGGGGCTCTTCATGCCCTCGGCGGCCTGGGCGCGCACCTCGGCGAGGATCGCGCGCTCGCGCGCCGGGTCGGCGACCGCCTTGTCGGTGGCGCGTTTCACCTCGGCGATACCAGCCGAGAGCTCCATGCGCCGCTCGAACAGCTCGAGCATGCGGCGGTTGACGTCGTCCATCTCGGCGCGCAGGGCGGACAGGTCCCCGGAAACCGCAGAAGCCTCGGCAACCGCGCCGCTCTCTTCGGTCTGTGCCATGGAAGGTTCCTTTCGTCGTGGGTAATGGAGTTTCGCCGGGTCGTCGGAGGCGTGCGCCGCGGCCGGGCGTGGGAGAGGCCGGGAGGCGGCACCCCTATGCGCCGGAACCAAACCAGCCCGCCCGGTCGCCGAAGAGGCGCTCGAGACGTCTCAGCTCGGCGGGATCGCGCCCCAGGTCGCTCACCGGGCCGAGCAGGCCGTCGTCGGCGAGGGCGTCGGCGAGCGCCAAGGCGCAGGCTGCCTCGACGACGGGCACCGCGCGCACGGCGACGCAGGGATCGTGCCTTCCCACCAGCGCGAGCTCGGCCTCGCACGCCTCCTCGACGTCGACCGTCTCCTGGCGCAGGAAAATCGATGAGGTCGGCTTGAAGGCAGCGCGGAACACCAGGGGCATGCCGGTCGAGATGCCCCCGAGAATGCCGCCGGCGTTGTTGGTCGCCGCGCGCACCCTCCCGTCGGGCCCGAGGCGCCAGGGGTCGTTGTCCTGGCTGCCGTAGAGCCCCGCCGCCGCGAAGCCCGCGCCGAACTCGAGCCCCTTGACCGCGGGAATGCCGAACACGGCCTGCGCGATGCGGTTCTCGAGCCCGTCGAACATGGGCGCGCCCACGCCGGCAGGCATGCCGAGCGCAGCGCATTCGACGACGCCGCCGACCGAGTCCTTGCCCGCGCGCGCCCCGGCGATGGCCGCCTGCATCGCGCGCCCCGCCTCGTCGTCGAGCACGGGGAAGGGCTTGGCGCCGGGGGCCGCGAGCGTCTCGGAATCGAGCGAGACCGGGTCGAATGCCGCGTCGGGGATGCCCGCCACGCTGGCGAGATGGGCGCCGACGTGCACGCCGCGCCGGCCGAGGACCTGCAGGCACACCGCGCCGGCCGCACAGACGCATGCGGTGAGCCGGCCCGAGAAGTGCCCCCCGCCCGCAACGTCCTGTTCCCCGTGCCAGCGCACCCACGCCGTAAGGTCGGCGTGGCCCGGACGCGGCTTGCGCCGGAGCTCGGAGTAGTCCTTCGAGCGGGTGTTGGTGTTGCGGATCAACAGGGCGAGCGGTGCGCCGCAGGTGCGTCCCTCCGGATTGAGGCCGGAGAGCACCTCCACCTCGTCGGACTCCTTGCGGGGGGTCGACCAGGGCGCCCTGCCCGGTGCCCGCCGCGCCATGAACGCGGCGACCCCCTCGAGGTCGACGGACTCGCCGGCGGGCAAACCGTCGACAACGACGCCGACGGCGGCGGAGTGCGACTGGCCGAATATCTGGACACGCACGCTGTGCCCGTACGTCGAAGACATTGTTAGACCATCCCCCTCTCGCGTCGCTCCCGGGCATCTCGTCCCTCCGGGCAGGCCCCCGGGGTGCTCCCCGTCCGACCAGGCGGCGGAAACGCCCCACCGGTAACCGTCTCGCGCTCGACCGACGCCTCCCCGCCGAGCCCGAGGAAGTCGGCGAAGAACCCGGGGTAGGACTTTGCCACGGCGTTCGCCCCGCACACCTCGACCGGCCCGTCGGCCGCCGTGGCGCCCACCGCTGCGGCCATCGCGATGCGGTGGTCGCCATGCGAGCGCACCGTGCAGGCGCGCAGGACCGCGCGAGCGGGGACGCCAGAACCCGGTACCCGCCCCAGCCCGTGCACCACGAGGCCGTCGGGTAGCTCGTCGACCCGGGCGCCGAGCGAGCGGACGAGCTCCGCCGTGGTGGCCAGACGGTCGGACTCCTTGATGCGCAGGCGCGCCGCGTTCACCACGCGCGTATCGCCCTCGGCGCATGCGGCGACGACGCACAGCACCGGCACGAGGTCGGGGACGTCGTGCGCATCGACCTCGACGCCGCGCAGCCTGCAGCGCTCCCCCGTCTCAGGGTCGCACCCGCACACCTCGGCCCACCCCTCCCCGGGATGGCAGCGCACGTGCGCCCCCATCGCACCGAGGACGTCGAGCACCGCAAGGTCACCCTGGCTGCTCGCCAGGTCGAGCCCGCGCACGCGCACCGGCTCGTCCGAGAGGGCGCCGGCACACAGCCAGAAGGCGGCGTTCGACCAGTCCCCCTCGACCGCCGCCTCGCCCGGGCTCGCATAGCGCGCATCGGGCGCCACCGTGAAGACCGTGAGGCCGTCGCCGCCCCCATCCGCGGCGTCGGCCTCGCACGACTCGGCGACCTCGACCCCGAACGTGCGCATGACCCCGACCGTGAGGTCGATGTAGGGGCGCGACTCGACGGCGCCGTGCAACCGCACGCGCCCGCCCGCGAGCGGCAGCGCCAGCAGCAAGCCGGTCACGAACTGCGAGCTCACGTTGCCGGGCAGGTCGAAGGTGCCGCCCGCCATGCGCCCCCACACCGGCAGGGGAACCATCCCGGCCGGGCCAATCGTGCAGCCATGCTCCGCGAGCCGGCTGCGCAGAGGCTCGAGCGGACGCTCGGGCAGGCGCCCCTCCATGAGGAACTGGCCCCCGCAGCCCAGGGCGCACACGACCGGCAGCATGAAGCGCAGGGTCGACCCGCTCTCCCCGCACGGCAGCCAGGGGGTGCGGCTGTGCGGGGCGTCGCGCACGATCGGCTCGACCGTCAGCCACGCGCCCGAGCGCTCGACCTTCGCCCCGAGCGCGGCGAGGCAGGCGCAGGTCGCCTCGATGTCCTGCGAGGTGGTGGAGCAGCGGATGCGCGTGGGCCCGTCGGCGAGGGCTGCGCAGATGAACATGCGGTGCGCGGCCGACTTGGACGCGATGGCCTCGACCTCGCCCGTCAGCGCCCCGGGGCGCACCGTGGCGCGCACCGGCTCCTTGCCGAGCGGCTCGCGGGGATTGCGCCAGCCCGGCGCGCCGAGGCCCCCGATCAGACGGCCCCCTCGCTCCCCGCGCGCCTCCTTGACGAGGAACCCCTCGGCCGCGACGCCTTCCCGCGTACCCGCGCATCCCAGTTCCACCAGCTCGGCGAACTCGCCCAGCCCCATGCGCCTCACCTCGCACGACCCGATACCACGCACCGCCACGACGTCGATGGCATCGCCCGTGCGCTTCTTGTCGTTCCGGGCCGCCTCGGCGAGCTCGGAGGGGTCTCGCTCCGAGCAGGTGGGCAGCCCGTGCGCGCGCAGCAAGGCCTCGATACGCCCGGCGTCCTCGGCGGGGCACCAGCCGCGCGCGGCGCAGGCGCGCGCCATGATGGCCGTCCCCGCAGCCACGGCGTGGCCATGCGGAACCGCGTAGCCGCTCAGAAGCTCGATGGCGTGGCCCACCGTGTGCCCCAGGTTCAGAAGCTTGCGCACGCCAGCTTCGCGCTCGTCGGCCTCCACGACGTCGCGCTTGAGCGCGATGCAGCGCGCCACGACGCGCTCCTCTTGGCCGGCAAGGGGCCGCTCGAGCCAGCCGAACAGCTCCGGGTCGGCCATGACGGCATACTTCGCGACCTCGCCCATACCGTCCGCCAGATAGGTCGGGGGCAGGGTGCCGAGGCAGTCGAGGTCGCACAGCACGAGGTCGGGCTGGTAGAACGCGCCCGCGAGGTTCTTCCCCTGCGGCAGGTCGACCGCGGTCTTGCCGCCCACGCTCGAGTCGACCATCGCGAGCAGCGAGGTAGCGAGCTGCACCAGGTTGCAGCCGCGCATGTAGGTCGCCGCGGCAAAGCCCGCCAGGTCGCCGACCACACCGCCGCCTAGGGCGACCACGGTACTCGCGCGCGTGAGCCCGAAGCGGGCCGCCTCCTCGAGCAGCCGCTCGTAGGTCGCAAGGCACTTCGAGGGCTCCCCCGCCTCGACGACGGCACGCCCCACCGCAAAGCCCGCCGACTCGAGCGAGCGTGCGACGCGCCCGGCATAGAGGGGGGCCACGCTGGAGTCGCTCACCAGGAACACGGCGCCGTCGGCGTCGGGTACCGCGGCGCGCACGCGCACGCCCACCTCGTCGAGTAGCCCGCGACCCACCGCGACGTCGTATGCCTTCGAGGCCGCGGCGACGCGGACGGTCTCGAACACGCGCGCGCTCATCGGTCCCTCGCCTCCTCCTCGGCCACGATGCGGCGCTCGGCCTGCTCCTTGGCGCGGCGACCGTCGGCGAGAAGGGCGCGCATGCGGGCGACATCGCCCGCGGCGAGCGCGTCGCGGTACTCCTGCAGCCGGGCGATGATCTGGTCGAGCTCGAACAGCAGGTTGTCGGCGTCGTCGAAGAACAGCTCGCTCCACATGTTCTCGTTGAGGCGGGCGACGCGCGTCATGTCGCGGTAGCTGCCGGCGGAAAACCCCTGGTGCCCCTGGGCCGTGGGGCTTTTGATGTAGGCGCTGCTCACCACGTGGGCGAGCTGCGAGGTGAACGCGATGCGCCGGTCGTGCTCCTCTGCCGTGGACACCTGGATGCTGCCGAAACCTGCCGGGGCAAGGGCGCACGCCACGGCGTCGAGCAGGGCCATGTCGTCGGTGCGCGGGGGCACGATCACCATGGGTGCACCGCGGAAGAGGTTGGCGCGGGCGTATTTGAAGCCCGAGTACTGCGTGCCCGCCATGGGGTGGCCGCCCACGAAGGTGAAGCCAGCCTTCTCGGCGAGCGGCATGCAGGCCGCGCACACCTCGCGCTTCACGCCGCAGCAGTCGATGACGAGGGCGTCGGGGCGCACCAGCGCCGCGTTGTCGCGCAGCCAGGCGATGCAGGCCCCCGGGTACACCGCGAGCAGGACGAGGTCGCACTGCGGGACGGCGTCGGCGTCGAGCGTGCCGGCGATCGTCTCGACGCGCGCCGCGCCCATGGTGTCCTCGTCGAGGTCGAAGGCGAGCACGCGCCACCCGGCGTCGCGGTAGGCCTTGGCGAGCGAGCCGCCGATGAGACCCAGCCCCAGGATGCCCACGGTGCGCTCGCGGAGCTCGTCAGCCGCCGGCCAGCTCCTGACGGCGCCCATTAGCGCACGACCTCGCGGATGGCGGAAATCTTGGGCATGAGCTCGGCGAACTGCTCGGGGAGCAGCGCCTGCTGCCCGTCGGACCAGGCGCAGCTCGGGTTGTCGTGCACCTCGATCTCGAGCCCGTCGGCACCGGCGGCGGTGGCGGCGAGCGCCATGGGGCCCACGTAGCGCGTATAGCCGGTAGCGTGGCTCGGGTCGGCCACCACGGGCAGGTGCGTGAGGTAGTGCAGCACGGGAACGGCGTTGAGGTCGAACGTGTTGCGCGTGCGCTTCTCGAAGGTGCGGATGCCGCGCTCGCACAGCATGACGTTGGGGTTTCCCTTGCTCATGATGTACTCGGCGCTCATGAGCAGCTCGTCGATGGTGCCGGCGATGCCGCGCTTGAGCAGCACGGGCTTGCCCGCCATGCCCACCTCCTTGAGCAGGTTGAAGTTCTGGGTGTTGCGCGCGCCGATCTGCAGGACGTCGATGTCCATGTCCACGAACAGCTGCACGTCGCGCACGTCCATGATCTCGGTCACGATGGGCATGCCGGTCTCCTCGCGCGCGGCGCAGAGCAGCTCGAGGCCCGCCTTGCCCATGCCCTGGTTGGCGTAGGGGCTCGTGCGCGGCTTGAACGCGCCGCCGCGCAGCATCGTGGCGCCGGCCGCCTTGCAGGCGCGGGCGATCGCGAGGAGATTGTCGCCCTCCACGGAGCAGGGCCCCGCGATGACCTGGAAGTTGCCGCCGCCCACGGCGACGCCGGGAGCGATCTGGACCACGGTGTCCTCGGGATGGAACTTGCGGTTGGCGAGCTTGAACGGTTCGGACACCCGCGTCACGCTCTCGACGATGTCCATCGACTCGAGCAGCGACTTGTCGATCTTGGTGGTGTCGCCGATCAGGCCCACGACGGTCGACTCGGATCCCGAGACGTTGACGCCGAGGCCCTTGCTCTCGAGCCACGCGATGAGGTTGGACAGCTGGGCTTCGGTGGTGCCGGGTTTGATGACCGCGATCATGGGGTGCTCCTCGCTCTGGGCGCCGGGATGGCGGCGCGACGGTTGCCGGATACAGGACGCCCGTCCGACGCTGGTGCGTCGTCGGACGGGCGGGCGGGTAAGCTCTCGTTCGGAAATGGGTGTGCGGGTGCCTGGGTCCACCTATCCCGCAACCGGGCCGCTTTGGACGGCACGCCGCGGGGCGTACACCTCATCGCCGGACGAGAGCTTCGTAAATCGCCCCCGCACGGCGCAGGTATACGAATAGGCAAACTGGTAGGTGCGACCGAGGGACAGGCTGCAGGGACCGGCGTACGCCGTCGCGGAGACGCTCGCTATGGTGGACGACTCGCGCAGCATGCGGATGCGGACCCTTCCTCGGCGACGCCGCGCAGCCGATGCGCGCGGCGGATGGTCTCACACAGTATAACCGTTGTCTGACTGGCGGATGTCAAGAAACTGTGAAGCGCCGGTACGGTTTGGCGCCTCGGGGGCTTTCCGGCCACCGCGTCGCCCGGCATCCGCGGGAAACGGACTACAGGATGAGCATCGCGTCGCCAAAGGAGAGCATCCTGAACTTCTCCCGAATCGCGGCGTCGTAGGCCTCCATGATCTGCTCGCGCGTCGCGAATGCGCTCACGAGCATCATGAGGGTCGAGCGCGGCACGTGGAAGTTCGTGATAAGCACGTCCACCACGTGGAACGAGCTCCCCGGCATGAGGAACAGGTTCGTCGTCGCGTTCTCGCGCACCACGATGTCGCCCCGCGACCCGTCCGGCGCCACGGCGTCCGCGTCCCAGGCGCTCTCGAGCGAGCGGACCGAGGTCGTGCCCACCGCCACGACGCGCCCGCCCGCCGCCTTCGTCGCGTGCACGGCGTCGACCACCGCCTGCGGCACGTGGTAGCGCTCGGTGTGCATCACGAGCTGGGTGGGGTCGTCCTCCTCGACGATGCGGAACGTGTCGATGCCCACCTCGAGCTCCACGGTGGCCCAGCCCACGCCCTTCGCCTTGCACGCCTCGATGAGCTCGGGGGTGAAGTGGAGCCCGGCGGTGGGTGCCGCGGCCGAGTGCTCGTCGCGCATGGCGAAGACCGTCTGATACTTCTCCGGGTCGCCCTCGTACTCGGTGATGTAGGGCGGCAGGGGCACGTGGCCCGCCTTGTGCATGGCCTCGTCGAGCGTGAGGTCCTCCGCCGCCGAGAAGCGCACGAGGCGCAGGCCGCGCTGCGGAAGGTGCTCGCCCACCTCAGCGGTGAGCACGACCGGCGCGGTCATGGGCGCGAGCAGGCCGCCCTCGCGGAACTCGATGAGGCTCCCGGGCTTGAGGCGCTTGCCGGGGCGCACGAGGCACTCCCAGGCGCCCCCGAGCGCGTCGAGGTCCTCGCGGCGGTTGGTGAGCAGGCACTCAGCGACCCCGCCCGTGCCGGGCTTGTGGCCCACGAGGCGCGCCGGCATGACGCGCGTCTGGTTCGCCACGAGCAAGTCGCCCGGCTCGAGGTAGTCCACGATGTCGCGGAACGTTTTGAACTCGACGGCGCCCGTGTCGCGGTGCAGCACGAGCATGCGGCACGAGTCGCGCGGCTCGGCGGGGGCCTGCGCGATAAGCTCGCGCGGAAGGTCGTAGTCGAAGTCGTCGGTGCGCAGGGGCCGCTGCCCGGCCAGTTCGTCGTTCACGGAATGATGCTGCATGGTGCGTACGTCCTCTTTCGATGCGATGCGCGCAATCGGGGCCGCAGGATCGGGCTTGGCCGCGCGCCGGGTAGGCCGGGGCAAGTGTAGCCCTGCGAACGCGGGCACGGCCCGCAAATGGGGCGAATGCGCGAGGAATACGTCAGGGACCGAAGCCACCATCGCGGCACCGACCCCCCCCCCGCCGCCCCTCTGCTACCATGAAGCCGTCACATCCGAAACGCATCCCTGGGAGGGCAGGCCCATGCACCTGATCGAGTACGTCGAGACCGAGCTGCGCACCTTCGACGAGGCCCCGCTGGGCCCGGTTGACTCCGCCGTCCTCTCCCAGCTCGCCATGGTGCGGGTCGAATGCCTGGCCCCGACCCGCCCAATCGCACCGCACGAGCTGCTGCGCGCCGAGCGTTTCGAGGAGCTGCTGGGCATCGGTCTCGAGCCCGACCTGCTCAAGCGGCTTCTGTTCGCCGTCTGCGCAAGCCCCCGGTTCAGGGGCCTCGCCATCGACGGCGCGCAGTCCGTCTTCGACCCGAAGCGCGAGACCCAGTTTGCCGCAATGACGTTCTCGTGGGCGGGCACCGTGCGGGACGAAGGCGGCGCACGGTTCTCCTACATCGCGTTTCGCGGCACCGACGCGTCGTTCACCGGTTGGAACGAGGACTTCAACATGGGGTGGACGTGGCCGGTGCCCGGCCAGGCGGAGGCGGTGTGCTACCTCGAGCGCATCGCCGCGTCCCACGAGGGCGACCTGTTCGTGGGCGGTCACTCCAAGGGCGGCAACCTCGCCGTCTACGCTGCCGCCAAGGCGAGCGAGGCCGTCCAGGCGCGCGTGCGCCGCGTCTACAGCCACGACGGCCCGGGGTTCCGAAGCGAGGCCGTGGGCCCGGACGAGCTCGGACGCATCGCCGACCGCGTCCACAAGACCGTTCCCCGCGAATCCGTCGTCGGGGTGCTGCTCGAGACGTGCGACGACTTCCGCGTCGTCGAGAGCCGTGGGCACGGCGTCGACCAGCACAGCCTGTTCAACTGGGAGATCGACCCCGCCGCAGGGGACTTTGCCTATGCCGAGAAGCTCGCGGACACGTCGGTCTTCTGGCGCGACACCATGCGCGAATGGGTCGAGACGAGCACGCTCGAAGAGCTTGAGGAGACGGTCGACGCCCTGTTCCGGGCACTCGGCGACTCGGGTGAGGCCGACGTCAGGACCATTCTCGCCGGCGGCCCCAAGGCGGTGTCCGCGCTCCTCGAGGCGGCGCGCAGCCTCGACGAGCGGGACCGCGCGACGCTGCGCCGGGCCTTCGGGTCGCTCGGGAGCGCCGCCGCCCGCACGCTCGGGGGCGGGCGCGCGGCCCGTCGGGACACCCGCTAGCACTCCCCCTCCGCCAGCCCTCCCGGCAGGACCATCTCCGCGACGAAGCGGTCCCCGTGCCGTTCGGCTGAAAAGCTCCCGCCGTGGTCGTTTGCGATGAGGCGCAGGATCTCGAGGCCCCAGCCGTGCGACTCCACGGAGCGTCCCCTCAGGGGCGATCCCGAAAGGCCGTCCTGCCCCGCGCGGGCCGCACCCACGGCCGTCCCCCTTCCCGCCCTCGGCGCGCAGGGGTTTTCCGCGCGCACCACCAGGTTGCCCGCCATCACGCGCGCCCGGAGCTCGACCCAGCGCTCCCCTTCCGGCAGCTCGGCGCAGGCATGCGCGGCATTGCTTAGCATGTTCGAAAAGACCGCGCACAGCTCGAGGTCGGAGAAGACCCCGTCGTCGGGGATGGAGACCGCGCAGTCGAACCTGACGCCGTCGCGCCTGAACTCCGCATCCTTGCCCACGAGCAGGGCGTCGACCACGCGGTGGCTGCAGTAGCGCTGCACGGCCGGGACAAGCACCGCGGCCGCCCCGTCCACCGCACCGAGGGCCGCCCGCTGCTCCTGCCGCGCAATCGCCGCCCGCACGTCGGCCAGCTTCGCGGAGAACTCGGCGCGCATGGCCTCGGCCTTGGAGCGCTCCGCCTCGAGCGCCTCGTAGTAGGACTGCTGGAGCTCGACATGCTCCTCGAGCAGGCGGACCTGCTCGTCGGCACGGCCTTTCTCGACAGCGGCGTCGAGGCCGCGGATCAGGACGACGTCGCCCACGGAGCACAGCACCGCCACGGCCGCCACGATCCAGGGAACGAACCAGGCGAGGTCGCGCTGGAACACGACGTGGAGGATGAGCGCCTCGGCGGCCATCTGGCTGAGGGGCAAAAGCCACACCGTCATCACGAACCCCTTGCGGCTGCGCCATCGACCTCGCGCGAGCGATACGATCACGAACGAGCGCCTGCTAGTGCGCGCAGGCAACCTTCGCCGCGCGCTCCACGTCGCGGCGCATGCGGCGGTCCTCGCGCGCCTGGGTTCTCTCAAGCGCCGCCTCGGCCGCTGAGAACCGGCATCCGCAGTAGTTTTGCCGGTACATGCCGAGCTCCTTCGAGCGCATCGTCGCTTGGGGATAGTACGGCCTGAAGTCCTGCCAGACGGGGGTCAGCCCCCGCTCCGCCGCCGCGGCGGCGAGCTCGCGGCCACACGCTTCGAACAGCTGGTAGGGCGAGACGGCCAGTGTGGTCGATATGTGCCCGAACCCCGCTTCGGACGCCATCCGAGCCGCCTCGCGCAGGCGAAGGCGATAGCATGCGGCGCAGCGTGCAGGCCTGTTCGTGCCCCAGCGGGCAACCTCGCGCTCCCATGCCGCCCGGTCGCAGGGCCCCTCGACGACCGGGACTCCGGCCTCGGACGCCCAGACGCGCAGGGTGTCCAGACGGTGCGCATACTCCCCCGCGGGCTGGATGTTGGAGTTCACGTATGCGATGGCGATGTCGTACCCCTGCTCCCGCAGGATGCGCACCGGTTCGAGGGAGCAGGGCCCACAGCAGGCATGGAGCAGCAGGGGCGTGCGTCCAACCTCTTTGCCCTCCCTTGGGAGACCATGCGACTCCCCCGCCCATTGCTCGGCAGCTTTTTCCCTGCAAACCATATGTCCGGTCACATCCCGATTCCCAACGCGTGCCGCGCTGGGTTGACGTTGAGCTGATGCCGGCATTGTACAACACGCCCGACATGCATACGGATACAGGACACGAGTCCAAGGCGTAAGACCAGAGCGCTAGTCACGACATGCCTCAAGTGACAGGTTTGGGCTTCCACCGATACCTTTTTCGCCGTCGTGTACGACCGAAGCAGACATAATCCGGCCTCAAGTCTGCCCGTTTCGCCGAAACAGTCGAAATCCGCACGCATGTAAACACAAAGCACCAGGTTGCGGACCGTTCGACCAGATTATCAAATACCTACAATCGTACACAGCGCCAAAAAAGGAACGTTGACAGACCGTTACCTGTCACGCAAGGTCGATACATGTCATGCAAAGTCGATACCTGTCCCGCAAGGCCAAACCTCGAACCGTGCCGCGCCTACAGCGCCGCCGACCGCCCCAGCTCCTCGTTCCGCTCGAACCGGCCGAGGTCGGTGAGACGCCAGGAACCGCCGGAGACGTCCCCGGCCTCCGCCGGCACACGCTCGATGCGCCCCGCCGCTGCGAGGCCGTCGAGCCAGGCCTGCGCCTCGGATTCGATCGCGCCCCGGGCAGGGTCGCACGCGCCGTCAGCGGCGTCAGCGTCGAGGCGCGCCGGCCCCAGCATGTCGAGCGCCCCCTCGAGCAGGCGCACCTGCCGCGCCGCGACGCCCTCGCGGCGCGGGTTGCGGACGATCGCCTCAAAGTCGGCCGACTTCTGCACGTAGAGGTCGAAGTCGAGCGCGTTTTCGTAGAGGAAGCCGTCGCAGCAGCTACTCGCGCCGGCCCCCAAAGACAGGCGATCCACACCCGTGCGCAAGGCGCACTCGTAGCCGTCGCGCGCATGCGGCGCCGACTCGGCGCAGAACATGCCGACCATGTACTCGCGATAGCCCTTCTCTGCGAGCACGTCGCGCGCGACGCGGTACATCTCCGCCCGGACGTCGCGACCGGGCAGCTCGGAGGCCTTATTGGGGTCGCTCTCAACGAGCGGGCGCACAGTGATGTGCGCGGCACCCAGGTCGACGGCGGTCAGCAGGCTCTGCTTCCAGGTCGCGACGCTCTGGCGGGGCAGCCCGTAGCGCAGGCGCACATCGACGCGCGCCATGTGAAACTTGTCCAGGAACAGAAACGCGTTGCATACGTCGTCGCGTGTGTGGGTGGCGCCCAAGGCGGACAGCTCGGCGTCGAGGACGCTGTCGACGTCGAGGTTGACGCGGGTCACGCCGCAGCCCGTCCAGTCGGTCAGGCTCGGCGTGCAGACGGTGAGCGGGTTCACCTCGACGGAGACCTCCGCACGCGGCTCGACACTGAGGGCCTTGCGCACGTCGCGCACGAGCTTGCAGACCTTGTCGGCCTTCATGATGCTCGCCCCGCCCCCCAGGCGCACCGCGCGCACCGGGCGCAAGCGCGTCTCGTCGTCGAGCGAGGCGAGCTCGGCCTCCACGGCGTCCACGTAGGCGGCCTTTGCCGGGCTGTCGGCCACATACGGTCGGGAGGGCCCGTACGCGGGGCTCGCGAGGGTGCATGGGAAGGCTATATAGAGGGCGAGGTCGCGGGTGCGCTCCATGGGTGCCGGTCTCCTATCTCACGACGACGGCGCGGGGACGGCCGCCGCGGCGCGCATGCCGCGCGTCGTCCCCGCGCAGAAAACACCTGGCATGCCGTGCGGCCGGACGGGGCGGAGTTTCGAGCCCCGCCCGGCGACGCACAGCGTACCTCAAAACCTTAGAGCTGGCCCACGGTGTGGCCGGCGAGCCAGCCGTGCGTCATGGCCATGCCGACAGAGTTGCCCGCGAACGGCGTCGAGTAGCCGAAGCCGTAGCGGCCGCCCAGGCAGTTGCCTGCGGCATAGAGGCCCTTGATGGGCGTCCAGTCCGTCTTGAGCACGTTCTGGGTGCCGTCGGTGATCAGGCCGCTCATCGTGACCATGGCGGGACGCGAGCTGTGGCTCAGTCTGCCGGTGCCGCCGTAGAACGGCGGGGTCTCGATCGGCACCATGAAGGCCTTGTCCTTGCCGTAGTCGGTGTCGCCGTCCTCGGAGTGGCACAGCTCGTTGTAGTGCTCGATGGAGGCGAGGAAGTTCTCCTTGGCCTCGTCGGCGTAGCCGAGCATGTCGGCGAGCTCGTCGAGGGTCTCGGCGGCGTAGACGGTGCCGCCCATCATCTTGCGCTCGGCGAGGTTGGCGCCCACGACGAACGTGCCCTCGGGGTTGCCCACCTCGACGGCGTTCATGCCCGCCTCGAGCTGGACCATGTAGTCATCCATGCCGAAGTTGGGCGCGCCGTGGTCGAGCGGGGCGGAGCCCACAGTCTGCTTCCAGTTGGCGTCGGACACCCATGCGGAGGTTCCGGCAGGCTGGCGCAGGCACACCGGGGTGAGCTGCGGGATGGCGCCCTCGTTGCAGAAGCGCTTGCCCTCGGAGTTGCAGACGTAGAGCGGCGCCGTGCCCCAGGGGCCGTTGGCCGCACCGCCCAGGCCCATCCAGCCGCGCGGCGTGGGCTCGATCATGCCGCCCGCCCAGATGCCCATCTTGTGGCCCGCGCCGGAGCGCGACCCGGCGCTCGACCAGTCCTCGGCGGTCGAGCCGGAGCGCTCGGCCCACTCCATGCCCTCGTTGAGCAGGGCCCAGCACATCTTGGGGTCGCCGATGTAGTCGCCCGAGCACAGGATGACGCCCTTGGCGGCGTTGAACTTGACGTAGTTGCCCTCGGCGTCGGTGGCGATGAGGCCGGTCACGTCGCCGCCCTCGTTCTGGGTCAGAACCACGCCGGTGTGCTCGAAGTACCAGGTGGCGCCGTTCTCCTGGGTGTACTGGACGATGTACTTGTGGATGAACTCGATGTCGTTGCCGTGGTAGCCGTAGAACTGGGCGTTGCAGGGCCAGGTCTTGTAGCCGCCGCACTCGATGGGATACTCCACGTCGGCGCCCGACCAGGCGGCCTGGGTGTTGCACAGCGGGTACTCGAACATGTTGGACATGTCGAAGTTGCCCTCGTCGGGGGCGGGCTCGCCGTCGATCACGACCAAGGTTCCAGAGAGGAACACGTCGGAGTCCTGCTCGGCGCGCAGGTCGGCGTAGGAGTCGTAGACCTCCTTGTAGCGGTCGAACATCGCGCCGGAGTTCTGCACGAAGGCGCGCACGATGTCGGGGTTCACGCGGCCGCCGGCGCGCTTGCAGAACTCGCTCACGATCTCGCCGGTGTTGTAGGGGCCGAAGCCGCGGTCGATGAGGAACTGGGAGTTGACGTGGCCGATGTCCTCGCCGTACCAGCCGCCCATGTTGGCGCCGGTCCCCTCGAGGTCCACGAACGCGCCCCACGGCTGCTGCTCGACGACGGCGACGGTGCACCCCTCGTCGACGGCGCCCAGCGCGGCCATCAGGCCGGAGTGGCCGCCGCCGAGCACCACGACGTCGACGTCGTAGCTCTGTGCGATCTGGTCGTCGGAGATCTGCGGGGCCGTACCGAGCCAGTCGCCCGGGCCGCAGTAGCCGGCGACGCGCCCGTCGGCGGTGACGCCCGCCGCGGCGTAGACGACCTCGGTGGCGCCTCCGGGGCCTCCGGGGCCTCCCGGGCCGCCCGCGGGAGGCTCGTCGGCGAACGCGGTCGC
>DBEYOB010000084.1:0-2816 GCA_048173955.1 Coriobacteriales bacterium
CCCGGGGCGCGCGCATGTCGGCGGACTCGATGCGCAAGCGGTTTGCGCGCCTCCAGGCGGCGGCGGGCGTCGGCGGGGGCACGAGCCCCCACACGATGCGCCACACCTTCGCGACCGAGCTGCTCGAGGGAGGCGCCGACCTGAGGAGCGTCCAGGAGATGCTCGGCCACGCGAGCCTGTCGACCACGCAGATCTATACGCATCTGACGCCCGAGCGCCTGCGCGAGGCGTCGCATCTGGCGCATCCGCGGGGGTGAGCCGCCCCCGACGGGGCGCGGGCGGGGGCCGTCGTCCGGGCCCCGGGAGCGGGCGCACGGGAGCGTGTGCTATGATGGGCGACCGTTTTGGGACGCGGACGGAAGGTTTAAGACATTGTTTGTGACCGTGTACAGCGACGGCTCGTCGCGCGGGAACCCGGGCCCGGGGGGCTACGGCTCGGTCCTGCTCTACACCGACCCGTCGGGAAAACTCCACACGCTCGAGCTGTCGCAGGGCTATCGCCGCACGACGAACAACCGCATGGAGCTCATGGGGGTCATCGTCGCCCTCGAGGCGCTCAAGCGTCCCTGCACGGTCGAGGTCCGCTCTGACTCGCAGTATGTGGTGAACGCGTTCAACCAGCATTGGGTCCAAGGCTGGGTCAAGCGGGGGTGGAAGACCGCGAACAGGGAGCCGGTCAAAAACGACGACCTCTGGAAGCGGCTCCTTGCCGCGAAGGAGCCCCACGACGTCACGTTCGTGTGGGTCAAGGGGCATGCGGGCAACACCTACAATGAGCGCTGCGACGCGCTCGCGACCGCCGCGGCCGACGGGCGGGGGTTGATCGAGGACGCGGGGTTCACCGCGTAGCGGCCCCCGCCACGCCGCCGGGGCAACCCCGCGCCCGGAGGCGTGGCCAGTCGGAAGACGTGTTGCAAGGACGTTCTGACGCGGCGGCGCGCCTATCGCGCGGCGGCCGCCTGCTTTTCCGACGTCGCCCGCTTTTCGATGAGGCGGCGCAGGTCGTCGATGCCTGTCCCCTTCGAGCTCGAGGTGAGGACCGAGGGCACCTCGGCGGGGATCTCGAGCTGCTCGCGCAGCAGCTCGGCCTGCTGGGCGCCCTTGGTGGGGCCGAGCTTGTCGGCCTTGGTGAAGACGACGGCGTAGGGCACGCCCGCCTGCTTGAGGAAGTCGATCATCTGAGCGTCGAGGGGGCTGGCGTCGTGGCGGATGTCGACGAGCGAGCAGACGAGGGCGAAGCGGCGACGCTGCTCGAAGTAGCCGCCGATGAGCGACGCCCACCGCTCCTTCTCGCTTTTCGACACGCGCGCGAAGCCGTAGCCGGGAAGGTCGACGAAATGGACCCAGCCCGCGTCGTAGAAGTTGATCGAGGCGGTCTTGCCGGGGGTCGAGGAGACCTTCGCGAGGGACTTGCGGTTGAACAGCCGGTTGATGAGCGACGACTTGCCGACGTTGGACCTGCCGGCGAACGCCACCTCGGGCAGGGTGCTTGCAGGCAGCTGCTCGATGGTCGAGTAGGCGCGGCTGAACTTGATCTCGTTGTAGTTGATGCGCATGGCGGGTCCCTTCACGGTGCGTTGGCCGACCCATCCTAGCAACCTTCGCCGCACCGGTGTCTCGCCAAGTTCCCGTATGGCGCACTGAGCAGGGATTTTGCAAAGTCGGAACACAAGTCCTTCATAAAATGAGATTCTCGAAAAAAGGCTGTTGACATATGCTCGGCCCATCCGTATTATTCTTACTCGCGCCACGGCAAGGGCGCACGCAAGCTTCGGCTTGGCGAGCACCTTGGGATATCGTCTAATGGCAGGACAGCGGATTCTGGTTCCGTCAATGGGGGTTCGACTCCCTCTATCCCAGCCATAAGGCGCTTGACAAGAGCATGGCCCGTTCGTCTAGCGGTTTAGGACATCGCCCTCTCAAGGCGAAGATCACCAGTTCGAATCTGGTACGGGCTACCAACAAGACCACAGGCCAGGGGATTTGTCCTCTGGCCTGTTTCTTTGTAGCTGGCATTCTCGTCTGCTGCTTGCGTCGGCCGTCTCTCTTGCGCCTTCAATGCCTTCGTTGCTTCTGCGATCGTCGTGCCGCCGGTTTTCTTGGTGTGTGCACCTCAAAATGGCTGAATGGGTGCAAAAGTCCGTCGAGAGAACGACCAGGTCGGGCGAAGAAGAGCGTTCTATCGCGGGGACGTAAAATGAACTTACTGTAATGGAAATACAGCTTCCTATTTCTCCCATATCCGCCGCGCAGCGGCCCGATTTCGTCGTTCACTCGGGGGAGTTCTGCACGCATCGGGCCGATTTCGGGTGCACGGCCTCGCCGGGGCGCGCGATGGGGCCGAAACGCGCGCCCGCGCCGAGGTGCATGGCCTCACCGGGGCGTGCGCGGCCATGCCTAAGCGCATGGCCTCACCGGGGCGCGCGAACGCCGCGCGCGGGCCGGTGCTCCTCTATGCCCCGCAGCGCCCGCACGTCCCGGCCGACGGGCATGCGGCGAGCCCGCCCAGCGCCGTCTCGCGCAGCGAGGCGGGCAGGGCGTGCCCGACCTCGCGCATGGCGGAGACGGCCTCGTCGAAGGGGATGGGCAGGCGCACGCCAGCCAGGCTCAGCTGGGCGGACGTGAAGGCGTTGGACACCCCGATGGCGTTGCGCGCCTGGCACGGCACCTCGACGAGCCCGCGCACCGGGTCGCACACCAGCCCGAGCAGGTTCGCGATTGCCAGGGTCGCCGCGTCGAGGGCCTGGGACGGCGTTCCGCCGAGCATCTGCACCAGCGCCGCCGCCGCCATCGCGCTCGCGCTGCCGACCTCGGCC
>DBEYOB010000085.1:0-9177 GCA_048173955.1 Coriobacteriales bacterium
CCCCGGCCGCGCCCCCGGCACCCGCCGCCCAGCCCTCCCCCGCCGCCCCGCCGACCGTCGAGGCAGACGGCGCCGAGGCGCGCGAGGAACCGCAGGCTGCCGCCGTGCCGGACGAGCCCCGCAAGGGCGACGAGGCCCCGCAGGCCGCAGAGCTCCCGGAGGGGGCCGACGGCGCCGAGGCAGGCGGTTCCACCGCCGTGGAGACGGTCGTCGTCGAGGCCACGACGATTCCCGCCCCCGACGAGGCGGAGGAAGAGGCCAAACCCGACCTCGGCACCTCCCTCGAGCTCATGGTCGCCCAGAAGGGACGCGCCTCCACCGGATGGGCGCTCATCAAGATGGGGTTCAAGGTCCTGTTTGGCAAGAAGCTCGACAGGTAGCCGACAGGGTTCCGCACCCACCCGCGGCGCGCCCCGATCGAGCTTCCGCAGATTCGAGGCGCGCCGACCGCAAGCCCGCCAAAGACCGTATAATGGGCCTTTGGCGGGCTTTTCCGTTTGCCGGCGGCCCAGAACCCTCCACTTTCGGAGGCGGCCCCGCCGGCAACGGCATCAGGCAACGGCACGACACACGACGCGAGGTCACATGGAAACGATGCAGATCGCACTGGAATCGATGGCCTACGGCCCCGACGCGGTGGGGCATTTCGACGGCAAGGCAGTCTTCGTGGCGGGGGGCGTCCCCGGCGACGTCGTCGAGGTCGAGGTGACCTCCGAGGAGAAGAGCTTCTCGCGCGGCACGGTCCTGCGCGTCGTCGAGCCGTCGGAGGACCGCGTCGAACCCCCGTGCCCCTTCGCCGCGGTGTGCGGCGGCTGCCCCTGGGCGTCCATGTCCTACCCCGCCCAGCTGCGCGCCAAGGAGAAGAACGTCCGCGACGCGCTCGTCCGCATCGGGCGCATGCCCCGCGAGGACGTCGACGCCCTCGTCGCCCCCATCGAGGCGTCGGAGAGGCCGTGGGGCTACCGCAACAAGGTCGAGCTCGCCGCCGTCTCCTCCGAGCACGGCATCGAGCTGGGCATGCACGCCCGCTCCGACGACGCCCGGGTCGTCCCCGTCGACCGCTGCCTTCTGCTCCCGCCCAAGCACCAGAAGCTCCCCAAGGCCGTGGCGAGCGCGCTGCGCTTCGTGGGCACCTCGGCCGACCTGGGGCTCGAGCGCGTGGGCATCCGCGTCAGCGAGCGGACCCGCCACGTCGAGATCGCCCTGTGGACCCCCACCGGGCCCTTCCCGCGCATGAAGGTCGCCAAGGTGCTCGCCGACGCCATAAAGCCGACCTCGGTCTGCCGCGTGATGCTCAAGGAGAAGCGCGGCTCGCGCCGCGTGGCGGGAATCGAGTGCCTCAGCGGCACCGGCGCGTGGAAAGAGCGCCTGCACGGCAACACCATGCGCCTGTCTGCGCCCTCGTTCTTCCAGGTCAACACGGCGGGCGCCGAGCGGCTGATAGACCTCGTCCTCGACGGGCTCGAGCCCCGCGCCGACGAGGTCGCCGCCGACCTGTACTGCGGCGCCGGCACCTTCACCCTGCCGCTCGCCCAGGTCTGCGACGGGGTCATCGCCATCGAAAGCTCGGGTCCCGCGATACGCGACCTGCGCCGCAACCTGGCGCAGAAGGAGCTCGACGACCGCGTCGAGGCGATCGGCGACGACGTGGCCCGCCAGCCCGACTGCCTCGAGGACGCCGACGTCGTCGTGGTCGACCCGCCCCGCGCCGGCCTGGAGCGCAGCGTCGTCGACGCCCTGAGCGACGCGCCCGCCCGCGCGATCGCCTACGTGTCGTGCGACCCCGCGACCCTTGCGCGCGACCTGGCGGCCTTCCGGGAAAACGGCACCTTCGCCCCGGTCAAGATCACCCCGGTCGACCTGTTCCCGCAGACCTTCCATGTGGAGACGGTCACCATCCTGCGGCGCACGCGCGCATAGGCGCGCCCGCCGTCTCCGCCCCGCGCTCAAACCGCCGCAGAGCGGGTATAACCAACCACGACCGATCGCAGGGCAGACGGAAGGCAGGGAACACCATGGCACGCGTCGCAATACTGCTCGCCGACGGCTTCGAGACCGCGGAGGCGCTCACGACGGCCGACGTGCTGCGCAGGGCGGGGATAAAGACGCGGCTCGTCTCGACGATGGACACCGCCCACGTCATCACCGCGCAGCAGGTCCAAGTCACCGCCGACGAGACGCTCGACACCGCCGAGGGGGACGTCGACTGCTACGTCGTCCCGGGCGGCACCCCGGGCGTCAAGCGGCTGTCCGCCAACGCGCGCGTCCGCTCGCTCTTGTCCGCCGCCATGGCCGACCCGTCGGTCACCGTCGCCGCCATCTGCGCGGGGCCCGCACTGCTGGGGGAGCTGGGCGTGCTCGAGGGGCGCAAGGCGACCGTGTTCCCCGGCCTCGAGGGGTCGCTGCCCGCGGGGACGTTCGTCGACGAGGAGGTCGTCGTCGACCGCGATCTCATAACCGCCCGGTCGATGTGCTGCGCGCTCCCCTTCGCCCTCGCCCTCGTCGAGCGCCTGGCGGGGTCCGAGGCGCTGCGCAAGGTCCTGGGCGGCATCGGGGAGCCGTGCGCTCCCGCGGGGGCGGTGGCCCGATGATCCTCGCCTCGCAGTCCCCCCGCCGCATCCAGCTCCTCTCCGAAGCTGGCTATGCGTTCAGGTCGGTCCCGTCCCGCATCGACGAGCAGGCGGTCCGCGCCGACTCGCCGAAGGGCCTCTCGCGCGCCCTCGCCTCCGCGAAGGCGCTCGCCTGCGCACCCGCGGCCCTGCCCGACGAAATCGTCATCGGCTCCGACACCGTGGTCGCACTGGGAACGGAGGCCCTCGGCAAGCCGGCCGACGACGAGGACGCCCGCTCGATGCTCCGCCGCCTGTCGGGTGCCACGCACGACGTGACGACCTCCGTCTGCCTCGTCGCCAACGGACGCGAGCTCGCGGCGTTCTCGGAGACCGCGCGCGTCACGTTCTGGGACCTCGAAGACGGGGAAATCGACTCCTACGTCGCGACGGGAGAACCCGCGGACAAGGCCGGCGCATACGGCATCCAGGGAAAGGGCCGGCTCCTCGTGAGGCGCATCGAGGGCGACTTCTACACCGTCGTCGGCCTCCCCGTCTCGCGCCTGGTGCGCTTGCTGCGCTCGCTCGGGTTCCCCCCTCCCGGAGAGGGCGGCGCAGAGGGACGCTGGCGCTGAGCGCCCTGCAGGCGGGCTCCCGGCAGGCAGGCCCGGCGCAGACGGGCTAGTTGAACTTGACTACCTTGCGGACCGCGCGGTAGACGGCGGACGTGATCGAGCGTCCGACCTTGCCCGGCAGGTTGGTCATGACGCCCAGCAGGTGGTGGCGTGCATGGGCGTACATGCGGGCGTCGAACTCCCTGAGGTGCGCCCACAGCTCCTCGACCTTCCCGTCCGAGGATTGGTCGTCCGACATATGCCCGTACAGGCTCGATATCGCCATCATGAGGGTGAGGTAGCCCAGCATGTAGGACCTCAGCCGGGGGCTCGCGACGTCGTCGTAGAGATGGTAGGCGTCGACCATGATGCGCGTGATGCGCAGCTGCTGCTCATAGCGCGAGACCATCACCTGCTCGTTGACGCTCTGGTCCGTGCGCCCGATGTAGTAGCGGTAGAGGTCGACGTTGCGGTAGAACAGCCTCTTGCAGCGCGGGAGCGGGACGTAGGCGTAGATGTTGTCGACGTAGAACGTGTGGCGCGGGAGCGGGACGCCCTCCGAGCGCAAGACGTCGGTCCGATAGAGCAGCGAGTGCATGAGCAGGTTCTGGTCCATCCGGAACCTGCCGATCTCGTCCCAGGTGAACACCCTGCCCTCGGGCAGCACGTGGGCATAGCCCACGGCGTTGCTCGTCGCATCCTCGACATGCTCGTAGACGTAGTTCGTGATGAACAGGTCGACGGTCTCCCCCGCCCCCTCGAGGCGCCTGATGTCGGCGAGCAGCGCCTGGACGGCGTCGCGGTCGACCCAGTCGTCCGAGTCGACGACCTTGAAGTACCTGCCGGAGGCATGTTCGAGGCCTGCGAGCACCGCTGCCCCATGCCCCCCGTTTTCCTGGTGGACCGCCTTGACCGTGCCGGGGAGGCGGCGCGCCCAGCCGTCTGCCTTGCCCGCCGTGTCGTCCTTCTGCGACCCGTCGTCGACGATGAGGATCTCGAAGTCGGTGCAGGGGGCGCATGCGTCCAGGATGCTCTGGATGCACGCGTCCATGTAGGCGGCCGAGTTGTAGCACGGTATGGCGAAGGTGACGAGCTTCGCGTCGGGCGCGTCGGCGCGCGTCCCGGGTTCGGCAGCGGCGTTCATAGGCATTGAGGGCACCCCCGTACGAAAGGGCCGGCCGGCGCGCGGCCGACCGGCACCTCGGGCTTCGAGAAAATCAGCGCGTGGCGGCGATGGAGTCGGCGAGGCTCAGCGCGCTCGCGACGACGGCGTCCATGTCGTAGTAACGGTACTCGGCGAGGCGGCCGACCGCGTGGAAGTTGGCGATGCCGCCGACGCGGTCGAAGTAGCGCTGGTACAGCTCGCGGTTTGCGGGCTCGAGGATCGCGTAGTAGGGCGTCTGCCCGCTGCCGGGAACGTAGGGCTGCGAATACTCGCGCAGGATGGTCGTCACCCCGGGGAGCACCTGGCCGGTCATGTGCTTGAACTCGGTGATGCGGGTGAAGTCCTCGCTCGTCGTGTAGTTCACCGTGCCGACCGGCTGGAACTCGTCCTGCGCGAGCGTCTCGAACTGCAGGTCGAGCGTGCGGTAGGGCAGCGCCCCCAGGTCGAGCCCGAACAGCTCGTCGAGCGGGCCGGTGTAGACGACCTCGCCGCCATAGGGCGACCCGCCGACGCAGACCGACCCGTCGACCACCTCGACGACGTCGCGCGCGTCGACGTCGAGGAAGACGTCGATCAGGTCGTGGTCGAGCATGCGCTCGAACATGTCGGTGTACCCCTTGTCGGGCATGCCCTGGTAGGGCGACTGGAAGTAGCGGTCGTCGTCGCCGATGAGCACGGGGACGCGGCCGGTTACCGACGGGTCGACCTGGTCGGGCGTCTGCCCCCACTGCTTGAGGGTGTAGTGGAGGAAGACGTTCTCGTACACGTAGTCGGCGACCTCGTCGAGCTCCGGGTCGTTCTGGGCGCGCAGGTCGAGGATGGGGACCTTCTTGTTCTCGCCGAACGTCTCGACAAGCCTGCGGTACAGCGCCTCGCCGCGCTCCTCGCCGAAGGCCTTGAGCAGCGAGGTGTGGTTGAAGGGCACCGGCATGAGCTCCCCGTGGATGTTCGCCAGGACCCGATGGCGGTAGTCCGTGAAGTCGGTGAAGCGCGACAGGAAGTCGTACACCCGCTCGTCGTAGGTGTGGAAGATGTGCGGGCCGTACAGATGTATCAGGACGCCCGCATCGTCGAGGCAGTCGTAGGCGTTGCCCGCGACGTGGGAGCGGCGCTCGAGTATGCACGCCTTCATTCCCGTGCGCTCCGCCAGGTTGCGCGCCACGACGACGCCTGCATACCCGGCGCCGACGACGACCATGTCGTAGCGGTTGGCCACGAAGCCGGACGGGAGACCGTGTGATATAGGCATAGAGAAGCTCCTTGCAAAACCGTCGTGACCCCGGTCGCATGCGCCGCGCGCCGCCCATCCGAAAACTTCGCGGCGCCCGGGCGCAACGCGCGCGACACGGGCATGCATCCATACTATCATGATGGGACGCGTCCCGGCACCGCGGCGGGACGCGTCCGCGTAAGCACCGTAAGCCAAACCCGCAACCGACTGGAGGAAACCGTGAGCCAGTTCATCGACAACCTGATCGTCTCCGCCAAGGCGGACGTGCAGCGCCTCGTCCTGCCCGAGGGCGCAGACGCACGCGTGGTCGAGGCGGCGCGCATCCTCGCGGCACAGCGCATCGCCGACGTCACCGTCCTCGGAAAGCCGGCCGAGCTCGAGATACCCGGCGCGCGCGTCGTCGACCACCTCGCCTCCCCCGAGCGCGACCGCTATGCGCGCCGCCTCGTCGAGATCCGGAAGAAGAAGGGGCTGTCCCTCGACGAGGCATACCGGCTGCTCGACGACCCGCTGTACTTCGGCGTGATGATGGTGAAGGAGGGCGACGTCGACGGCATGACCGCCGGCGCCTGCCATGCCACCGGCGACGTGCTCCGCCCCGCGCTCCAGATCCTCAAGTGCGCCCCCGGCGTCTCGCTCGTCTCGTCGTTCTTCGAGGTGACGATCCCGAACTGCCCCTACGGCGAGAACGGCACGTTCTTCTTCGCCGACTGCGGACTCAACACCTACCCGAACGCCGACGAGCTCGCCCAGATCGCCGTGCAGACGGCCGCGAGCTGGCGCTCGTTCATGGGCACCGACCCGCACGTCGCGATGCTCTCCTACTCCACGCTCGGCAGCGCGGACGACGACCACACCCGCCTCGTGAGGGAGGCCGCCGCCAAGGCGCGCGCGCTCGCCCCCGAGCTCGACATCGACGGGGAGTTCCAATTCGACGCCGCCGTCGTCCCGAGCGTCGCCGCCAGCAAGGCGCCGTCGTCGCCGACGGCCGGCAGGGCGAACGTCCTGGTGTTCCCCAACCTCGACGCGGGCAACATCGGCTACAAGATTGCGCAGCGCCTTGCGGGCGGCGAGGCGATCGGCCCCGTGCTGCAGGGCCTTGCGGCGCCGGTCAACGACCTGTCGCGCGGCTGCTGCGCAAACGACGTGGTGGGCGTCGCGGCGCTCACCGCCGTGCAGGCCCAGCGCCTCAAGAGCGCCCGGGCAAGCTAGGGAAAGCAGCCCGACGGCCGTCCCACGCCCCGCGGGTGGCGGCCGTCGCGGCTAGCCCAGGATGCGCCTCACGTCGAGCGCGATCATGTACTCCTCGCCCGCCGGGACGACCAGGATGCGGACGCGGGAGCCTTCGGCCGCAATCGACCAGGGCTCGCCGTGGCGCTCCGCGTTCTTCGCGGGGTCGACGACAAAGCCCTGCTCCGCGAACGGCTCGAGGACCTTGGCGCGGATGACCGGGGAGTTCTGCCCGGCGCCCGCCGTGAAGACGATGGTGTCGACCCCGCCCAGAGCCGCCCACATCGCCCCGAGGTGCTTGCGCGCCGAGTAGCAGAACATGTCGATCGCCAGGCGCGCGCGGTCGTTGCCGCCCTCGGCCGCGTCGATGAGGTCGCGGATGTCGTTGGTGAGGCCCGACACGGCGAGCAGCCCCGACTTCTTGTTCATGACGGTGTCGACCTCGCGGGCCGTGAGGTCGGAGTTCTCGAGGACGAAGGTGACCGCCGCCGGGTCGATGGACCCGCAGCGCGTCCCCATCATGAGGCCGTCGAGCGGGGTGAAGCCCATCGTCGTGTCGACGGCCCGCCCGTCCTCGATGGCGCACAGCGACGAACCGTTGCCCAGATGGCAGCTGATGACGCGGCGGGCCTGCCCGCCGGTCAGGGAGTCGACCGTCATGGCGACGTAGCGGTGGTTGATGCCGTGGAAGCCGTACTTGCGCAGGTTGAAGCGCTCGCAGAGGTCGTACGGCAGGGCGTAGCGCCACGCGACCTCGGGGATGGTCGCGTGGAACGACGTGTCGAACGACACGACGTTGGGGACGTTGGGCAGAACCTCGCGGCAGGCCTCGATGACCGAGGCGGCTGCGTAGTTGTGCAGGGGCGCGAGGGGTGCGATCTCCTCGATCTTGCGGACGACCTCGTCGTCCACCAGGCACGAGTCGGTGAAATAGGTGCCGCCGTGCACGATGCGGTGCCCGATGGCGTCGACCGCGCCCCGCCCGCCGCCCTGCAGCACGGTGCCGAGCACGAGCGAGATCGCGGTGCGGTGGTTGGGTATCGGTAGCACGAGCTCGGAGGACCTGCCCGCCGTCTCGCTCGAGAACACGGAGTCTCCCAGTCCAATGCGCTCGCATGCGCCCTTTGCAAGAACGTCGCGCGTTTCGACGTTGATGAGCTGGTACTTCAGCGACGAGCTGCCAGCGTTCACCACCAGAACATTCATGTCGTCCTCCAAGAGAGCGCGCACGAGTCCCAAGCGGCCATGACCGGTGCACGGATCGATACGAGGCGGCGTTGCAGCCGAGAGTCAATTGTAGTTCGCGGGCGCCGGGGGCGGCCCCGTTCCGGGCGGACGGCAAGCCTGCAGGGACGAAAGGGGACGCCCGCCGACGCCCCCTCCACATCTGCGCCACATCGCCGCCGATCGGCGGTTTTCTGAAACCTAGAGGAGCCCCTCGTCCATCTTGACGCCGCCGAGCACGTGGCAGTGGAGGTGGCGCACCGTCTGCCCCGCGTTCTCGCCGGTGTTCATGATGAGGCGGAACCCGTCGTCCGCGACGCCGGCCTGGCGCGCGACCTTGACGGCCGTCTCGAGCAGGCCGCCCAAGACGTCGGAGGGGACGCCGTCGGCGACCGAGGCGAAGTGGCGCTTGGGAATCACGAGGATGTGCACGGGCGCCTGGGGGTTCATGTCCCTGAACGCGAAGAAGCGGTCGTCCTCGTAGACGACGTCGGTGGGGATCTCGTGGCTAGCCAGCTTGCAGAAAATGCAGTCGCTCATCGCGGCTCCTTCCATGCGGACCTACGGTATCCGAAGCGGGGCGGACACGCCTAGCTCAGGGTCGTGTCGCGCTCGTCCGATTCTATCTCTATCTCCCCCATGAGTGCGCCCACCTTCTGCTCCGCCTCGGTCAGGCGGGCGCGCAGCGAGGCGAGGAGCTCGACGCCGCGCTGGTAGAGGGAGAGGCTCTCCTCGAGTTCGAGCTGGTTCGACTCGAGCGCCCTGACGATCGATTCGAGCTCGGCGTTGGCCTCGTTGTAGGTCAGCCCGTCGACCGGCCGTGCGCTGGATTGGCTGGATTGCTGCATGGCATGTCCCTTTCGTCGTGTTGTCGCGCCCTAAGCGCCGGGAAACGCCCCGCCGGGAACCCCCGGCCGGACGGATGAGACGTCGCATATGACCGCGCCGTCGGAGACGCGGACCTCCAGGGCGTCGCCGGGACGCACGTCCCCCACGCTCGAGACGACGCGGCCCGACGCGTCGAGCGCCATCGAGTACCCGCGCGCGATGACCGCAAGGGGCGACAGCGCCTCGAGCCGGCCGGCGGAGACCGCCAGGCGCCGGTTCGGCTCGGCAAGCAGGCCGCGCAGGCCGAGCGCGCGCAGGCGGCGCGCCGTCTCGTCG
>DBEYOB010000086.1:0-12884 GCA_048173955.1 Coriobacteriales bacterium
CGCCGAGGGTACTGCGGGGGAGGCCCCGCGGGAGAGTAGGGCGCCGCCGGCCCGCGGGCCGCGCTTCCAAGGCAGCATGCGGAGGGCCCCGAGGGGCCCTTTTCGCGTTTATAGGGATGTTTTCTGCCGCGGCTTCAAGCCCTTTGTCCCCAGGCCTCTCTTTTGTGCCAGGCGCCCTGTTTCAACTGTTTACTTTTTTCTGGAATGTTCAGTTCCTAAATTATCTCGGTCGAGCAACGGGTAAGGTTCATGCTATCTGCTTCGTGAGAGAGGACAGCATGGCATGCTCGAACTGAGGGACATCTACAAGGACTATCCGGTAGGCGACGACATCGTGCGCGCCCTCAAGGGCATCAGCGTCACCTTCCGCGATTCCGAGTTCGTTTCGATTCTCGGCCAGTCGGGTTGCGGCAAGACGACCCTGCTCAACATCCTGGGCGGCCTTGACCGTTATACGACGGGCGACCTTGTCATCAACGGGCGTTCCACCAAGGGCTTCAACGACAAGGACTGGGACACGTACCGCAACCATTCGATCGGCTTCGTGTTCCAGAGCTACAACCTCATCATGCACCAGACCGTCCTGCGCAACGTCGAGCTCGCGCTGACCATCAGCGGCGTCTCGCGCAAAGAACGCCTGCGTCGCGCCGAAGAGGCCCTCATTCGCGTCGGTCTGGGCGACCAGATGCATAAGAAACCGACACAGCTCTCCGGTGGCCAGATGCAGCGCGTCGCCATTGCGCGCGCCATCGTCAACAACCCTGAGATCATCCTGGCCGACGAACCCACCGGCGCCCTCGACTCGGCCACCTCGGTCCAGATCATGGAGATCCTCAAGGAGCTCAGCCAAGACCGCCTTGTGATCATGGTGACGCACAACCCCGAGCTCGCCCAGCAGTATTCGACGCGCATCGTCCGTCTCCAGGACGGGCACATAACGGCCGACACGATGCCGTGCGAGCCGCCGGATTCCTTCCGTCGCTCCCAGGCTCCCATGACGCGCCGGGAACGCCGCCGTGCCGAGAAGCAAGCGCGTGAGGCGTCGGGCAAGGGCAAGAAGCGCATGAGTTTCCTCACGGCGCTCGGCCTCTCGTTCAACAACCTCCGTACCAAGAAGGGGCGCACGGTCCTCACGGCGTTTGCCGGGTCGATCGGCATCATCGGCATCGCGCTCATCCTGTCGCTCTCCAACGGCACCAACGAGTACATCTCCGGCGTCGAGGAGGACACGCTCAGCAGCTACCCGGTGACGCTCGAGGCCAAGACGGCCGACTTCGCCTCCATGCTTACCTCCATGTCCTCGGCGATTGCGGCTGATGCCGCTGCGGAGGACGAGCGCCCGGTCGACGCCGTGCTGAGCGACAACATCATGACGAACATGATCCAGCGCATGACGTCGAGCAGCACGACGAACGACCTCGAGGCGTTCAAGGCCTACATCGACGATTCCGACAGCGACGGGGCGCGGATCAAGGACCTCGTGAATGACATCCAGTACGGTTACGACACGACGATCTACGCCTACGCCGCCGACACCTCGAACGGCCTGGTGCGCACCAACCCCTCGACGGTCATGACGAGTCTCGGCTTTGAGCAGGAGGAGGGGCAGAACTCCACCGCCGACGCGGCGAGCGGCCTGATGAGCGACATGGCGTCGTCGATGAGCTCGATGGGCGGCAGCTCGGTGGATGTGTGGAAGCAGCTCATGGACAACGATGAACTGCTCGAGAGCCAGTACGACGTGCTGGCGGGCCGTCTGCCCGAGGCGTACAACGAAGTCGTCATCATCACCGAGAACGATGGTACGGTGAGCGACTACCTGCTCTACGCGCTTGGCATAAAGGATCAGGCCGAGCTGTCGCAGATGATTCAGGACGCCTATGCGGGCGAGGAGCTCGACGAGCCCGACGTGGAGAGCTACTCCTACGACGAGCTGCTCGACCTGCAGTTCAAGCTGGTGCTGCCGAGCGCCTACTACAGCCAGAACGAGGACGGCACCTGGACCGACCGCTCGGGCGACGAGGAGTACATGAAGTCGGTCGTGGACGCTGCGGAGCCGCTGACCGTCGTCGGCATCATCTGCCCCAACGAGAACGCGGCCATCGAGGAGGACAACGGCTCAATCGGCTACACGGCCGAACTGACCGAGTACGTCGTCGAGAAGAACACCGAGAGCACCATCGTCCAGCAGCAGCTCAACAATCCCGACGTCGACGTGTTCACCGGCATCGCCTTCACCCCGGCCGAGAACCCCACCTACACGATGGACGACGTGACGGCCTACATGAACACGCTCGACGAGGCGAGCCGGGCTGCGGTTCAGGCGCAGATCGACCAGGCACGGGCGGCCGGCATGCCCGACGACCAGATCGTCGCCCAGTTCGCCTCCGTGCTGACGCAGCCCACCACGACGGCGACCTACGAGGGCAACCTCGAGATCCTCGAGGTGAGCGACCTCGACAGCCCGTCGCGCATCTCCCTGTACGCCAAGGACTTCGAATCCAAGGAGGAAATCACCAGCATCCTCAACGACTATAACGACAAGATGCGCGACCAGGGCGAGGACGACAAGGTCATCCAATACACCGACTATGTGGGGCTCATCATGAGCTCGGTACGCACGGTCATCGACGCGATCAGCTACATCCTCATCGCGTTCGTGGCCATCTCGCTCGTGGTCAGCTCGATCATGATCGGCATCATCACCTACATCAGCGTACTCGAGCGCACCAAGGAGATTGGCATTCTGCGCGCCATCGGCGCGAGCAAGCGCGACGTCAGCCGCGTCTTCAACGCCGAGACGTTCGTGATCGGCCTGTTCTCGGGTGCGCTGGGCATCGGCGTGACGCTTTTGCTGCTCATCCCCGCGAACGTCATCATCCACAGCCTGACGGGCATCTCGGGCATGGCGCAGCTGCCGTGGATCGGCGCGCTGATCCTCATAGCCATTAGCGTGGTGCTCACGCTCGTCGGCGGCATCATCCCGTCGCGCATGGCGGCGAAGCGCGACCCGGTGACGGCGCTGCGCAGCGAGTAATTGTGCCGTGCCGGCTGCGTGCTGCGGACCGGTACTGGCAGACGAATTGCAGGCCGACGTAGGCGGCCGGAGATAGGGATTCCGGCGATGAGGGCCGGTCCGGACGGGGCGCTTCGCGCCCCCCTTCCGGGCCGGCCCTTTGTCGTTCGGGTGTGGGGCCGCCGCCCTGTCGGCTTGCCAACAATCGGCCGGCCTGATCAGTGGTCGGCCGTGTCAGTGAAACGGGCTCTCGCTGGCCAAAAACCTCGATCGTGAAGAGCAACAGGGGCACCTTGGGCGGAAACGACCAGGCATTTCTTTGCCCGTGTCGCCGACGGGGTCGGTTGGTCCCGCCCGTCAATCGGCAAAACGCCTGTTCGGCGACGTCCGTGGCGGCGTTCTGGGCTGCGGATGCTCTTCACGATCGCGGATTTTGGCCAGGCGGACGCGATTTTCTTGACACGGGGTTTGCAAGTTGGCGCATATCGGCATGTGCGCGCCGTCATGGATGCGTCGGGGTGGGCGCATCGCGCGGCGGGTGCCATACGTGCGCCCGTAACCACGTGCGCCCGTAATCGCTGCGCCCGCGCGCCGAAATGGACGCGCGGGCGCAGGAAGGGGGATGGGGGGACGCAAGGATTTGGTCAATACGGGGGACGCCCGGTCTCTTTATGCTTCCGCCTGAATCGAAGGGGTCTCCGTCCGGGCGTCATGGCGCCGTGCGTCGCGCCGGAACTTGAGGACCCTGAGCACGCAGTATGCGAGGATGATCAAGACGTATGCGGCAAAGCTCACGGTAGCGAGCACGGTTCTTCCCCCGAAGGCCGAAGCTCCCAGCACGAACCACACATGGACGGCGAGAAACGCCACCATGAGGTAGGCAAAGCGCTGGAGGGCCTTCCAGGCCTTCGCGTTCATGGCCTTGCGGATTGCCCGGAACGAGGTGACGGTGAGAATCGCGAAGAGGATGGTCAGCGCGAACGCCACGACCAGGGACAGTGCGACGCTCGTTCGAGACGAGAACACCGCTCCGAGCCGGGGGAGGTATGCCGGCAGGTACATGCAGAGGTGCCCGACGATGAAGATGAACGAGAGGATCGAAAGCTCGCCTCGAATGGGCTGCAGATGCCTGCGCACGGCGGTTCCCTCGTCAAAGCAGCCGGTGAACATCACGACGGCCAGGAGGATGCTCGAGAGGTAGCCTTTTTGCAGAACCATGCACAGGCCGCGGACCTGCGTGAGGTTTGCGTCCGACCAAATCGCCCAGGCATAGAGCGCAGTCAGGACGAGCGCGGCCGCATAGAACGCTCCCGGGTGCGTACGGAGCGGTTTTGCCAAGGGGAACACCAAAAGCAGGGCGATTGCGATCGAGATAAGAAACCCGATCAAACTGGTGCTCATGTCAATCTCCTTTCATGAATGTGGAGTTCGGTTCCGACGACGCGACCTTGGCCGCCGTTACGCGTTTCCCAGAAGCACGTCGGTGTATATGCTCGGTTCGATTTCGCTGAGCTGGGTCCCGCTGTCGTCGGCGGCGAAAATGCGCGCCTGCCTGAGGCCGACCTTTTCGGCAAACTCATGCTCGGCCCGTTCGAATCGGCTTACGCATATGCTTTCGCGTGCAAGGCGCGCCATGGCATGCGCCGTCCGCTCGTCCTGCGCGCGCATCTTTTCCTGTTTGTTGATGGAGACCTTGGTCAGGTCGAAGAACGAAGCGCTCGGGAACAGCCCGTTGACGAAGCCGACGGCGTATACGTGGCCGAACTCGAGGTCGGCCATGGCCTCGTAGGACGATACGGTCACACCTTCGCGGCTGGGAATGCCGGCAAAGAACTGGCGCCGGTCCAGATCGGCGACCATCTGTGCGGCGTCGGCGTTGGGACCCAGCGCAAGGAGCGGTCGGAGCGTGTGGGGAACGGGTGCGCCGCTTCCGGCGAGCGTTTCCACCAGGCAGCCGAGCAGTCGGGGACCGCGCAGGGCGGATGCCTCGCGCATGAGCGGGTCGAGGTCGCAGCCGAGGTCGAAGCCGAAGGCCTCGAGGTCGCGGCGCGCGTCTCCGGGGTACGCCGCGTTCTGCCGGGCCTTGCGCATATCGGCGAACAGGTTGCTTCGGGTCAGGTAATCCCCGAACCCGAACCAGCTGCGCCATGCCGCGGCGTCGTGGGGGTCGGCGAGCATGCGCAGCAGCGTCGCCACGCGCAGGTCGAGGCATCGGTCGAGGTCGCGTATGTCCCCGCGCAGTCTGAGCGGGGAGTACCAGGCGTTGACGGGCACCCCTCGCTGTTCGAGGGCATGGGCCATGCGGCGCGCCCACCAGGGGTGCAGGGTCATCACGCCGATGTCCGAGGGGTTCTGGCCCCCTTCGACCGACGCGGCTATCTCGTCGGCCACGCCCGCTATCTCGTCTGTCGGCGTCGGCCATGCGAGCGAGCGGCGGGCGGGGTTTCCGGCGCCACCGTCCAGCTTGGCGACGGAGGCGGCCGGGTTCAGGCGCAGGAAGTCCTCGACCCCCTTGAGATAGGGATAGCTCTCGTGCACCTCGGCGCAGTTTTCGCCGTCGGCGGCAACGACGAGGCATCGGTCGGCCACCAGTTGGCACAGAAGCTGCGACGCCCGGCTGAGGTTCTGGTAGTCGAGCACGAACATGCGGCCGATTCTCGAACGCTCGAGAAGGTCCCGGTCCATGCGAAGGGCTTTTGTCGCCAGATTGCTTATCTGCGGTTCCATGACGGCGCCCAGGTAGCACAGCTCCTCGGTCAAAAACTCGAGCGTTTCGATCTCCTCTGCCATGAAAAGCCAGTCTGGGTCTTCGTCGGAGAGCTCGGTCCAACCGCGGTAGAGAAACTTGAGCAGCTCGCGCAGCCTCTTGGGGCGCGTACCGAGCGTCTTGACGTCTTCCATCACGAAGTCGGTCTCATAGGCGGACAGGATGCGCGTGCGGCCGGAGGTGAACGTCAGGCCGACCGCTTCCGCCGCCTGAGACTGCCGGAGGATGTCGCAGGCAAGCTCGCGGCATGTGACGACCCGGATGGAGCCGGCGCCGGTGGCCGCAGCCGACTCCAGCTTCCGCCGCATGCGCGACGCGGCGGAGGGGTCGGCGCACACCACGATCGTGTCCCGCGCCGCGCCGGGGTCTCCCGACGTTTCGGCGACCTGTGCGGCCAGCGCGTCCATGCGTTGGAAGGCGCTTCCGCCTTCGATGAGATGCGCCGTTCCCCTGCGGATGAACTCGGGGCTTTCCCCGCCCGTTAGATGCGGCCATCGCCGACACGCAAGCCACTCGTTTGCCATGACTGCCCTCCCAGGCTTCGATTGCCTATGCTTCGGCGCCGTCTGCCACGACGCTGTCCAAGAACCGGCGGTCTTCGGCGAGGAGCCCTTTGGTCAGAAGCGCGAGGCCCTGGTACAGGTCAGTCTGGGCAAGCCTCCTCATGTCGTTGACCAGCATGGGCGTCCAGGAGACGAGATGGCGCAGCAAGAAGCGGCGTTGGTCGTCGAGCAGCTCGAGGGCACGCCGGTCGTCGCGCTCTAGAAGGGCCTCGCGGGTTCGGCGGGCGGCGATCTGCATATATTCGAGCTCGAGGGCGATGTGGTCCTCGGGGTCGTGCCAGTCGGGTCCGACCTGCAGGCCCCCCTGGGCGTATATCTGCAGAATCTCGTCGCGCGCCTCCTGCATGAGCAGGCGCTTCTCCGACGTGTAGACGGATTCGAACGGATAGGCGGCCGCGTAGGAGTTGTTTCCGTGGCCGATGAACACGCGGGCGTAGTCGCGCGCCAGGTCGAGCAGAGGGTCGTCGTGCTGGGTCGCGCAGTACGTCGCGACGAGCCGGTAGCCGGCGTCGACGTCGTCGTTGCCCGTGCCCGTCGGGAAGGACGCCCCGCACAGGTTGCCGTAGAACTCGGGATCGACCTCGACGCGGTACAGGCGGCTGAGCAGGCCGTACATGTTTTCACGTCGTTCGCTGAGATCGACCATCGTCGCTCGGTCGTCTTCGCTGAGCACGGCGTTGTCGGCGCTAGGCGCCATGTTCTCCACTGTCATGTCCCTCTCCCTCTGCTCGGTTGCGACGGCGCGCCGGTTACCTGTTCTCCAGATGGCCCAGCAGGGCGCGGCCTATTTCGGTGATCTTCCAGGCGCCGTCCCACTCGATGGCGCCGTTGCGGTCGAGATAGTCCATGAAGAACTGTGCGGTCTTCTTGGGGTACTCGAGGATCGGGTTCGAGTTGACCTGCTGCTTGATCTGGTTGATCGACGAGCCGTCGCCGTCGCACATGCCCAGAATCTCCCGAAACACGTCTTCATAGCCCTGTTCTTGCCCGTCGACGATCTGCACCAGCTCCCCGAGCGGGTCGTCGTCGCCGAGCGCTTCGAGGCCTTCCGGAGTCGTCTTCCACACGACTTCGGGCGGAGGGGTCGGACGCAGGAACTTCCGCCCGTCCTCCTCGACCTCGACGAGCTGGGGTTCGACCTCTTCGTAGGGCGTTCCGTCGACGGTGAGCTTTTGGAGCGCCCCGGCCGATTCGAGCATGGTGCAGAAGCTCGCGGCGCTGTATACGCACTGGCGCCTCTTCTCGAACCCGTCTACGAGCTCCTCGACCTGCTGTGCGGTCCGCTCCTCCTTGCATGCGTCGAGGATGGCGAGGAACCACCTCTTGAACGGCGGCATGTCGGCGAAGAGCTGTGCGATGCGCTCCCGGGCGGGGAGCTGCGGCTTCTCGGGCTCGTCCTGCGCCGTTTCGTCCGGCGAGCCTTTGTAGCCGAACGTCTCGGCCTTTTCGTCGGCGTCCTTTTCCTCGACCTCCTCGAGGGGGTCGTATCCGCAATCGGTCTCAATGAGGTCGAGCTCGTCGTCGAACGGCCCGCCAATCGTGAGGTCAGTCATAGTCACCCCTTGCTTCGTGCGGCCCGGGGGCCGGCCGTGTCGATGCACCGGCCCCCGGGTTCGTCTGCTTGCCCTAGATTGCGGGCTTAGAGTCGGCGCGCGACTTGGTGGGGGCCGTCGGGTCGAAGAAGAACTCCGGATCGGTCTGCCACGTCACCCCGCGCAGGATGTAGGCGAAGCTCGGGTCGTTGCCCGAGTCGTTCAGGTGGTACAGCTCGTCCTCGGTGAACTCGGTGACCACGTCGAGCATCTTCGCCCGGCTGCCAACGTTGGCGTCGTAGTCGACGGGGTTGAGCTTCTTGTAGTCGTCGCCCGAGGAGATGTCGAGCGGAGCGGGCCCCTCGAAGGACTCGAGGCCCTCGTCGAGGTCGCCGAAGTACCGGGCGCGCCCGCCGCACTGCGTCACGCACTGGGGCAGCTGGCCCTCGTCGAGCTTGTCGGCGCACAGGTTGCACTTCTGGACGACGCCCTCGTCCTCGTCGAGGTAGCGGACGCCGTAGGGGCAGGCGCTGAGGCAGGCCTGGCAGCCGATGCACGCGTCCTTGTCGATCATGATCACGCCGTCGTCGCGCTTGTAGGACGCGCCGGTGGGGCAGACCTCGACGCACTGGGGGTTGGCGCAGTGCTGGCACGAAAGCGGCAGGAAGTACATCTCGACGTTGGGGAACTGGCCGCCCTCCTCCTTGGGCACGGGGCCCATGCGGACGACCTTGTTCCAGAAATGCCCGATGGGGACGTTGTTCTGGACCTTGCAGCCCACCGAACACGCGAGGCAGCCGACGCACCTGTTCAAATCCGTTATGATCGCATGGCGACTCATAGCTGAACACCGTTCCTCTCTGCGTAGTTGCGCTGGCTCTCCTCGTCATCGTACACGGGCAGCCATTCCTTCAGACGCGGGTCGTCGGGGGTGTAGATCATCTCGGTGCCGTCGACGTCGCACGGGACGGGGTTGCCGTTGGGCGAGTTCTCGGCCGTGGCCTTGTAGATGTTCACGTTGTAGGCGCGCGCGTAGCTCGACCCGCAGATGGGGTCGCGCAGGTCCTTGTTCACGAGCGCGTTGACGTTCACGAGGTCGAGGCCCTTCATGGCGCCGTGGAACTCGGGCATCCACCACTGGTGCTCGCAGTTGATGGTGCCGGGACGGATGCCGTAGTACAGGTCGGCAACCTGGCGGATCTTGTGACGCGGCGTCTCGATCCACACCCAGTCGCCCTGCTCGATGCCGAGCTCGGCCGCGTCGGCGGGGTTGATCTCGACGCGCGGGGCGGGCCACTGCTCGCGGCACCAGGGGAGCTGACGGTGCTCGGAGTGGAAGTACACCGGGATGCGGCGGCCGGTGGTCATGATGAAGGGGTACTCGGCCGCGTACTCGGGGTTGGCCACCGGACCCTCGGGCGGCTCGGTGTAGGTGGGAAGCGTGAACGGGCCGATCTTGTCGAACTGGTCGCCGCTCTTGGAGTCGGGCAGCGAGTAGTGGTCGATGTCCTGGCCGTAGAACGGGTGCTCGGCCGAGTGGACCGTCTCAAGCTTGGTGCACCAGATCTCCTGCTTCTTGGTGGGCGTGCCCAGGCCGGGCGCGCCGAACTCCACGCCTCCGCCGCCCACGTTCTGCGAGGCGATCCTGACGCCCGTCTCGTAGCGGCGGTAGGTGCCCCAGGTGTCGGGCTGCAGCTTCTTGCAGTCCTGCATGCCCTGCTCCTGGAAGTAGTTCTTGAACTTCTCCCACAGGCTGTCGCCCGGGTAGTCGGCGATGAGCGGCTCGTACTTGGCGACCGCGGCGTCGAGGTCCTTGATGGAGTCGGGCCAGATCTCCTCGTCGGTCTCCGCGCTCGGGTGCCACGGCACGCCGCAGGCCTTGGCGAGCTGGATGATGACGTCGACGTCGAACCAGGTCTCGCCGAGCGGGGCGACGGTCTTGCAGTGGCAGCCCTCGTGGCCGCCGCTGCCCTGGGAGGTGCGGACGCAGTCGACCTCGAGCCAGTGGCGGACGGGCAGCAGGATGTCGGCGAGCTGGGAGGTGGGGGTGTGCCACAGGTCCAGGTCGAGGAAGAAGTCGAGCTGCTTCAAGCCCTCCCACGCGTAGAGCGCGTTCGACATGTTCATGAGGTCGCCCGACTGGCAGACGCCCATGTAGATGGGGTACTGGGCGCGCTCGCTGCGGTTGCAGCAGTCCCAGATGGCCGTCGAGTCGCCCCAGATTCCCAGGTCGGGCAGCATGGGGATGTCGACGGCGCCGGCCACGTTGGCCCACTTGTCGACGTTCTCGGTGCCCGGGATCGGGAAGATGGAGCATTCGGCGCCCATGTCGAACTCTTCCATGCCGATGGGGCCCTGGGTCTGGCCGCGGTTGCCGCCGGGGGTGTCGAAGTTGCCGGTGAGGCCGACGATGGCGTCGATGGCGCGCGAGCACTGGACGGAGTTGCAGGCGTGCTCGATGGCGAGCATGTACTGGATGCCGCCGTTGCCGTAGCCGGTCTCGGGGTGCAGCGGGGTGGCGTAGGTGGTCGCGGCCTCGACGATGAGGTCGGCGTCGACGCCGGTGATCTCGGCGACGGTGTCGGGGTCATAGTTGGCCAGGTGGTCGACGAAGTAGCTCCACACCGGCTTGGCGGTCACGACGGTGCCGTCCTTGAGCGTGACCTCGATCTCGCCGCACTCGTAGTCGGGGTCGATCAGCGGGTCGCAGCGGCTGAAGTCGGTCTTCTCGACGACGTAGCCGGGCTCGACGCCGGGCACCGCGTTGGGCAGGTCGGGCACGAAGCCCTCCATCTCGCGCGTGCTCTCCTTGAGCTCGAGCGGCTTCTCGCCCTGCCAGTAGCCCGTGGAGGCGTCGTGCCACACCAGCTCGCCGCTGATCTTGTCGTACACCATAAAGCGGGTGTCCGAGCCGCCCTCGAGGATGTCGCTCTCCTTGAGGAGCTTGGTCATGAGCGGGTCGCCGTTGAAGCGCGAGCCGGCCGAGGTGGGGGTGGGGTCCATGTCCTCGACGACGAGGTAGGGCAGGTCGGTCCAGCGCTTGACCCACATCTCGTCATAGAGCTTGTTGTTCACGATGACGTTGAGCCAGCCCAGCGCCATGGCGGCGTCGGTGCCGGGGCGCAGGGGGAGCCAGATGTCGGCCTCCTTGCCCAGGTTGCTCATGCGCGGGTCGACGATGATGAACTTCTCGGCCTTCATGGCCGCGTCGACCATGGTGCGGCACGAGTCGTCATAGTTCGACAGCTCGGCGCCGCCGCCCCACACCACCAGGACGGGTGCGCGGTCGACGGTCGCGTTCCACGAGTAGGCGCGGTTGGACTGCAGCGACGTGCCCACGTGGCGCGGGCCCTTGCAGATCTGGTACGCCTGGTCGGTGTTGACCGTGTCGAGGATGCCCGTGAGGCCCAGGGCGCTCGCCATGCAGTAGATGCGCGACGTGCCGCACATGGTCATCGCCGCGTTGCTGCCGCGCTGCTCCTTGATCTCGTTGATCTTCTCGGCCGACGTCTGCAGGGCCTCGTCCCAGCTGATGCGGACCCAGCCCGGGTCGTCGTCGCCCTTGGGGTTGGTTCGCTTGAGCGGGTAGCGCAGGCGGTCGGGGTGGTAGCATGCCTGCAGCGACGCCTGGCTCTTCGAGCAGCAGTTGCCGTACGAGGCCATGGACGACTCGTCGCCCTCGATCTTGACGGCGCGGCCGTTCTCGACGGTCACCCACACGGCGCACTCCATCTTGCCGCAGCCGCGGCACATGGTGCGGATGTGCTGCGTTCCCTCACCCGAGGGCACGGAGCCGGAGTTGTGGGTTTCGGCGAGGGCCGTCGAGGCGCCGGTGCCGGCAATCGCCAAACCCGTCGCCGCGGCCAGGGCCACGAACGAACGGCGCGACATGTCGGTATTGAGCGACCACTTTAGTTCGCGTTCCACAGCAAGTCCTCCCTCTCTCAGTTCTCGTTCCACAGCGGTTCCTCTCTCACCTGCCGCGGTCCGGCGTCGATCCGGAGGTGCCGCCGTGGGGAAGCGGGGCGCCTCGGGCCGAGTCGCCAAACGGCGCGGCAGCAGTGCATCGAGCCCGGTTCGGGCCCGTGGCGCCGCCTCCCCGCGTGACGCCACGGGCCCATTGTGCTCGAGGGCGGTCCTTTGCCGAATCGGCCGCATTTCGGTATTAATTTGACGGGGGAGGACGTGCGGTATTTTTCTACCGCACCTTGAGGTAAGCAGGGCGTTGAGCAGCGTTGAGAGGGCGTTTAGACGTTGTCGCGGGCGCGGCGGCGCGGTGGCTTTTCAAAGGCCGGGGGCCGCCCGGCCTCCCTGATGTACAATACGGCGGAGGAGACGGGACCGTGTCGGGGGGTGCGATGAAGGACGGGACGGTGGGCGGCGGGCTGCGGTGGTTTGATTCGCGCGGGTCTGCCGTTTCCCAAAAGGCGACGGTCGTCTCGGGGCTGTGTCTCGGCATCTTCCTGTTCGCGCTGGAAAGCGAACGGCTTCCCGTCCTTGCCTATGTCGACGACCACAACGGCATGCCGCTCCTCACGTCGATTGCGTGCCTGGCGGTTCTGGGCGCGTGCGTCGCCCGTCTCTGCTTTCGCCCTGTCCGCCGTCCGGCTCGCCTGCCGTGGGCCGTCGCGGCCGCCCTGTCGTGTTCGGTCGGTCTGGCCGACAGGTACTTGATCGTTCCCGTTTCCGAAGGGATCCAGGCGCTTCTGTGGGTCCTGTACTCGGTCGGCGGGCCGATCCTCGTGTTCTTCTGGGTGCAGCGCGCCATGCCGCTGGGGCGTACGTTCGTCGTGCGGAGCTTCGGGGTGGGCGCCGTCGCGCTGGGATGCCTTTCGATGCTCACCGTGGCCTTCGAGCGCCCGATAGCCCTGGGGCTCGTCTTTGCGCTCCCGTTCGTCGGGGTCGCCCTTCTGCCGCTGGTCGGCGGGGGCGCCGAATCGGCCGGCCGTCCGTCGACGGGGCGCTGGAATGCGTTTCGGGCCATTGCGGGACGCGCGGGCGGCGCG
>DBEYOB010000087.1:0-1918 GCA_048173955.1 Coriobacteriales bacterium
GCGTCCGGTACGACGCCCAAGAGACTAGCGGCGCCGTTGGCGAAACCGGCGGAAGAACGTTGGCGGGATTGGCACATCTGCGTTGGCGCAACTGGCGGGTATGCGTTTGCGGAATCGGCGGGTTTTACATTAGCGCTAACAAACGTCGCCCTCGTCGACCTCGACCTGCAGTTCGGGACGTGCCTCGGCTATCTGGGGGCGGACGAGACGGACGGCCTGATCGACGTCGGGGCGCCCCCGGAGCAGGTGCGCGTCGACGCGCGGACGCTCGCCCGCTGCCGGACGACCCCCGAGCCGTGCCTGGCGGCGTACGAGTTCTGCCGGGTGCCCGAGCAGGCCGAGCTGCTGAGCGGCATCGCGGGGCGCCTGCTGCGGGCCGCGCGGGCGGGCGCCGACATCGCCGTGGTCGACCTCCCGTCGGGGGTCAACGAGGTGGTCGCCCAGGTTCTCGACGAGGCGGACCGCTGCCTGCTGGTGACCGACCAGCGGGCGTTCGCCCTGGAGTCCCTCGCGGCGCAGCAGGCCCTGTGCGCCCGCATGGGGGTCGCCCGGACGAAGCTGGTGACGGTCATGAACCGGTGCGACCCGCGCCACCGCGACGAGGGGTTCCTGTCGCGCGCCCAGTTCGAGGTCCAGACGCCCCAGATCGTGCGCGTCGTGGACGGTGGCCCGGAGGTGATGCAGATGCTGGCGATCGGCAGCGCCGGGGAGCTGCTCGCGATGCGCAACCGGTTCGCCCTGTCGGCCTCCGACGCCGCGCACGCCCTGTGCGCCGACCTCGGCTGCCAGCCCGCGCCGTACGCGCCCGCCGTCCATCCCCGCCCCCAGCCGGCGCAGCCGCCTGCGGCCGTCCCGGCGCGCGAGGGGGTCTTCCGCAAGTTCCGCAAGGAGAAGCGAGGTGAGCAGGTCGTATGTCCCTTCTAGAGCGCGTGCTTGAGAACGGGAGCGTCGACGCGTCGTTTTCGCGCAGGTGGTCGCGCCTGAGGTCGAACCTGCAGCATGCCCTGGTCGAGCGGCTCGGCTACCGCGAGATAGCGCGCATCACGGACGGCACCGACGCCCAGCGCGCCCGCGCGGAGCTGATCGTCGCCCTGACGGCGGTGATGAACGAGGGCGGCTACGAGTCGCTGAGCGACGCCGAGCGCCGCAAGATGGCCTCGGAGGTGGCCGACGACGTCGTGGGGCTCGGCCCGCTCGAGGCGTTCATGGCCGACGATTCGGTGACGGAGGTCATGGTCAACGGCTGCGGGGCCCTGTACTACGAGCGCGGCGGGAAGATTTACCCCGCCGAGCGCGTGTTCGAGAGCGACGAGCAGATCAGGACCGCCATCGACCGCATCATCGCCCCGCTCGGCCGGCGCATCGACGAGCAGAGCCCCATCGTCAACGCCCGCCTCAAGAACGGGTACCGCGTCAACGCGGTCATCCCGCCCGTCGCCATCGACGGGCCGGCGGTGACCATCCGCAAGTTCTCGAGCCGCATCGTGTCCCTCGAGGAGATGGTGCGCCTCGGCTCGCTGCCCGCGTGGTACGCGTGGCTTTTGGCGGTCGCGGTGAGGACGCGCCGCGACATGGCCGTGGTGGGAGGGACGGGCTCGGGCAAGACGACGCTCCTGAATGCGCTGTCGCGCGAGATCGACCCGCTCGAGCGGATCGTCACGATCGAGGATTCGGCCGAGCTCAAGTTCCCCCGCGACGCCCATGTGGTGCGCCTTGAGGCGCGCGACGCGTCGATCGAGGGGACGGGGGCCGTGACGATCCGCGACCTGGTCATCAACGCCCTGCGCATGCGCCCCGACCGCATCGTCGTCGGGGAGGTGCGCGGCGGCGAGGCGATCGACATGCTGCAGGCCATGAACACGGGGCACGACGGCTCGCTCACGACGCTGCATGCCGGAAGCCCCGAGGAGGCGGTGCT
>DBEYOB010000088.1:0-5830 GCA_048173955.1 Coriobacteriales bacterium
CAAGGCCGTCAAGGCCACCGTGGTGCTCGCCGAGGGCTTCTCCCCCTCCGAGCCGCTCACCCGCGAGCTGCAGGCCTGGGTGAAGTCGCAGACCGCCCCCTACAAGTACCCCCGCATCGTGGAGTACGTCGACGAGCTGCCCAAGACGTTCAGCGGCAAGATACGCCGGGTCGAGATCCGCAGGAACGACGCGGACCGCGGCATCGTGCACGACGACGCCCGTTAGCGCGGCCGGCCCCTCCGGCCCCGTGGCCCCTCCGGCCCCGCGCCTTCCGCCGGTGCGCCGACCTCGCCGGCCCGCCGGCTAGCTCACGCGCTCCTTCCGCTGTCGGCGGGCGGCGAGCTTGACGAGCTCGATTTGCACGATCGAGAGCGCCGACAGCCCCAGCACCGTCGCCCATTGCCAGAGCTCGAGGTCGGCGATGCCGAATATCCCCTGCAGCGCGGGGACGCCCATGATGCACGTCAGAAGCGCGACCGAGACTGCGAGCGCCACGAGCAGCCAGGGGTTGCGCCCCTCGCCGCGCACCCAGATCGGGTCGACGTTCGAGCGCTGGTCGAGCGAGCGCATGAGCTGCGAGATCGCCAGGACGCCGAACGCCATGGTCTGCCCGACGGCGAGACCGCCGGTCCCCCTGCCGATCCAGAACGCGGCGAGCGTCATGGCGGCGACGAAGAGCCCCTGGGTCGCGACGCGCCGCACGAGGTCGCGCTCGAACAGCGTGCCCGATTTGACGGGCGGCTGCCTCATGATGTCGCCTCCCGCCGGGTCGACGCCCAGGGCGAGCGCAGGCAGGGTCGCCGTGGCGAGGTTGACCCACAGGATATGCACGGCGACGAGCGGGGCGTCCCAGTTGCACAGCGTCGCCACGAGCAGGGTCGCGATCTCGGCGATGTTGCCCGCGAGCAGGAACTGGATGACCTTCTGGATGTTGCGGTAGATGCGCCGCCCCGCCCGGATGGCGTAGGCGATGGTGGTGAACCGGTCGTCGAGGAGCACCATGTCGGCGGCGTCCTTCGCGACGTCGGTTCCCGTGACGCCCATCGCGACGCCGATGTCGGCCGTCTTGAGGGCGGGCGCGTCGTTGACCCCGTCGCCGGTCATGGCGACCGTCTCCCCGGCGCGCTTGAACGACTCGACGATCCGGAGCTTGTCGGTGGGGGAGACGCGCGCGAACACCGTCGTGCGGCCGACGTGGCGGTCGAGCTCGACGTCGTCCATCGCGGCGAGCTCGCTGCCGAGGAGCTCCTCGTCGCCGTCGCGGAAGATGCCGAGCTCGCGGGCGATGGCGAGGGCGGTGGCGCCGTGGTCGCCGGTCACCATGACCGTGCGGATGCCCGCGTCGCGGCATGCGGCGATCGAGGGGGCGACCTCGGTGCGCGGCGGGTCGATCATGCCCACCATGCCGATGAACGTCAGGCCGCGCTCGAGGTCGGCGTCGTCGGTGGGCGGGACGGCTTCGACCGTGCGCATCGCGAAGCCCAGGACGCGCAGCGCCTCCTGCGACCAGGCGAGGCATTCCTGGGAGATCTCGACCCGGTCGATGTCCTCGAGGGCGCGCGGCTCGCCGCCGTCGACGACGATGGAGTCGCACAGGGGGAGCAACTCGTCGACCGCGCCCTTGGTGTAGAGGACGAGCCTCCCGTCGACCTCGTGGAGCGTCGACATGCGCTTGCGCACCGAGTCGAAGGGTTGCTCCCACAGGCGCGGGTGGCGCTCTTCGAGCTCGTCGTGGTCGATGCCGAGGTCGCGCGCCATGCAGATGAGCGCCCCTTCGGTCGGGTCGCCGATGACGGTGCCGGGGTCGTCGGCGTCGAAGCTGGCGTCGTTGCACAGCGCGGCGCACATCAGCAGGTCGCGGTAGGAGTCGGGATGGCGCGTGAGCAGGTCGACGGGGGTGAACGAGCCGAGCCGCTCGCAGTCGGCGCCCAGGGCGACGCGCGTCGCCGTCATCTTGTTGAGGGTGAGCGTGCCCGTCTTGTCGGTGCAGATCACCGTCGCGCCGCCGAGCGTCTCCACGGCGGGCAGGCTGCGCACGAGCGCGTTGTGCTTCGCCATGCGCTGCACGCCGAGCGCCATGACGATGGTGGCGGTTGCCGGCAGGCCCTCGGGGATGACCGAGACCGCCAGCGAGACGGCGACGAGCAGCTGGGGGATGAACGGCCTGCCGTAGAGCAGCCCCACGGCGACGATGACCGCGCAGACAACGACGCCCACGACGGTGAGGGTCTTGCCTACGGCGTTGAGTTTGCGCTTGAGCGGGGTGTCGAGCTCGTCCTGGTCGTCGAGCATGCGGGCGATGCCGCCGACCTCGGTGGCCATGCCGGTGGCGACCACCACGCCCGTTGCCCTGCCGTACGCGACGATCGAGGACGAGTACGCCATGGTGGCGCGGTCGGCGAGCGGGCAGTCGGCCGGGCAGGCGGCGTCGGCGTCCTTCTCTACGGGGACCGGCTCGCCGGTGAGCGACGCCTCTTGGACCTTGAGGTTGGCCGCGTCGACGATGCGCACGTCGGCCGGAACCATGTCGCCGTCGGCGAGCAGCACCACGTCGCCCGCGACCAGGTCGCGGGCGTCGACGACGCGCTCTTCGCCTCCGCGCACCACGCGCGCGTGCGGGGCGCTCATGCTGCGCAGCGCCTCGAGCGACGACTGCGCCTTGCTCTCCTGGACGATGCCGATGAGGGCGTTCGCCACCACGATGAGCAGGATGACGGCGCCTTCGGCGAGCTCGCCGAGCGCGGCGGAGAGCGCGGCGGCGACGATGAGGATGAGTATCATGGGGTCGCGAATCTGGCCGACGACCATCTGCCCGAGCGTGCGCGGCGGTTTGGCCCGCAGCTCGTTGAGGCCGTCCTCGGCAAGGCGCCGGGCGGCCTCGGCGTCGGAGAGACCGCGCTCGGGGTCGCATCCCAGGCGCTCGAAGACCTGGGAGGTCGGGAGGGCGTGCCACGCGGTTTCGCGTTCGGGAAGGGTGCTGTGGGCAGCGTCGCTACAGCCGGCGTCGTCCATACGATCGTGCTCCTCGGTCGGGGCTCTGCGGTTGTTGCCGGTATGGTACCCGTGGTACCCGTTACCGCTATGGTACCCAGATGGCGGGGTCCGGATGCCGTCTGCGGGGACGGGCGTCTTGCGAGCCGCCCGCTTCCGCGTGTGCTCGATTCGTGCAGGACGCTTTGCCGGTCGATGAACCTGAACGGCGTCCGCTCCCACGGCGGTCCCGATTACGCTAGAATAGCCCGAACGGCGCGCGGCGCCCGCCGCGTTCGCACCGGTCCGCCTCGCAGACGGCCGGTCGCGCCGCCGACACACCAGAGGAGCAGCCCATGGACCTGAACATCCAGGAAGTCACCGGTCGCATCCGCGCGCTTCGCGAGGATATGGGCATTACCATGCAGGAGATGGCCGACGCCACGGGGCGCAGCCTGGCGGAGTACGCCGCGCAGGAGTCCGGCGAGCACGACCTCTCCTTCACCTTCCTCTACAAGTGCGCCGAGCGCATGGGCGTCGACGTCATCGCGCTCCTGACGGGCGACAGCCCGCGCCTGTCGCGCTACTCGCTGGTGCGCGCGGGCGAGGGCATCCACATCAAGCGCTACGCCGGGTTCGAGTACCTGCACAAGGCGCCCAACTTCAAGGGCAAGCTCGCCGAGCCGTTCGTGGTGACCGTGCCCTACGATGCCGAGCTGGTCGACAAGCCCATCCACCTCTCGTACCACGACGGGCAGGAGATCGAGTATGTCCTGTCGGGCAGGATGCGCTTTGCCTACGAGGACCACATCGAGGAGCTGAACCCCGGCGATTTGCTCATGTTCGACTCGACGCGCGGCCACGGCATGATCGCGCTCGACGGCGAGCCCCTCGTGTTCCTCGCCATTGTGATTAATGACCCCGAGGCGTCGGTAGAGTAGGCTACTGCCTCGGGGATAATAAAACGGCCTGCACCGGATGCCCGGCACGACGGGACCTCCGCAGCGGCGGGGGACGCGGGTGCGAGGGAGGCGCCGAGCGGCGCGGCCGGTCTGGTTGCAACCTACCGATGGGAAGCTTGGCGAGCGCGCGGCGCGGACCGGCTTCCCTTCGCGTTCGAGGTCCGTTTGCACCCGTCCTTTTTCACACCGTGCCGCGGTGCCGGCCCCTCCGGAGACCGTCGCCGCGCTGCGAATACACGAAAGGCCTTCCGCCATGCGCAACCTCCATCAGAAGTACTGCACCGAGTCCTACGACGCCAACGGCGTGCTCTCGAAGTTCGAGACGCGCTATCCCGACGATTTCAACTTCGCCTACGACGTGGTCGACGACATCGCTCTCAACGACCCGCAGCGCCGCGCGATGGTGTGGTGCAACCCCGAGGGCGAGGAGCACACCTTCACCTTCGCGGACATGAAGCTCTGGAGCGACAAGACCGCGAACTTTTTGGCCGGCTGCGGCATCGGCAGGGGAGACCGCGTGCTCGTGATCCTGCGGCGCCACTACCAGTTCTGGTTCGTTGCCACCGCCCTGCACAAGCTGGGGGCGGTCATGGTGCCGGCGACCTTCATGCTCAAGGAGCACGACCTGTCGTACCGGATCGACGAGGCGGGCGTCAAGGCGGTCGTCGCGACCTCGGTCGGCGACATCGCGGACGTGTGCGACGCCGTCTGCGACCGGTGCCCGACGCTCGAGGTCAAGATCCTGGTGAACGGCGCCGGCGGCGGCCTCACGCCGCGCAACGACGACGGGTCGCTGGCCTGCGCGCCGGGCGAGCCGTGCGGCGCGGAGCTCTCGGGTCCCGACGGCATCTGCCGGGCGACGGTGGAGCGGCCGGGCTGGATCGACTTCAACGCATGCGTGCGCGACGCCTCGCCGGTGTTCGCCCGGCGCGAGACGAGCGCCCGCGAGGGCATGCTGATGTACTTCACGAGCGGCACCAACGGCAACCCCAAGATGGTGCTGCACGACGCCGGCTACGCCGTCGCCCACATCGTCACGGCGAAGCACTGGCACGGCGTCGACCCCGACGGGGTGCACCTCACCATCGCCGACACCGGATGGGGCAAGGCCGTGTGGGGCAAGTTCTACGGCCAGTGGTTCATGGAGGCGTGCGTCCTCACCTACGACTTCGATCGTTTCCACGCGCCCGAGATCCTCTCGCTCATCTCCCGCCACCGGGTGACGACGCTGTGCTGCCCGCCCACGATGTACCGCCTCATGATGCAGGCGGACGTCGACGCCTACGACCTGACCTCCCTCAAGCGGCTCACCACCGCCGGCGAGGCGCTCAACCCCGACCTGTTCGAGTTCTGGCACGAGCACACGGGCATGGAGATCTTCGAGGGGTTCGGCCAGACCGAGACGCCGCTCACGGTGGCGAACCTCGTGGGGTCGCATCCCCGCCCCGGTTCGATGGGCAGGCCCATGCCGCTCTACACCGTCGAGATCCAGCGCCCCGACGGCAGCCGGTGCGACCCCGGCGAGCAGGGCGAGATCTGCATCAAGATCGACCCGGCCCGCCCCGACGGCATCATGATGGAGTACTACCGCAACCCCGAGAAGACCGCCGCCGCGATGCACGGCGGCTGGTACCACACCGGCGACGTGGCCTGGGTCGACGAGGACGGCTACTTCTGGTACGTGGGCAGAAACGACGACGTCATCAAGTCGAGCGGCTACCGCATCGGCCCCTTCGAGATCGAGAGCGTCCTGCTCCAGCACGGCGCGGTGCGCGAGTGCGCCGTGACCGGGGTGCCCGACCCGGTCAGGGGCAAGGCCGTCAAGGCCACCGTGGTGCTCGCCGAGGGCTTCTCCCCCTCCGAGCCGCTCACCCGCGAGCTGCAGGCCTGGGTGAAG